>CAKMJS010000081.1:0-30000 GCA_927405585.1 uncultured Desulfosporosinus sp.
ACTTTGCCGATTAACGTCACATTCGCTGCTTTGACCATTGCATCGGCTGCCTCGATTGCTCCTACTATTCCTCGGGTTTCGACCATTCCTAGCGCAACCAGATCATCTCTTATAGCCATCTTGTTAGTCTCCTTTCATTCATTCAAATATCACCTTGGAATACATCGTTTCAACTCAGCGACCAAAAATTAGATCGCTTTAGTTTAAACTATAACTGAAAAGCAGTTGTGTCAACTGCTGTATTCCCAAATTGTAAAATTAAATACATTTTGTTATAGATACAGAGATTTTCATTTATTCGACAATTTTATATTAAGAAAGTCTGAAAGAAAAAATGGAGCTCCAATTGGAATTTTCGTATCCATAAGCCTCTTGGACTCCTCATCTACTATCCTGAAGGAATATAGTAATGCAAAAATCATGCCATTGCACTGGTAACTTATTAATCCAATGACACCCTGTAAAAAAGTCAACACGAGGTTTGTCTGTAAGTCACATTTGACTTCTACGAATCATATTTCACTCAATTATTCGGAAAACTTAAACTGGTATAGTGCTCAGAATATCTCGGAGCACTATACCGATATCTTTGTCTACTTACAAGTTCCCAATCCTTTAAGGAAGTTAGAATTGCACACTCTGCTTTCATTGACCGATGTTCAATTTTTGCTGAACGGGTTTGCTATTGTTTATTTTCTACCTGACAATTATTGTTCTGTGACTCAACCAGTTTATCTTCTACTTCTAATTTAATCGCTTCCGGTACAGCAAGCCAAATGGCAAGTCCCACAGCAATTAGCCCAGCGCTGAGTTTACCAATCATTACCGGCAAGATCATAGTTGGCTGGAAATTTGCAGTGAAGGCCAAGTGGTCGCCAAATAAGAACGCGGCGCAGACTGCAAAAGCAATACATTTTACCTTATCCGCAGCCGGCATATCCTTGATGATCCTGAATAAGGCCAGAATGTTGGCAGCTGCGGCAAGAATCCCAGCGCTACCTATAGAACTGAAACCGAATCTGCTCCCGATAGCTTCCAGTGGCTTCGCTAAATATTTCTTAATGAGATAAACCATGGGAAATGCTCCAGCTAACATAACCCCAATGTAGCCCGCGATCTCTAAAGCACGGAATTGATCGTCCGCGTCGGCAATAATCGGATCGAATCCCCAGCCCCCTAATATCGTAGAAAAGCCGCCTGTGAAGTATTCGACGATGGAAAACACGAGAACTAGTTTAATCCCAGTGTCCATGGATTTGCCGAAGAACATGAACCCTTTGATCATTTTCTCAGGAATTAATCGTAATCCAATCGCAATTGCCCCGCAAATGACGATCAATGGCACCAGATTAGCAAAAATTGTACCGAAGCTTAAAGCCAATTGATATGTGGATTCCCCATCTGTGGTGATGATATCACGAACTTTTGTATTGGTAAGAGCCAGAATAGCACTGGTAATAAATACACCGATAGGCACAGTCAGAATCCCAGACATTACCCCTAGCGCCATATATTTATGATCTTTTTTCTCCAGCATAGCTAAGCCGACAGGTATACTGAAAACAATGGTCGCTCCCGCCATGTAGCCAGTGGTCATCGCCATAATCCAGCTTTCACGGGATGAAGCTAATGCGTCTGCCAATTGATAACCGCCCATGTCAACGGCAATAAAGGTTGTGGCAGCGATGGCAGGATCTGCGCCAATGGCACCAAAAATAGGCCCAAAAACGGTTTCTACAAAAAGAGACAGATAGGGAATGGACGCCATGATGCCAGCTACCGGAACAAAAATAGGTCCGATAGAATATAAACCTTCCAAAAATTCTTTACCCAACGCTGATTCTTCTTTGAGAATGGATGCTAACGCACCTGCCACTGCGCAGGCCATAATGATGTAGAGAATATAATTGCCAATCTGTGCCATGATATACCTCCTCTATTTTTATCCTTTTAGTCCTAGACCTAACTCACCTCCCTTAATAAAAAAAGTCCTCACAACACGGTCAAATATTGACCGTGTTGTGAGGACTTCAGCGCCCTCGTCAGAAACGACATTATTTCTGATATTTATTTCATTTCAAAGTATTTGAATTATCAATAAATTTAAGATTAATATAGCATACTTTTAAAAACGCGTCAACCCAAACAGCAAGACGTCAGGTACTTTTTGCCCTTTTTGCATTCATCAGTTAATCAAAACCAACCTATTGATGCAGGCTCGTTTCGATTCGACTTTGTCAGGGCCTTACTCATAGACAGAATAGCCTCCAACGATTATGATAAACTTAGAATAATTGCCTTTGCTACATCCTTCATAGATTTATTTTGTTCCATACTTATTTGTCTAATTTTTTTGAAGGCTTTCTCCTCACTCAATAAATATTTCTTCTCTAGAATTCCTTTGGCACGTTCAATAACTTTTCTGGTTTCTAAAGCATCCTGAAGACTTAAATTTTCATCTCTTAAGACATTAAATTCCTCAGCTCGTTTTAATGCTATTTTACAGGCAGCAATTAAACAGTTTTTGGTAACCGGTTTAATCAAGTATGCCAATACCCCAGCTGACCCGGCCTGATTAATAAATTCATCACTACTGTAGGCAGATAAGAGTAACACTGGAGCTATTCGCTCCTGACATAGTATTTTGGCAGCCTCAATTCCATTCAGCACTGGCATTTTAATATCTAAGATCACTAAGTCAGGCTTAAGTACTTTGGCCAGGTTTACTGCACTAAGACCGTCTTCACATTCTCCTATTACGATAAACCCTTCTTCAGTAAGTATTTCTTTGATATCTAATAGCGTAATAGGTTCATCATCCGCCAGTATGATCCTCAATTGTTTCATCTCTCATCCTCCTCATGACATGAACTAGGAAACCTCACGCAAGCCTTTGTTCCGTAGCGATTGCTTTCTAATGAAAATTCCCCTTTCAGCTTGCGTTGGATAATATTCTCAACGATCTTCGTCCCTAATTGCCCGCCATTTTGACCTTTGTTAGAAGAGATCCCTATTCCGTTATCCTCAACAGTAATGAAAACCTCGTCTTGTTCTCTGCTTACAGTCACCCGGATGTTGCCTTCGGACCGTGAGATGAAAGCATGTTCTAAGGCGTTTTGAATCAATTCTGTAATACAAAGGGAGACATTGCTAGCTACAGTTGCAGGAAGGAATACCTCAGTCCCTGATATTTCACCGGTAATATTTTGATTTGGATCTACCATATTCGATAAAACTGTTTGTAAAATATTATAGCTAGTTTGCTTAATGTTGACTACTTCAAAGTTCTCTTTGGAAAGAGCTTCATGGATAAGTGCGATGCTTAAAATTCGGTTAATACTTTGGTTCAGGATCTTTTCCACAACTTTTGAGTTGGTTCGTCTCATTTGTAAACGCAACAAACTAGTAATGGTCTGTAGATTGTTCTTTACACGATGGTGAATTTCCTTTATTACAGTATGTTTTTCCATGAGTTCTTTTTCTATCCTTTTTACCGAACTTCTGTCTGAAATAATAGCCAGAGCACCAACAAACTTCTTTTCGGCAAAAAGTGGATTTATTATTAATATGATATCAAATTGTTCGATGGACAGGTTCAGTGCCAGAAAAACAGGTTGGCTAAGGTAGCTAACAATGTCTTCCTGACTAAAACTTAGTGCCACAACCAGTTCACTAAGAGACAACTCATTAAAACCTAGCCTAAATAAGATGCTGTCAGCGGTATAATTGGTACACACTAGCTCTCCTACACTGTTAATGATTAAAAATCCATCGGGAACTAGATCATTCACTGGAAAATAGGAATGAGGCCTCCCTGTATAAAACTGCCCTAACTCTTCAAGGTAATTCTCCGCTAATGTTTTTTTGCCCTCAAGGGTTACTGTCCCTACCTTATTATTTATTCCGAGGTAGATTGGAATAGTTATTTCTTCAGTAAAATCTATACTGTCCTTCAAACCTAGATTATCTTCTCGATCGTTACTGAAAATAGAAACTTTAGTATGACTATATAGATAATGACTCTGTAATTCAACGTGTTCAGCTATTTTTTCCAAGGCAATAATCTGATCAAATTTAAGCTCATTATGATTCAAGCATTTCTCTCCTATACTCATTTTAAACCCACGCCTTTCATCTCGCAAGACTAGCTATAATGCCACAATGATTGTTTAATTCTCATATTGTTAAAACCATAATAGTCTTTCCGTCTTCACAAAAGAGAGGAAAATTATAAATCCCACAATAAATAGTGCCCAAGTAAAACTTATTAGTCGGATACTAGTCCCAAACTTACCAAGATAAAAAGCTCCGAAGTTTTCTTTGATTTTTTGATGGCCCCAGATTGCCGCCCCAAGCGTTATAACATACGATAAATACATGCCCATGGTACTAAGTGATGTAATAAAATATAGGTTTCGTGTCAAAAGGCTTAATAAAAAGGTTAGAGTTCCAGCTAAAAACACGCTATAGATGGGAGTATCATATCTTGAAGAAACGCGCCTCCAAAGTTTAGATAAAGGTAATCCATCATCTCGAGAAAAAGAATAAAGAATACGAATTAGTACTGTTTGAGAAGAGAGCCCAGCTGCAAACTGAGCCATCAGGATAAAACCCATAATAAATTTATAAATGGTAGGGCCTGTTGTATGCCTGATGACATAAAGTGATAACGGCATTTCGGGATCAACAGGCTGGTTTAGATCTGGCAAAGCTAAATTAAGACTAATCAACAGGATCACACCAAGAAATGCAGAAACCACGACAGCATAAAACATCCCCCAAGGTACAACCTTTGAGGGATTAATACTTTCTTCTGAAACACTAGCTGCAGCATCAAAAGCCATAAGAGTCCACGCGGACATAAGCAGTGGCTGGGCAAATTGGGCAACTAGACTCCCATTTAGTTTATCGATTATCAAAAAAGTATTACTTGCCGTATTCTTTTGTCCAAAAATCAGTAATAAACTGACTAAGATTACCACTCCGATGATATGGACATTAACACTAAAATCATTGAACCAGGTCACAATACGAATGCCATAGATATTTATTAAACTGTGCAACAATATGATTATTCCAGTCATTCCCAATATAATCCACGGATTCTTATAATCTAAATCCAAATAATAAGTCAGAAATATCCCCATCCCAAATTCTATACCGGCAGTACAGGCAATCCATCCTATGATAGAAAAATATCCACAAACGGTCCCCATACTCCGGTTATTACTCAGCAGCTCTGTCCATTTATACACCCCTCCTGCTAAGGGATAAATCGATGCGATTTCGCCAAGTGCCAGTGCTAAAATAATCTGAAAGAAACATACTACACCCCATGTCCAAACATTCCAATGCCCAGCTAATTGTTGCCCATCACCATAAAGAAACAGTAAACCACTTAAAATTGAGATCACTGAAAAAGTAATCGCAAAATTGGAAAATCCACCAATAGTGCGGTAAAGCTCCTGAGCATATCCTAAACGGTTTAAGTCATAGATATCCTTTTCAATTTGACTTTCAAATTGGTTCTTTGTTTCCATTTTCTACTCCTTAAAATACTCAGAAATAACTTTTATTTAAGAAAACGTATTCTGTTTCTTCTCATTTTTAATGCAGCTGCCGCTTCTTCAGGTGCCTCATGCCGAATATTCTTAACACCCCATATGAAATAGTTGAGACTGAATATAGTTAATATAAAAACTATTATTTTCCAATTTTGAAATAAATAATTATCTACTAATCCAAACAAAATACTCATCAATATGACTACAGTCAAATATAACAGGCAGGTGTAAGAAATCCGTTTATATGAGTAAAAAAATTCCGGCTCTGAATTACGAATTATAATAAACGAAATAATTACTAGCAGATGAACACATACAGCTGAATAGAACGCACCAACGATTAGCAAATCAAGGCTCACCAAGTAGGGCAGAGCTAGACTAATTGCCCCTGGAATAATAATCGCATAATAATAAGACTTCCTAGTGGGATGCAGTTTACTTAAAAAAGATGGGAAATATCCTCCCCTAGACAATGCATAAACCTGTCTGGAATAACCGTTAATAAACCCTTGTAGCGCAGCTATAAATCCGACTGAGCCCATAACGGTGAAGATGCTTAACAGTACTCTATCCTCACTTTGAACATGTGCCAGCGTAAATAGCAAAGGAAATTCGCTTGTTTTTAATAACTGCCAATTAACCGAACCCACAGCAAAATACCAGATACTAAAACTAATAACTACTGCCGTCAAAAAGCCTATGTATAGCCCATAAGGCATGCTCCGTTCGGGGTATCTGACTTCTTCTGCTGTCATTGTTATATTTTCCAAGCCTAGGAAAAACAAAGAAACAAATGGAAGTGCATATAATATTCCTTGCCAACTAAAAGATGTTGCAATAAACAGATTAGTACTTTGTACAGTTTCATAAGTTCCTAAAAAGAAAATAATCAGTACACCAAGCGCACAACAAGTAATGCAGTAATGAACAAATGTCATGATTCGAGCACTGAAAAACTGCAGATTAATTAAGAGTAAGGTAAATATACCTACATACAATAATGTGGAGTATTCACTGTTTATAAACGTTAGATAGTTCCTAAACACTGCTAAAACAACCGCGGTACCACCAATAAATTCAAAACAAGTCAGAACCCCGGCCCAATAAGCCCAAAAAGCTCCTAATCCTTGTCTAACATACGCATAGGGTCCCCCGATGTAAGGAAATAGTACGGATAATTTGGATGTGATTAAAAAAAATACAAAATAGTACAAAGAAAGAATAATCAGTGCTAGTAATACGACGAGTGGACCTGCTTCGCCCAATCCCCGATTCCAACCTATAAACGGGCCAGCCATGATGGTTCCGACCCCTAGTACCCACAAAGATTTTATATCTAAATTTTTCTTCAAATACTGGTTCTGCAAAAAGTCCTCGGCAACTCGATTAGTGATCACTATGTTCTGTGCATCAGATATCATATCATTCGAGAAAACGAGAGAACTTTCTTTGTCCTGGTGCATTTGGCCAGACCCCCAACCATTATATCAAACGTCTTTTGTCGATTTTTATGTTGCCATTAAGGTCTCTGTCAATAGTGAGTAGAGCACTTCGTATAGGTCATACTTAAGTATATCCTAAACTTAATGCCGTATAAACTGATCTTATTTAATGAAAGCATAAAACGACAGAAATTAGTAATTTACAACATATATTTTGTGAATTAGCGAATTATAGAAGGAAATTTAATCAATAAGACGAAATATTATAAAAGAATTGATGGATATCCTTATATGGCATAGAATATAAGGTGAATATACAACTAGCCATGGAATGCCACGTCAAATTAGGGGGTATGGGACTATGGATTTAGAAACTTCTGGAGAATCAGCTCTTGATTTTGAAACTATGAAAAAAATACTCGACAACTCCCACGATGAAATCTATGTTACCAATGCGCTGGGAATTGTCATATATGTAAATAATGTTTGTGAAAAGCATTATGGTGTTAAAGCTTCAGAAATCATTGGTAAAAAATCTAGGGAAATATCAGAAAAAAAGTATTGGGGCCCTCGCGTTAGCCCCATAGCTATTGACAAAAAAATGAGCATAACCCTTGAACAAAAAACCTGTACGGGAAAGACTTTGCTCACAACAGCAACCCCGGTCTTTGACTCGGAGGGTAACATTGAACTGATTATCGAAAACTCCAGAGATGTTACAGAGTCAGAAGGAATAAAACATGAGTTAGATAAGAGTGTCCAGTTATTAAAACGATATCAAATGGAGGTCGAGGTTCTTCGTAGGAAAGAAACCGACATCCCCGACTTTATCTGCAAAAGTCCCAAAATGGAAGCCTTACTAAAGCTCGTCGGGCGTATAGCAGCAGTCGATTCAACGGTTCTTCTTCTGGGCGAATCCGGTTCTGGTAAAGGCCATATGGCTAAATATATTCACAATAACAGCCCCCACAAGGATGGCCCGTTTATAACTGTGAACTGTGCTTCCATTCCTTCAGAACTCATGGAAGCCGAAATGTTTGGCTACTCAAAAGGAGCTTTTACTGGGGCAAATATCAAGGGGAACATTGGACTGATCGAGTTAGCTAAAGACGGCACTCTCTTCTTAGATGAAATCGGCGAACTTTCTCCGCGGATGCAAGCGAAGCTTTTGCAAGTTCTCCATGAAAATCAATACTTTAAAGTGGGAGGCCGTGAAATTCAGCAAGTCAATTGCAGAATCATTGCTGCAACGAACCGTGACTTACAAAGCATGATCAAGACCGGTGCTTTTAGGGAAGATCTATATTATCGTCTAAATATTTTCGAACTTATGCTTCCACCCTTAAGAGAAAGAAAAGAAGAAATTATCCCTTTAACTCAATATATCTTGGCAAAATTTAATAAGAAATATAAGTTTGAACACGATTTTAGCCCGAGGTGCTATGAACTATTCCTGGAATATCCTTGGCCTGGTAATGTTCGAGAGCTAGAAAACGTTATTGAACGTTTAACCGTTGTAACTCAAGCATCGATCATTGATGAATGTGACTTGCCTGTATCCTTTAACTACGCAGAGAGACTCTCTTCCAGTATAATTCCCATGCTCTCCGCTCGTCCTCAATCTCTTGATGATGCCATTAGTGATGTGGAAAAAAACCTGATCTTACAAGCCTATAAAGAGTTGGGAAGCTCCTATGAGGTCGCCAAATCCTTAGACATCAGCCAGAGTAAAGCGAGTCGTTTAATACGAAAATACTTTCCGTCTGAAGAACAGAATACAGCCACTTAATTAACAAAAAAAGCAATATAACCTAAGGCTATCGAACAGCCCAATCCAATTATATTTTCTACAACAAAAAGTTTATTAAGGTTTCCATGGAATTCAGGTTTGATCTTCTTTTTTAATTGCAAGGTAACAATTATTGCCCCCATATTAAGTACAAATAAAGGAATAAGTACAAATCTTGAAAATTCCGCTGTTAGCATTTTAAACTCCTCCCAAATAGAGATTGAACTAATCTAGTGAACTTGTGGGCGTCTAAGAAATTATATCGACATACTAAAAGAATTACAACTTCTTCACTAAATATTGTGAAAAATGGCTAAGGAATAATTCCTTAGCCATTTTTTTCATCTTACTAGTCAAAATCTCCCGATGATATTAATTGTGAATGTTAGCAAAGAATTCTTCATTATCATCAATTGGATGATCTGAGATGGCGGCTAGTAGTTCCTTAGATGGAGGTGGGGATGCGTAGGTACCGATGAGTACACCAGCAATACCGCAAACCAAACCGACGACACAGTAACCCAAGTAGGAGTTTGCCATAGCTCCTGGACCGAATACCCAGTCCCAAACTGGCGTGTTGTAAGAGAATTCCCATACCTTGTATTCTAGAACAAAGAATGTGAAGGTTCCAATTACACCGAATAATCCACCTAACATTACACCTAACAAGGTAGCACGCTTCCACCATAACACATAAAGCATTACGGAAATACCAGCCGTCAGCAAACCAGACGACAAGAAGTAAGCATCATTGAGAGTCGCTCCCACGACCGGACTGTTATAGAGTAAGGCTAGAAGAATGTTAATTCCGATCATGAACACTGTCACTAAGCGAGACCACTTAACGATTTTCTCATCAGACCAATTTCTTTTCTTATAAATCAAAGGTTGTAAAACATCATACGACAGGTTCATGGCCGTGATATTACTATAATTGGCGACCGTAGACATCGTATGAGCGGACAATAGGAAAATCAGGAGTCCTTTAAGCAAAGGGGGCATATAATTATTGATATATGCTGATATTATGTTGTAAGCACCTTTATCTCCCAGCGCTGCTGCGGCAGTTACGACACCGTCAGTGGTTTCTGGAGGGAACACAATTAGCCCTAAAACCCCAATAATTGCAGCAGGTAAAACGATAATAAAGGTATTGAAAACGATGCTGTATAATCCGCCACGACGAGCTTCCTTGGTAGACCTAGCAGATTGCGCTTTTAACCAAAAATCTTCTGCGGCTGCCCAACCTGGTACCAGACCAAGCATAACAATCAGTGGGAAAGATAATGAGACATAAGCGAAAAAGCTGGTTGAATTCTTAGCGGCGTCAACTGGATAAGCAAGACTGTTGACGACTGGCTGAGCTTGCAACATACCCCAAATTGTAGTCCCTTCAGCTGCCGCGATGCCATTAGCAGTTAAGTATATGGCAACTGTAGTTACGATCAAAATGATTGCGCCCATGAAAAATTGAACGACATTGGCATTGATGACTGAGCGGAAACCGCCCATCCACATATACATAGCGATAGGTATTGCATAGATAATAATCATTGCCTCGATAGAGATACCGAGAGCCGGTGCCATGATCAGTGATGCTGCGTAAAGCTCAGCTGCCGACCAAATCGTATATGAAAAGATATTGATCGGAGCAGATAGAATTCTAGCTGGCAACCCGAAACGCTTCTCGAGCATTTGACATTGAGAGATAGCCTTAATTCTTCTTAATGGACGAGCCATGAGGAATTGCCAGATGTTCGATAGAAACCAAGGTATTGCAACGACCCATAAGCCGGATACTCCCAGATCGTAGGTCGCCCACGTCATCCAGGTGATCATACCTATTAACATCCACCCAGAAGCTACAGACATGCCGACCATATAGGCTGGTTGACTGCGGCCTGTGATCCAATAATCATTATGCTCTTCTTCCGCACTAGAAGTAGATTTCTGTTTCTTATAGGCATTTATCCCGATGGCAATTAGAAAAACAATATAAGCAATAAAAACTAACCAATACCACAATGGACTTACATCAGCATAACCCATTCTTTGTCACTCCTTCGTACTTGCATTAGCTGGTATAAATAAATTAAGTTCACTTAGGATGGGAATCGATACCCCCCTTTCCTACCACACGCTTCAGTTCGTCTCATGTTTTCAGAATTTTCAATCCATAAACTATATGCAAAAACCTTGCCAACTAAAATATATCTTAATAATCTGATAAATACCCTATTAGCAAGGATTTAGCGTCCATTATCCATAATGCGAGTCAGATCGGACTTGTCTGATAAGTCAGATCTGACATAGCTAAGGATCGGGGCCGGCAAAACAACCGGCCCTTCAACCTTAGCCAATCTATTTTGATGCTTAAAATTTAGGTTTTCTCGGTCTTCTTCTAGCTTCTTTTTCCTTCGCCTTGATTTCTGTCGTTTCAGCTTCCGCTTCCAAGACAATCTCTTTCAACTGGCGTTGGATGTCTTCAGGAAGAGGGTTCTGGTTTTCGTAGTTTTCTAGAATATCAATAGATTTTGCATAGGAAGTTTCGACAATATCCTTACTGCCTGCCGTTTCCCAGTTCTCTCTATTTTGACGATTTAGCAACTCAGTTTTACTAAGCTCTTTGTAATTCGCGTAAGTGTGATCACAGCTAATGAATTCCCCGCCGATGCCTACCGAACGGACAACTTCCAATGCCATTTTCTCATCACTTATCGGAATACCTTTAATGGTATGCAGAATCATACGGGCCATTTCATTCTGCATCGCCATCTGAGCGTAGTCCCAAGTCAGACCACCTTCGAGCATCCCCAAACCATATATCATGTTAGCGCCTGCTAACGCTGGTAATAAGGCGGTTAGGGTAAACTCATGGGCTGCTTGAGCATCAGGTACTTTGCTATCCGTCTATCCCCCGGCCACCCAGACAGGTATATTATAGAATTGAGAAAGCTTTGCACAAGCAGCACTGAAGAGAGCGAGTTCTGGAGTTCCTACGCAAGCCACTGTAGTTCTCAAATCCATCATAGTCGTGGAAGTTCCGTAGACCATCGGATAGCCTCTCTTTTCCAGCTGACCCAAAACAAACATACTTAGAATTTCGGCATTATGAGTCACTAGTGTACTAGCAAGGTGAACACAGGTCGTCCCCCCAGCTAAGCCCATAGAGTTAATCTTAGCCGGAACGCCCAAGCGAATAGCTTGTAGAAGAGTATCCGTTGCGCCCTTAGCATGTACAAGTGGCGCCACTGGATCTGTACTTTGTGAGAAAAGGGGTCTTTCCCGAAATTTATCTTCGCCACCAGAAACAAGATAGCCCATTTTTGCAGCAGCACGCATGTTTTCAGGACGATTCATCCCAATATAAGCATGTTTTGTCGAATAATTATAAAATGATTCAGCAATATGAACTTGCGCAACATCCGGATCAACCTCTGAGGGGCCCAATGCCCTTTCAAATACTACAATTTGATCCATAGCTTCACAGAAACGAGTTACATCATCTACGTCTTTCTTAAAGGGTTTACGTAGTTGGCGAGTATAAGGGTCAATCATGCGAATCGCTTCACCAAAGTTAACAAACCCGGTACGATTGCCTTCATTTAGCCAGTCATTTTCACGTTTTCTCCCACACGCCCTAAACGTCTTGGGAATCGAGCGAATTGCATCTTCTACAAGGAAAGCAGGTATTTTCACGATATTTGTTTCCCGGTTGACAGTACATCCAGCACTATAGAATATTTCTCGCGCTTCTTCACTTTCCACTTTTACACCAATGTCCCATAGTACGTCCAACGTTGCTAGATGGACGTCATACAGCTCATCACTAGTAAACATATTCAGTCCGATGCCATCCATGCGGGTGGAACCAGCGTGTATCCCTCTGACGGTCAAATCAATCACCTCCATAAATTTCACCATAGTTTAAAGACTAATTATAAGGCTAAGCTGGATTTACTAAATTCACCACCTCCTTAAACTGCATACTACGAATACAAATAGTAATTATTCTTTGGATGCCAGTAGTTGTTTACAAAGCTCAACCGCTGAACCAGCGTCCGGAGCATAACCATCTGCTCCTATCGTGTCTGCATACTCCCTAGATACCGGTGCTCCCCCAATAATTACCTTAACTTTGTCTCTGAGCTCTTCTTCTTCTAATAACTCTATAATGTCTTGCATAGCAGGCATCGTTGTGGTTAAGAGCGCCGACAAGGCCAAAATATCAGGTTCATGCTCAATAATGGCATCAATAAAGTCTTCAGCAGAGACATCGACGCCCATATTGATTACTTCAAGTCCGCCACTTTCGATCAACATACCGACAAGGTTTTTACCAATGTCGTGAAGGTCTCCTTTTACCGTTCCGAGCAAAATTTTCCCTTGACTCTTTTGGTCAGCAGCAGCAATTAAAGGTTTTACAATCTCCAGCCCACCTGTCATACTCTTAGCAGCCATGAGCACTTCGGGTACATACATATCTCCGGCTTTGAAACGTACTCCCACGACATTCATTCCTGCAATTAAGCCCTCGTTGACAATTTCCAATGGGCTATTCCCTGCTGCAATCAGACTCTTAACATGATCCTTAACTTGATCCCTCTGGCCCGCAATAACACTTTGGGCAAGCTCTTCATAAGTAGCCATTACTAAATTCCTCCTCATTTTTAAAGTATCCAAACATCTGATTACCAACTTATCTGGCCTTCCTTCAACCCAGTGAAGGTTTTATAATAAAGCTTGCCATTTTCCCAAATGGATAAGACAAGCAATATTCCATATTGTCTTGAGTAGAAACACGTCACCTTCTACAAGCGGGCACCGTAGTCTTGATTAACATAGGTGACCGAGTATTTTTTTAATTTCCAATCCGGAATTTTACAGGTAGTACACGCACGAAAAAACAATTTATTTCTAAGGCAACGTGCTGCACGACTATGCTTGGAATTATAAATTTGGAATTTTTCATTACAATGCGTAATGATCTCCGCAGTATTTCCCCTGATAGTCATACTTTTGATGCCATGTAGATTTCCACTTCTAGAAGGCCAAAGCTTAATTTTTTCCACAAATCTAAAAAAATCTACATTCTTACGATAATAACGCTTCTTTTGGGCTGGATCTACTGTCATCTATCTCTACTCCAATCTATCTTTCACAAAACATCAAAAACCATCGTGGCAACTCCGATTTGTAATGGGTCATGAAGTAGTCGATTTGAAAGTTGCTCTATGCCAACCGCCTCCACCCCTAGAGGGATACCAGGAGCCGCAATAATTGTATCCTCTGAAATATGCCTGAGCATAATAAACTCTCCAGTTGGGCAGGCATCCACAATAATACAATGTCTTGCTAATGCACCGTCTAACTCTGCTTCGATGGATATTGTATAACCCTGTTTTATGAACGTCTCAGATAATCTTTGGCTAGCTAACAAATCTATATCATAGATTGCTACCTCTGCGCCAAAGCGCAATAAGGCTAAAGCTGCGCTACTGCCGACAGGGCCTGCCCCGATAACCAACACTTTCTTACCCTTTAAGCCTGAGCACATATGTACCAAGCCAGCTACATAACCCTTACCCGTAGCCTCACCATTGTCAGAAACCTTACCCGTTTTCAGATTTACTGCTACAAAATGATCATCATCCGCCATGAACAGAATTTCAGAGCCACTTTTTACCGCTTCAGCTACCCCACCTGCATCTCGGCTTTTTGTAATTAGAGTATTAAATCCAAGATAGCTTATGATACTGGCCACTGACTCCACAAAGCCTTCAATAATACCTTGACCACAGGTCATCGGAATCACGGCAACTCGCGGTTTTTTAGCTAAGTCTTCGCTTACTTCCCTGCCCACAGCATGGACTGCGAGCTCTCGTAAAGAGCAACCCGTCATACGTACTAATTCGGCGTTATATTCTACTAACGTTGTGGCAATACTCACCACATCATTCTGTTTAAGTCGTGTCAATCTGATCAGCTCCCTGCAGCTATTCTAGGAAATCCGTCGCTGTCTTTAGTCACAGGATACCGATCAACGTAATGTTTAATTCCGAACTCTCTCTGGATGTCTTGCAGAACAACCTCTCGTTTATCCCATGCCGCTTGAAGATCTTCTCCTGTAATAATCAGGGCGGCTACCCACTCAGTTTTGCCTGGTGAATAAGTTGAAATTGCTTCCTTGGCCCCAAAGAAATCTGGATAAAGATGAAGTGGACCAGCATTAGCCATAATATGTTCACCAAGTACTTCAAGATGATCATCCCTAACGTGAATATGTTCATAAATCACGCCCTGCTTATCTAGGACATCGAACGCTTGCCAGGGCTTACTCTTTACAAAAGCTTCGCCGAGAATTTTCAGCATATTAATTCCGGTAGAGTGATAAACTGCCGTTGGAGTTTGACTAGGAAGTCTAGCATCAATTTCTAAGACTTTTAACTGTCCGTCATGGAGTATAGTCTCAATATCCATAATTCCATTCAGGTTCAGACTCCGAGCCAAAGTTAGACCAATCTGTTCAAATTGTACTTTAAGTTCTTCGGACAAATTAACTGCACCTGTAACACGCTTACAATCATAGCTTTCATCCATATATAGTTCTGTGATACTCATTACTTTATAGACCCCCGAATAACCAATGACTTCTAATGAATACGAGGGACCTTCTAAGTATTCCTCGATAATCCAGTTTCTTAGATCTTTTTCAGCCAGTAGAAGCTGTAATTCAAGAGCACCCTTTAATTTCATGACCCCTTCACTACCACTTGCCTCCGAAGGCTTTACAATAATAGGAAATCCGCATTGTGGCCAAGGGATTGGCGCAGGAACTGCCGTTTCGGCAAACATCGCGTTGGATCGAATCTTAGAAGAGGAAATTTCATAGGCTTCCTTATCAAATACTAAGGGGATACCCGAATACTTTGCTGTTCGTACAAGACTGTCCAAGGCTTCCTGATTTTCTAGTGCTGGAATAATGAGGTCAATTCCTTTCAGAAATGGAATCCACTCTACGACTTTTGTGACATCAAGGGTGTAGAATCGATCACAAAGCTCTGCTGCAGGCACATCAGATTTCTTATCAACTAGGACAACTTCCCAGCCGGCTTTCTTAGCCAGATAGACCGCTTCCAACCCTTGAAGTTTCCCACCTACAATTACTACCCGCATACCAGCGCTCCTTTCTAGGAATCATAAATGTCACTGACGTTTTAAGATCCAGGCCGCATATTCTTCACGGCTCGCCGGAACCAGTCCACACTCTTTCAAGACAGGAATAATTTTGGTTATCGTTCTGTTTCCATCTTCAATGTCTAGAGAATGATTGGATACTCCAGCCAAACCTGACTGAGGTGGAATAATCGAGGTTACAACATTTGCTCCCGCGTTTAGGCGCTCGGCTAAACCATTTAAGCCATCTACATCTAGGGAAGCTGGAATCAATCGATCTGGAAAGACCAAGCGCATCACTGCAATAATTATTAACTCTCGTAAGCGAGGTACCAACGGAAAGTTCTGCATGGGCGTATCCATCTGTGGAATAAAGCTCATCACCCGAAGTTGGTCTGCTCCTAGCTTCTTCATTTCCTCCAATGAGTTAACCAAGTCTTCTGCAGTATCCCCTACTCCAGTCAGTAATCCTTCTTCTATGAGAAATCCCATTGAACGGGCTAGTTTTTTTCGTTCCATCCGTTCTTCATAACTCTGAGCTATACGAAGTTTACGGTATAAATCCTGATTATGAGTTTCCTGATAAGTGGCATACCAGTCAACGCCAGACTCTTTGAATTCCCTTAGAATTTCCTCTGGAACAACACCTGCGGAAATCATAATTGGAATATCTGTGCTTTTTTTAATGAGTTCCACAGTTCTAATGAGGTGTTCAAATCCGCGTTCCTGGTTATCAAAATAGAATGGATCTTCACCCATGGTCAGATCTAGCAAGTGTACTCCAGATTCAACGAGACTCAGCGCGGTCTCCATAATCTCCAAATCAGTCTTACGGTAACGCTCCAAGGAAAGATTTGACTTGCGATATAGACAAAACGCACATTCATTCCGACAATAGGTTGAGAAATATACAAAGCCATAGATGAAGGCTTTGTTCTGAAAGTAGCGGGCTCGAAGCAGTCGTGCTGTTGCAAACAGCTTAGAAAGGTCCTCTTGATCCGATAACCCCAACAATAACAGAAGTTCTTCTCTCTCTAAGGGGATCTCGTTAGCTGCCTTATCTAAAATCTTATCTAACTTAGATTTAGCCGAATCTTTTGTCATGATGTCACCTTCTTTTTAGTTCGTTTGTCTTCAAGCTCTGATTAGATAAGAATTGCAAGTTCTATGCCAAAATACGACTAATTTAATATCATGTTATATATTCTCCGAAAATATCTTCAAACCCTCTAGACTTAAGGTTATCCTGAATTATGTTTTTAAATTATATATTGAAATGGACTGGCTGTTAATCGACGTCTCTTAGGGAAAATGATTTAAATTCAAGTCGATTTAAATCCAGTAAGTCAAAATTAACTTAAAACAACAAGCTAAGTACACCAACTTAAGTAAAGGGAATAAGCAAAAAAAGAGGCTCGGTGCTATGTAAACCGAGCCATTTATATTTAGAATGTTTGATTTAAAGACCGAAACTCACGTCAACAGAAGATTCCATTACTTTCTACTGATTCGCGTGAATTGCCCTATCTAAGCTACCATCGTGTATTAAAGCATAAGCTCTATTAAAGCGATTTAATCCGTACTCCCAGTAGTATTCTTTTGGTTTGCCCATCGCAATTTGAAGTATAGACCAGTAAGCCCATAACACATCGCACAGAAATTTATTGATCATAAGGGAACCCAATTGCTTCTCAGTCGGTTCTCCGCTAAAATACTGTTGTAGCAAGAAATGCTCTCGTTCACTACTCAGTTCAGCTTCGATGGATAAGGCTGCTAAATCGAACATAGGATCGTTCATCCCAGCATATTCCCAATCAATGAGGTAGAAATTTTTCTTGTCATCCAACCAGTTTACGGGAAGGGGATCATTATGACAAGGAACTGAGGGAGGAGGGTTGTTTTTGAATAGCTCTCTAATTTTTTCTACCTTTTCTTCCATTATCTCTGCGCCTTCATAAAACGCATACTTTTTTTCAGCAAGTAAAGATACATAGCTATCTATCTCTGTTAAAGGTTTAAAGTCAGAAATAAATTCCTTATTTCCGTCATGATAGTTTCTAAAAACATGAGCTGCCATACTGAGGTAATTCTCTTCCTGAAAATCTTCCCCATGTAACGTTTTACTATCTTCAATATATTTGCAAACCTGATTCCCAGTTGTTTCGTCGTAATTAATAATAAGTGCACTAATACCCATATCCGCCATGACCTGGGCATTGTGTTTTTCTGCAGGGCGATTAATATATTCAATGGTTCCGACTCCAGCAATCCTTACCGCATAAGTTGCATCATCAATTGTAACCTTGTAGTTATTGTTTGTTATCCCTCCGGGTAATATCTCAATGACATTAATTCTTGAGTTCTCAAAGCACTTGATCTCACTGATCATTTTGTAGATTCGCCCTATAGTCTCCAACGAGATGGATGGCTCTATCATTATTATTTCATGCATAAGCAATAAATCCTCCTATATATCAACTTTTTACACTGATCGATCACGATAGCCCCTTGGAATTATCGCTGATGCCCTCACCCTGGCCCCATCGAACGTTTCTACGGGGGTAAGTACACTTCTACTCTACTGATTCGCTTTGATCGCCCTATTTAAACTGCCATTGTGTATTAAAGCATAAGCTCTGTTAAATCGATTTAAGCCGTATGGCCAGTACTCTTCTCTTGACTTTCCCATGGCAATTTGTAGGACTGCCCAATAAGCCCATAAAGCATCACATAGGAATTTATTAATAATCAAGGAACCTAATTGCTTCTCTGTCAATTCCCCGCCAAAATATTGTTGGAGAAAGAAGCGCTCTTGTTCGTCAGTCAGTTCAGCCTCGATAGCTAACGCTCCTAAATCAAACAACGGATCGTTCATTCCACCATACTCCCAATCAATGAGGTAGAAATTCTTCTTGTCATCCAACCAATTTTCGCAAAGCGGATCATTATGGCAAGGTGCAGTTGGAGGAGGGTTATTTTTAAACACTTCTCTAATTTCCAGTATCTTTTCCAGCATTATTTCTGAGCCTTCATAAAAAGCAAAATTTTTATTAGCCAGTAATTGTATATACGTCTCAATCTCTTTTAAAGGATTAAAGTCAGAGATAAACTCTTTTTTACACTCATGATAGTTTCTAAATACTCGGGCAGCCATACTGAGGTAATTCTCTTCCTTAAAGTCTTCAATATGTAAGGTTTTACAGTCATCGATATATTTGCAGACCTGATTCCCAGTAGTTTCGTCATAATAAATAATCAGAGCACTAATCCCTATATCAGCCATGACCTGTGCATTATGTTTTTCTGCGGGGCGATTTAAATACTCCATAGTTCCGGCTCCAGCAAGTCTTACAGCATAGGTCACGTCATCAATCGTCACTTTGTAGTTACTGTTTGTTAACCCTCCGGGTAAAATCTCAATCACACTAATTCTTGAATTTGCAAAAAAAGGGATCTCACTGATCAGTTTGTAGACACGCCCAATTGTCCCCAGTGAGATGGAGGGTTCAATCCTAATTTTCTCATGCATAAACAATAAATCCTCCCATGCAGCTTATTATTGCATTTAAACAAGTAACACTTAAGAACAAAGGATTTTCTGAATGTACTAAAACCTATTCGTTTCTAAATATTTAAGCGTACTCCATCAAGATAGGTAAGGCTTCTACCCATACTTTGGACATTTTGAGCCTCTTCCTTAATCTTTAATAAACGTTCTAAACCAAATCCTATCCCTACCCAGGGATCAATAATACCCCATTGATCATCTAAGACATGAGGCCCCATGGCACTCGAACCTAACTCGATGCCTTTTACAACATCCAATGTATCTCCATAAACGACGGATGTCGTTAGTTCCAACTGATAATCGGTAATTCCAACAGTATCCATGACTAACGCCGCGAGTTCCTCTAATCGTTGTTGCCTATGATCTTCTGGTAAACCTAGTTCTGCCAGATTAAGCATAGTAAACTCATTGAGATGTAGAGAACCCTGAGATTCTTTCCGATAGCACGTCCCAATTTCAAAGATACGTATTGGTTTCTCCCATAATCGCACTAAATCTTTCCACAGTGTATATAGATTTGGTGCTAGCATCGGACGTAAACAGCGCTTGGGATCAAGCCAGAAAACTTGGGCAAAGAGTGGGTGATCCTCCGAGACCGACATTTTAGCCAGAGATCCTTTCGATATAATCGTCGGAGTGACAACCTGGACAAATCCCTCTTGGTTCAGAGCTTCAACGAGTTTTTGTTCGAGCACACACAATGATGGTCGCTTCTTAATTTCCCGTAGCTCTTTCAAGCGGAGTTTTCCCTTTTGCACCAATAACCGTTCTTGTTCCTGGAAAGCACGGTCACGCTCATGATGCGACTCAAAACACATCTCTTGCTGTACTTCACTGGCGTTAAGTTCCTGTAATCTCTGTTTTTGGATCAGCGTCCATGTAATGTCCACTCCGCTTACCCCCTGAATTTTTTGGCGAGGAGTACGGGAGTTTCACCCGCCTACGCGAATTTAGAGTCCACGCGATCAATCCGATCTACCCCCCATGTGTTAACTCCTTATGAAGCATACCTTAATTACTATGCAAATTCAATGCCAGGGTTAGGAAAAATACTGGAACTCTGAGTTTTCTTGAAATACCCTTCTTGGGTAAAATCTACTAAAACCACACTTATGCTATACTGCTTTGATTCTTGAGGATATTTCAGTCCATAATGCATCAATAGCACCTCAAATTCGTTTGGATAAACTATGCTTTATCCAGGAAGGCGCACATGGTCATTGACTAAACATCGAAGAATCTCAAGTCATAGCAGACTCTTTTCAGTCACTATTAACTTATTGATGCGAATATTTAACCGTTCACAATGGTTCCCCCATTGATATGAAGCATCTGTCCCGACATATAAGAGGAGTCTTCTGAAGCCAAAAAGACATAGGCTGGTGCCAATTCTTTAGGTTGACCCGCTCGCTTCATGGGCGTTGTACTCCCAAAGGTTGAGACATGGTCCGCTTGAAAGGAGGCAGGAATTAAAGGCGTCCAGATGGGTCCAGGTGCAACTCCGTTAACGCGGATCCCCGACTTACAAAGCGATTCGGAGAGTGAACGAGTAAAGGAAACGACTGCCCCTTTGGTTGCCGAATAATCAATCAGTTGATCGTGCCCCTCATACGCTGTTATCGACGAGGTATTGATAATAACACTTCCAGCTTTAAGATGAGGTAACGCGGCTTTGGTTAAGAAAAAGCAACTAAATATATTGGTTCGAAAAGTTCTTTCGAGTTGTGCGGTCGTCACATTAAGCAAACTATTCTGCGGGTGTTGTTCTGCTGCGTTGTTGACCAGAATATCGATATTTCCAAAAGCTTGAATCGTCTGTTTGATAATATCCTGACAAAAGACTTCATCGCCTATGTCTCCAGCGATAACTAAGCATCTTTGACCCAATTGTTCTATACGTGCTTTCGTTTCCAACGCATCGTTATGTTCATTTAGATAAGCTATCGCAACATCGGCACCCTCTTTAGCATAAGCGATGGCCACTGCACGTCCGATTCCACTATCACCTCCACTAATGATGGCCACTTTCCCTTTTAACTTTGCACTTCCTAAATACGCTTCATCTTCGGCAATAGGGCGGGGATTCATTATCGACTCAAGTCCTGGTTGTCGATCTTGATGTTGACCTGGAAAAGTCTGTTGAGGAATTGTTGTCTGGGACATAACTTCACACCTTTCAGTAGTTAATCTAAAATATGTATCATTCACCGTTCAATTATAAAATGACCATTTTCTCTATTTAATACTCATTACTCTTTTTTGGGATTCTCTTCACATTTTAATATGAAAGTGATATCATATTAGTATCAGTAATTAATTTGTGTCTAACAATCTTATGAACTCGTTCAACGAAAGTTTAAAAAATTTAAAGGAGGATTATGCAAAATGGTTGAAAAGAAAGCGTGGGCTGTGAACGGTTATCTGGCCTTGATCCTAGTACTTGCCCTCTTAATCGGCGGAATTTCATTACTCGTTCAGGAAAACTTGGTGGGAATCCCTCTTCTAATTATCGCTATTATCCTAGGAACAGGCATATTAGTGGTTCAACCGAACAAATCCTATGCACTGGTCTTTTTCGGAAGTTATCTCGGTACGATTCGTGAACCCGGGCTATGGTTAAGTGTGCCCTTTGCTGTACGTAAAGGTGTTTCGCTTCGTGTCAGAAATTTCAACAGTAAAACCCTCAAAGTTAATGATATTGAAGGTAATCCGGTTGAGATTGCTACAGTTGTCGTCTTTCGAGTTGTTGATACTGCTAAAGCAATCTTTGATGTTGAAAAATATGAACAATTTGTGGAAATCCAAAGTGAAACGGCTTTACGGCATGTGGCAACTCGTTACGCTTACGATAATTTTGAAGGCAAAGGTCTATCCCTTAGAAGTAATCCTGAAGAGGTCTCCGCTGAATTAATGCAAGAACTCCAACAACGTCTCAAACTTGCTGGTGTCGAAGTGAGTGAAGCCCGTCTTACCCATTTGGCCTATGCTACTGAAATCGCTGGTGCAATGCTCCAGCGCCAACAGGCTTCAGCGATCCTTTCTGCTCGTCAAATAATCGTAGAAGGTGCCGTGGGTATGGTTGAAATGGCTATTGAGCGACTTGAAAAAGATGGTGTACTTCATCTTGATCAAGAACGCAAAGCTGCTATGATTAATAATCTTTTAGTGGCCATCGTTTCCGAACGCGCTGTCCAACCTGTGATTAATACAGGGACAGTCTATTAACAATCCCTTCTATTCGAACTAACCTCTACTCAAGAACAACAGCAACTTGACAACGGATGTGAATAATCATGGCAATTAAAAAACAATTTCCCCTCCGCTTAGATCCCACACTCTATAACGCTCTTGAGCGTTGGGCTGCCGATGAATTCCGGAGTGCCAATGCACACATCGAGTTTTTGCTTAGAGAGGCTGTCCGACATGCGGGACGTTTAAAAGACAAAGACAGTCTGGACAATTCGGAGGATCCAATTAAGTAAGCAAGCCCAGTGGACTTCATCAAAATGAAATTCACGGGCTTTCTACTCAATTCCAATATAAAGTTTATCAGTTACTGTAGAACATCAAAAATACGTCGCCGGAAGCCTAATCTTTAGCAAAGACGCTTAGAAGAACTATGGTTGATTTAAAGGTCGCTGCGCAAGCATACGCAACGACCTTTAAGTTGTATATCGCCTAACAGTTATCCGAAAGTCGAGCTTGTCAAATAGTAGAAGTCTCGATGTCCAATCGTTGAATCGAGTTTACTTTGCCGCGGCAACCCCAGAAGCAAAGGCTTTCTTATTTAATTCCAACAGCTTGGCTGGGATTCTTGCCACAAGAGCATTTTGCCAGGCTTCCTCAGGGAATTCCATATATTTCGAGAGGACCCCCATGAGCACTACATTGGTGGCTTTGACATTACCCGCTTCTGAAGCTAATTTTAATCCGTCCAATTCGATAAAACGCTCAACTCGATCTTTGAGGTCTACAAGAATACTCTCTGGGTAATTTGCGGCTCCGATGAGTACCGTTAAAGGGACTATCTTTTGAGTGTTAACGATGAGGGTTCCGTCTTTTTTTAAGAAGTGAGCCCAACGATAAGCTTCTAACTGTTCGAAGGCAACGACAAAATCTGCTTCTCCTGGTTCGATGACCGGAGAGTATACACCTTCTCCCATACGAACTTGAGTGACTACTGATCCACCACGTTGGGCCATACCGTGAATTTCTGACATTTTAACGTCATAACCCTGAGCTAAAGCGACATGGGTTATAATTTTAGAAGCCAAAATTGTTCCTTGACCACCGACTCCCACAAGTAAAACATTAATTATTTTTGACATTATGCATCACCAGCCTTTCTCAAGGCATTAAATTTACACACATTCATACATAATTCACACCCTGTACAGAGGGCTTGATCAACTTGCACTGTTTTGTTTTCTGTATCAAAGGAGAGTGCTGGACAACCAAGTTTTAAGCACATTTCACACCCGGTACACTCTTGAACTTGGAGAGGTTTTTCAGTATTTTTGATAATAAGAGCACAAGGACGACGGGCAATAATCACAGATGGTTCAGAAGCGGCTACTTCGGTCTTGATAACTGCTTTAACTGTTTCTAGGTCAAAAGGATCGACCTCGGTAATTCGTTTTACTCCTAAGGCCTTGCACAAGGCAACAAAGTCAACCTGAGGAGCTGGCTGACCCATGAGAGTTTTGCCTGTAGACGGGTTGTGCTGGTGCCCCGTCATGGCTGTAATAGAGTTATCTAAGATCATCGTTGTTAAATTTCCACCATTATAAACGACATCCATTAGACCAGTAATACCAGAATGTAAAAAGGTTGAGTCCCCAATCACAGCGACCATTTTTTCCGCCATTTCTGGATGGGCCTTAATCATTCCTAAACCTGCAGATATTGAGGCCCCCATGCAGATCGTCGTATCCATGGCTTCCAGTGGAGCCATGGCTCCTAACGTGTAACAGCCAATATCACCCGAAACAACAAGTTTAAGTTGTTTTAGAGTATAAAATATTCCGCGGTGTGGACAACCAGGGCACATGACTGGTGGGCGAATCGGAGCGTCAAAGGCTGAGGCTACCTTTATTCCAGGTTGACCGCTAATCTTTTCCGATACCATACGAACGGAAAGTTCTCCATGGGGAGGGAAAAGTTCTTTCCCTATGACGTTGATTCCCAAGAGGCGGACTTCCTTTTCCATATAGGGCTCTAATTCCTCGACAACATATAGTTTATCGACTTTTGCAGCGAACTCTTTGATTAAACCTGACGGTAGTGGATTGGTTAATCCTAATTTAAGGACGGAAGCAGTGGGAAGAGCTTCTTTGACATATTGATAAGAAATTCCTGAGGTGATGATGCCAATGGACGGGTCTTGCAGTTCCGTATTATTGACTGCCACAGTTTCAGAATAGTCAGCTAGATCCTGCATCCTTTCTTCCACCACCAAACGCCGGAGGCGCCCATTCCCAGGAAGCATGACGTATTTACGTGAATTTCGTTCATAGGTCTTAACAAGTCGTTCAATAGGATCATTTAGCTCTACCAAGCTTAAGGAGTGAGCTATCCGAGTCGTAATCCGCAACATAACAGGGGTATCAAAGGTTTCTGAAATTTCCATTGCCAAGCCAACCATGTCTTTAGCCTCCTGGGAGTTCGAGGGTTCTAGCATCGGTATCTTGGCAAACGCTGCGTAAAGTCTATTATCTTGCTCGTTTTGTGAGGAGTGCATTCCAGGATCATCTGCTGATACTAAAACTAAGCCAGCACGGACTCCTGTGTAAGCTACCGTGAAAAGCGGGTCAGCGGCTACATTAACACCTACCATTTTCATGGTAACAATAGCACGAGCACCGGCAATAGCTGCGCCAATGCCTACTTCCATGGCTACCTTTTCATTAGGTGACCACTGGCAATAAACTTCTGGGTATTTTGCAATATTTTCGAGGATTTCCGTACTTGGTGTTCCAGGATAGGCTGCAGCAACGCTGACACCATATTCGTAGACACCCCGAGCAATTGCCTCATTGCCGGTCATTAATATTTTCATGCTTTTTCGTCTCCCTTCTTCGTGGATATGAGTAAAATTTTTCTAAACTTGTCCACTTATGCATTTTAACTTAGAAATTATAAAACTGTAAAGAGGCTAGTAGCTTTTTATGATCTTGGTCGACTCAGAGCAGCCATGGTCAATGCCATAAATTTGCTCCTCGGAGTATCACTTCTTGACGTTAAGACAATGGGTACCTGCGCCCCAAGCAAGATCCCCGCCATGGTCGCCCCTGCAAAATACACTAATGATTTTGCTAAAACGTTCCCGACCTCAATAGTAGGAACCAAAAATAAATCAACCTCTCCATTGATCTGACTAGAAATCCCTTTGTGTTTTAAGGCAGCAGCGCTCACTGCTCCATCGAGAGCCAACGGACCTTCCACGATCGCACCTGGAAAATCTCCCGCTAGACTCATTTCCGCTAGAGCCTGGGCATCGATTGTTGCAGGCATTTTCGCATTGGCCACTTCGTTGGCAGTTAACACAATCACATTGATCGAATCCATTCCGATACCCTTCAAAAATAACAGACTATTCTCCAAGATTTCCTTCTTCTGTGCCAAGTTCGGAGCAATATTCATCCCTCCGTCGGTCACAAAAAGCATCCGGGAAAACCCAGGAACTTGAAACGCAGATAAATGGCTGAGTAATACACCCGTTCGCAATCCTCGAGTAGGTCGCAATACTGCTCTTAAAAAATCTGCACTGTTTATGAGGCCTTTCATCAAGAAATGTGCATGTCCCTCAACTACTGCGTCTACTGCCTTATGGGAAACTTCCTCAGGGTTAGGTTCGTGAATCAGCTCCGCTCCATTTAAGTTGAAATCGATTTGTTGAGCTAAACGCTTTATTTCTGATACATCACCGACGAGAATTGGGGTAATCAGCCCTTCTTTTTCTGCTAACTTGATGGCTTCTAAAACTTCTTTATCAGCTGCTGCAGCCACGGCAACCCTTGCCCGCCCAAAGCTCTTGGCCTTGTCGAGTAAAGATTCAAATCCGCTAAATCGCATACATTTCACCCCATTTTTATCCTATGGCTAACGGCCACTGATTCACGCCTTCTATGCTTCGTAATTTAACGCTTGTTCCTCTCCGTACAGGACTCTTAAAGCTCCCAATGCTAATGCTTCCATTTCTTCTTCTCCAGGGAGCACCAGAACAGGGGAAATAAAAGATACACGGCGAGTGATTTCTCGAGTTATATATTCAGAATGAGCGAGCCCTCCGGTTAAGACGATGTGATCTACCTCTCCCACTAGCACCGTGGCCATAGCACCGATTTCCTTAGCAACCTGATAGCAAAGACCTTCTAATACAAGCTTAGCATGAAGATCTCCTTCGTTCATCCTTTTTTCTGCAACACGTCCATCTTTTGTCCCAAGGTAAGCGAAGAGACCCCCTTCTTTATTGATTTTGGTGATTAATTCTTGCTCAGAATATTTTCCAGAGTAACAAAGTTTAACTAGTTGATAAGCAGGTAAAGTCCCACATCGTTCAATGGAAAAAGGCCCCTCATTATTGGCGTTGTTCACATCAATCATTTTACCTTTACGATGTGGAGCGACAGAAATTCCCCCACCTAAGTGAACGACAATCATGTTGAGGTCTTGATAGGTTTTCCCTAATTTACGGGCTACTTTCCTGGCCACCGCCTTCATGTTCAAAGCGTGAGACTGACTTAAACGAGATAATTCTGGAAGCCCAGAAAGTCGGGCTAAAGGTTCCATTTCGTCCACTGAGACTGGATCCACTATATAAACAGGGACATTGATACTCCGTCCCAAGTGATACGCTATTATACCACCTAAGTTCGATGCATGTTCGCCACCAGGCGCATTGTGCAAGATGCTGACAAGATCGTCATCAACCATGTAAGTGCCACCCACAAGTGGGTTGAGTAAACCGCCCCGTCCAACTATCCCATCAAAATACTCAAGTGGTGTCCCATTTTTTTCTAGCATTTTCAGGATTACTGCAATGCGATACTTATATTGATCGCCCACACAGGCAAAAGCGTTAATCTCACCAGCCGGGTGGGCAATTCCTTGATTCCAAAGACACGTTTCATCTTCATAGGCCGCGACTTTTGTTGACGTAGACCCCGGATTAATAACTAGTACGTTCAAACCCCATCCCCCTTATTAAACTGCACTTCAATTCAAGGTCAAGTCATGCAAAATTAACTATTTGATTATATCATAAAACGCATAGAGTAATTAATTTTATTAATAATCACCTTAGGATACTGCTGAAGCAATATGGATCATATCCAAAAAACTAGTTTCTTATGGTGAATCCAATAGGATCTTCCGTAAGTGAAAGAAGGCGTTACTCGATTCAGAGAACGCCTTCTTTCTTTAAAATTACAAGATAGTGCTATTTTTACGGGACATCCTATATTACTGCGCTAAGACACGACGAGCACCTAGAAAACGTGTTGTCCAATAGGAGCTTGTCATATCATCGTAAGAGACACCCCCTGAGGATGAATGAATCATAGTATTACTTCCTATATAAATTCCAACATGAGAAGCCCCTGAGGAGTACGTGCTATAAAACACCAAATCGCCTGGCAGAATTTGCGATCGTGATACAGAAACTCCATTTAAAAACTGCTGTTCTGAAACTCGACTTAAGGATATGCCACTGTTACGATATACGTATTGAACATATCCTGAACAATCAAAACCAGGAGCTGGTTTCGTGCCCCCCCAGACATAGGGTGTGCCTAGAAACTGAGCAGCAAAATTAAGAATTTTTTGTGCTCCGCCAGAAGCAGTGACAGTACCTGAAACCCCTCCACTCGAATTTGCTCCTCGAGATGTTCCAGAAGCTGGATTTGATTTCTCCTGTGCAGCATAGGCGGCTTCCAGAGCTTCCTGCTCTATTAACTTTTGTATCCGACTAACCTTGGCTTGAGCAGTTACGGTAGCGTTCAGGGCTACCCTTTCATCTGCACTTAATTGGGCAAGAATAGTTTGTTGCTTATTCAGCACTTCTTGAACGGTTTGTTGGGTTTGTACTTTATTTTGTATCGAAGCCTGGATAGTGCCTTGCTTTTGTTGTATGAGATCCATTTGACTATTCATGGTTTCATTTAATGCTAAAATATCACTTTGAATCCTACTATAACTACCTAAGATAGTCTGTATCTTGTCCGCACGATCAAAAAAATCGGACCAGCTGCGAGCCTCGAACAGAACAGCTAAATAAGTTGTCATGCCCTCTTCATGATTATTCTTTAAGAATTTGCCTAACGCTTTAATATGTTCCTGCTTCTTATCCTCTAGTTTCTTTTGTTCTTCTTTCAACCTATTCAGGTTTTTTTGCTCCTCAGACAGTAAAACTTGTTCACGTTCAAGACTACTATTTAAGGCCTGTACTGATTGCTTTAAGGCTAAAACTTGAGTAGTAACACTCGTCACTTTATCTTTCTGAGCCTTTAAAACTCCATTTAACTGATTAACCTGTTGTTTTGATTGATCAAGCTGTTGTTTTAAATTATCGGCTTGAACTGAACGCACTGAAGAGACTATTAGAATGATTCCTATGATTGCAGCTAAGGTTGTGTTATGTAGCAAACGCACCTTTTTCATTCAATAACCCCTCAACTCAACACTTTTATTTAAGCATTCGTCATAAACAGTGAAATTCCTTGTTTACCATAGTAAATAATTTATTGGTCGAGGTGGAACCATAATATTTATTGAATACTTCGTGGCTACTAAACGAGATTATCGCAACACTGCGACTCGTAACGCACACTCCTGCAGTGTCGGACGTAAACCACGATAGTCTCCGGGGGAGAGTATCGCCGAGCCTCCTACCCATGACGAATACTTCGTGGCGACGGAACGAGCCTTTCGCCACACTGCGACTCGAAACGCAGACTCCTGCAGTATGGATGAACGGGTGGAACCCTGGCCCCATATTACAGTATAACTAACACAAAAATGCTACCTCGTAAGAGATAGCATTTTGCTTGTTTACCTGGCGATGACCTACTTTCCCAGGGGCTTGCGCCCCAAGTATCATCGGCCCTGGAGGTCGAAAGGCGGACGAGCCTTTCGCCACATTGCGACTTATGACGAAAACTCCAGCAATGTGGATTCTTAACTTCCGTGTTCGAGATACGTAAACCGGATGAGCCTTTCGCCACATTGCGACTTGTAACGAAAACTCCTGCAATGTGGATGAACGGGTGGAACCCCCGCTCCATATTACAGTATAACTTAAAACAGAAAAGACTACCTCGCAAGAGATAGTCTTTTCGTTTGTTACCTGGCGATGACCTACTTTCCCAGGGGCTTGCGCCCCAAGTATCATCGGCCCTGGAGGTCTTAACTTCCGTGTTCGAGATGGGAACGGGTGGAACCCCTCCGGCATGATCACCAGAT
>CAKMJS010000082.1 GCA_927405585.1 uncultured Desulfosporosinus sp.
CACCAGGTCAAATCATTCCTGCTTATGATGGGGCGGTCGGGCAAATAGTTGAGAGCATCCTAACTGAAGATCCCTACCCGATCAAAGCCTGGCTTATTCATCGCTTTAATCCCTATATATCGATGTCTGAAAGTGCGAGGACGATCGAGGCGTTCAAAAAACTCGACCTGTTAGTAACCTGTGATGTCTACATGACGGACACCGCCTATTATTCGGATGTGGTATTACCTGAATGCACCTATTTAGAACGGTTAGAATCCATCTATGATATGTCAGGGTTAACTCCTAAATATGTGATACGACAACCTGCTGTTCCGCTAGTTTATCCAGAGACTAAACCCTACTGGCAGATTTATAAAGAGCTTGGAGAAAAGATGGGCTTTGGCGATTATTTTTTATTTAAAGATATGGAAGAGTTTATTGCAAAACAACTCGCTCCTACTGGTTTAACTGTCGACAACATGAAAGAAATTGGAGTTTGGACTCCACCAGGCATGAAGGCCTTCTATGTTCGAGGGAAGGATTCCCAAGCATCGTTGGAGCATGTCTTAGGCAACCATAGTAAAAAGATCGAGATCTTCTCTGCAGAGGTCGAAGAAGCCACCCAACACGGAGTACCGAATTATGTTCGTCATCCACAACCAGAGGAGGGCACGTTTCGTTTTGTCCAGGGAAAAGTAGCGGTACACACGAACGCCGGAACGGCCAACGTCCCAATTCTAAACGAGTTAATGCCCACCAACTCGTTGTGGATGAATACCGTGAGCTGTACAAAACTCGGCTTGAAAGATGGAGATGACATTGTTATTTCCGCTGGTAAGTATGAACAAAAGGGTACATTAAAAATGACCGAAGGAATTCGCCCCGATACCGTATTCTGTTATCATGGCTTTGGACGAATTTCACCGGAGCTGAAAAGAGCCGTTGGTAAGGGGATTAATGGTAATTATCTAATTCCTAATGAAATTGGGGAAGTTGGCAACACCGTTACCTCGACGACTTTTGTAACGGTACGGAAGGCATAATGGACAAAAACACGCTTGCCGAACTCTATTTGTCCTTTGCAGCAGTTTTTCACCGGCCGAACCAAGAGGTCTCTGACCACCTTGAAGAATTGATTGATCTCTGGTCTGAAATCGTACCAGAAATCGATGAAGCGGTTCAGAACTTGAGGAGCTTTTGTGACCAATTTCCAGCGGGAGAACAGCGGCTCAATGCCTTATGGGAACACTATATTCCTCTCTTTGAAACGGGTGCAGTTGAAGCCTCCCCTTATGCCTCAGTTTATTTTGAGAAAGAAGGCTTGGTGCTAGGGAAAGAAGCGTTTAATGTTCAACAATTCTATGCAAATTGTGGGTATTGTATGGGAGAAAAAAGTGGAGAACTTCCTGACCATTTGGCAGTTGAATTAGAGTTCTGTGCGTTGCTCTCTCGAAATGGACAGGATGACGCATTAAAAGTGTTTGAGCAAAAGCATTTAGGTCCCTTTTTAAAGAGTATTTTACCAAAGATTAAGAAGTCTCATCGTCCGGTTTACACAGAGGTTGCCTCAATTCTCGAAGCTAAACCGCTAAATTTACAGAAAGAGGGTGATTTTGTTGGCTAAAAGGTATTCCATGATCATCCACCTTGAGAGGTGTATCGGTTGTCAGGCGTGTACAGTCGCATGTAAGTTCCAAAATAGCGTACCAGATGGACAGTTCAGAACGAAGACTCCAGCCAATGGCCTGAAAGGGACCTATCCAGATGTTTCACTATATTTCATCAAAGAAGCCTGTCAAATGTGTAAAAATGCACCCTGTGTTAGTGTTTGTCCGACAAATGCGTCTTACTACAATGAAGACGGAGTGGTCTTAGTCGATGTCGATAAGTGTGTCGGTTGCATGTATTGTCTGACTGCCTGTCCCTATGATGCACGATTTATTAACAAGGAAACGGGTGCGGCGGACAAATGCACCTTCTGTTACGAATCAAAGGTTTCTAAAGGGGAGAAACCAGCCTGTGTTTCAACCTGTGTCGGTGGTGCTTTAATGTTTGGCGACCTTAATGATCCACTCAGTAAAGTCGCCCAGTATTTGGCTAAGCATAAAGCAGAAGTTCTTAAGCCTGAGTTCGGCACACACCCAACGGTTCAATACATTTTTGAAGGGGTGGTGAAGTAAGGTGGATGTTATTTGGGGTGTTAGTGATAATCACGTCGCCTGGGGCCAACTGATTGCTATCTATTTATTCTTAGCCGGAGTTGCCGGCGGAGCCTTCCTCACTGCGTCATTGACGGAGCTGTTCAGTAAAAAGCAGCAACCAAAGGTCATTCAGTCGGGGGCTTACATTGCGGTAGTGAGTATTATAGTCGGGTTAGGGTTATTGGTGCTCGACTTAGGACGTCCGCTTAGTTTTTGGAAACTTCTTTTGAATGTGAATATGGGCTCGGTCATGTCGATCGGCGTTTTTATCGTCTCGGGTTTCACCGCCCTGTCCGTTGTGTATGCTTATCTAATCTGGTCAGCTGCAGCAGCGCAAAAAAAGATTCAAATGACGTCTGCGAATACAGTAGTAGCCGCACCCTCTTTTGGCCAGAAAGTACAGGCTTTTCGTAAACCGGTGGCCGCTTTGGGAGTCCTATTTTCACTGGCGACCGCGACTTACACAGGTTTCTTATTATCCGATGTTACCACCAATAATTTCTGGAATACGGGGTTATTTGGTATAGATGCGATTCCATTCTTGCCGATTTTGTTTTTAGTGTCTGCTTCTTCTGCTGGTTTAGCCGCAACCTTGATTGGAGCGTTTAGAGGCACTGATCTAACAACCTATAAAAAAATTGATATGGTTCTAATTATTATGGAGATAGTTTTAATCGCAATCTTGTATCTATCCGTCAAACCAATCTTCTTCAGCGGAAGTATGGGTACTCTGTTCTGGCTAGGTGTCGTTAGTGTCGGCTTAATCGTTCCCTTACTTTTATCAATCTATGGTATCTTAAAGCATAAAAACGTACTATTACCAGTTTGTGGAATGGTCGTCCTGGGTGGCTTGAGTTTGCGATATTTCGTAGTATATACTGGACAGTTATTTAGATAGATTGTCAGCCCACCAAATATGGACGATCCAAATCTATTGACTCTGCGTCTGTTATTAAGAGATTCTGATTATACAATGCTATGAATGCTTAAATTTAATATCCTTTTCTTACTATACGGGCATCATGCCCGTTTTCCTTTAGCATTTAAGCCATGATTCCACTGCCAAAAAGTAGCTAGCAACTCGCTCTACAGGATTTATGGAGTAGACTCATGTCTAACTTAGCTATGGGAAATAACGTAGAATAGCATATAATAGTATTTAATAGTATTTAAAGACGAACATTGACTATAAGGGGTGGACTTGTTGACAAGTGATAGATCAACCTATACTAGGCGGCAAGTCTTAAGTATGGGGCGAAAGGCTCTCTTAGTACTAGGGGTATGTAGTATTTACCCTGTCAGTCGTTATTTGCGGGGTAAAGAAAACCAACTTGCCATGGCCCAAATTGCCAGGAGTGAGATGCCTTTGCAAATTAAGTGGCAGCGTCATGGGCAAACCCGTTTTTGGTTAAGGCAAGGAAACGATAGGGTGGAAGCGATGTGGGCTAGTTGCACGCATTTGGGGTGTGAGGTGAGCTATGATTCTGAACAGGATCAGTGGGTTTGCCCTTGCCACGGCAGCCTTTACAACAGGGACGGACAACCTGTGCTAGGTCCGGCGTTGGGTCCCTTGGTGCGGGCAGAAGTTAAGGAGAAAGACGGCTTCTATCTTCTGCAGCAGCCGCCAGTATAAGATTAGATTAGTTTAGATCACACTCCCACTTTATAGAAGTCGGATACTCGCGATTGGATGGATATACCGCAGGGAAGAAATTCTGAAAAACTGGGCGATAGGGGAAATAAGATGGGGAAGCATAACAATTCCTTTACGGGTCATATGCGACCTCGCCAAATAATGGCGGGTGCGCTACGGTTAAGAGCCACATTTTGTTTGGGTGGATTTTCTTTTTTGGCCTTTATAGTTTTGACCATAACGGGTGTGTTGCTCTTATTCTATTACCAGCCTGGAGAAAGAGCTTTTGCTTCTCTGAGTGAACTAGATTCCGTGCTGCCTTATGGGGGTCTGATCCGTTCCCTGCATTTTTGGGCAGGTCAGCTGATGGTGATCACGGTGTTTCTGCATATGGTCCGGGTGGTATGGTCGAGGGCTTACCGTCCTTTAAAGGAGCTTAATTGGCTTACGGGCGTAGCGCTTTTTGGCTTAACCGTGATGTTAGATTACTCCGGTTACCTGCTCCGAGGGGGACAAGAAAGCGGGTCCGCGGCAACTGTTGGACAAGCTCTTTTCAGATTGTTACCAGGGGGACAGGCCTTGGCAACTATATTCTTTGGACAACCTACGCCCCAAAATGGCAGTACCATAGGTATGTATGTCTGGCACGTTTTTATTCTGGCAGGTGTAGCTGGTTTTCTGCAGCTCTTCCATTTCTGGAGGATAAGGCGAGGCAGTGGAGTACGTCCTTTATGAGGGCGACTGCTTACTGAGGAGCGGAGAGCTTAGGGCGTGAAAGTAAACCTTAGAAGTGGAAGTCTCTCAAGTGGATGAAAGTACTGTAGTGTGGTGAGGTGAGAAGACAGATGGACCCCGTAGAAACTGACAGGCCTCAAGGGTCAGAAAAGGTTGAATCAAGCGGACATCAGGAAAAAGTTCTGCTGATTGAGTTGCAGGTGAGGGAATACATTAGCGGGTTTCTTTGGTTGGGTTTATTATTTGCGTTGACCGCAGGTCTGAAAGTGTCTTTGGATAGCTCGCCGGAGGCTACGGCAGTGAGCGTCTCAAAAGCCCCTTGGGTATTTGGCGCAATCCAGTGGATGTTACAGCGGTGGCCGGCTTGGCTGAGTGGGTGGGTAATACCTCTTCTATCGACGGCAGTGCTCGTAACCCTGCCTTGGTGGGCACGAAAAGTGGGCAAGAGGTGGGCTTGGATAATTTTCCTGATCCTGAGTTTGATTTGGGTAGGATTAACTTTGTTATATATGTTCACAGGGTAAGGGAGGATTTTTGCAAAATGACCAAGCGATGGCGTTTAATAATACTCCTGGGTTTGGCAATTAGCTTTTGTCTGATCATGGTTTTTTGGTCGGTAAGGTCGTATGCCTCTTCCCCGTGGCAGGCTTGGCAAACAAAGTTTTTCCAGGCCCAAATCTCTGAACTTCAGGGAAGGTTGCCGATGCTTCAAGGAGAAGAGCAAGTAGCGAAAATAAACCAGGAAATCAAAGACTGGCAGGATAAAAAGCCCACGGTGCAGGAGATTCGCTTATCGAGCGGTCGCCTAGAGCGTTGCACCACTTGTCATATGGGGATCGAAGAGATTTCAGTTTCTCACCCCAGCGCGAGTATCGGTTGTACGGTTTGTCACGGGGGAAATGCCTTGTCCTTAGATGAATTAACGGCTCATGAGGGGATGTACGGTGGAGGGCACCCAGGTAAATTAGAGGTGGCTCGTCTAAGCTGCGGAGGGAATTCGGAAGTTGGGCAGTGCCACAGTGGAAATAAACATGCAATCGATAATCAGGTTGATTTGCTGACCACGTCTTTGATGGCCAGCAAAGGGGGTGAACTCTCCATGAGCAGGTATATGTACGGGCTGGATATTCCGCCACGTGTGCTACTAAAACCTGGGGAGACTGCTATGGATTTTAAGGCACCGTTTAACAACCGTGCAGAAGAGCCGCAATTCCAGCAGAACTGTTTGGCAGTTTGCCACCTGAGCGGGGGGGAACTACCCGGGCAAGAAGTTCAGGCCAACGGGTGTGCGAGCTGTCATGTGCTAAGTAATACAGAACACACCTATGAGGGAACGGATGTCACGATCTCCCGGTCAACGCCGGGTTATGGAATATCCCACCGCTTGACCGTGCAAATCCCGTATACTCAGTGCAATCAATGTCATAATCAGGGAGATTATCATCTCGATACGATGGATTTTACACCCCGCCCTGATTTGGAACGGGTTAAAGCATCTCCCTCCCCGGACAAGGAGAGCCTAGAGACACGCTGGCAGAATGTATACTCCCCGGGATTGGTCTTTACCGAATGCGAAGTCAACTTGGACTGTATAGACTGCCATACCCGTAAGGAGGTCATGGGGGACGGGGAGATGTACGTTTCGGAATGGGACGCGTTGCAAATCCAGTGTCGGGACTGCCATGGTAGTACGGTTGGTCAGCCTCTAGAATGGAGAGTGACGGACAAATCTGACCTAGCCTGGTCGCAAGCCCGCATCAATCCAGTCTTTCCAACTCTGAACATGGGAGATATCATTCTGAAGACGGCCAAAGGAGAGGAATTACCTTACGTCCGTTTGGAAAAGGGTACATGGTACAGTTACCGTAAAACGAATGGAGAAAAATACCTAATTCCGCAAGTAATTGACAGCCAATGTCGCCAGGACCCGGAAAAACAGTCGTCAGATGATTGCCATAAGTGCCATGATGTCTCAAAGGATAAACCTTCTTCGGGAGGAAAATGAACTCGTTCAACTAAAGTTGAACATCGAGACTTTACGACAGTCTCCCCTTCGCCGATAAGGGATTCCTTTGTACGGGGACCCACTCCCACTTGAGAAAGTGGGAGTTTTACGTAGTACGAGAAAATGGTACCTAAAAATGACTACTAAAGAGGCCGGTAATTGTATTGATTTCGTAATGATTATTGAATTCTGAGGCGCTTGGCTATACAATGCTAATAGACGATTAGTATCCTTAGAACCTTAGAGGATGGTGAACTTATAATGGATAGTAACCAACTCAAGATCTTCTGTATGGTAACGCGCCAGCAAAGTTTTTCAAAAGCTGCGAAAATGTTGCACATGAGCCAACCTGCAGTAAGCACACATGTTAAAAATTTAGAAGAATATTATCAAGGGCCATTGTTTGACCGAACTCCACAGGGCGTGACGCTGACCAAGGCTGGGGAGGTGTTTCATACCTACGCTCAGAGAATTCTTAAGGTTCAAGACGAAATGGAACAGCAACTAGAAACGGTCTTCCAACGTGAAAATAATCAGATCGTGATTGGGGCGAGTTCCACAATCGGGAATGTCTCTCTTCCTTGCTCGATCTATTTGTTTAAAGAACTATATCCAGAGGTCGAGCTTTGCTTAAATATTGCCAATGCTGAAGAAGTTCTCAGCATGGTTATGTCTGATGTCGTAGATATCGGGGTTGTGGAAGGAGATACGGAGCCTGACACCCTTAAATCGCTTCATGTTACTTCTGATGAATTAGTGCTGATTGTCCCTCCCCAGCATCCCGCTGAAGAGGTTATTTCCCTTGAAGACTTCCTTAAACAACCATTAATCCTTCGGGAAACTGGCTCAGGAACACGAAAGATTATGGAAACGGCTTTATCCCGCCAGGGCTATGCTGTGAATCAGCTGAATGTGATGACCGAGATGAAGAATATTTATGCCATTAAATCAGCCGTTGAGGCAGGACTCGGTGGATCGGTGGTGCCACGGCTTGCGGTTCGCAAAGAGGCTTACACAGGAACGCTTAAAATCCTAACGATTACCGACATGGCAATGCCTATCATCTTCAATATTGTGTATCCTAATAATCGCCCACTGACGACAAAGACGAAGCTATTTATTAAATTCCTGACGGATCCTGAAGAGAACTGCCTTTGTTAAAATAGAGGAACAAGCAAAAAGAGACAGCGCAAGCTGTCTCTTTACATTAAATACTTAAGAAGGAGTTTTGAGCCTAGCCAAGCTCCCGAAAAGACAGCAATTGCAAAAATCCATCCGGTCAGTGAACTAGAAGCAATTCCGTTCAACAGGGCGCCGATATTGCACCCATAGGCAATTCGTGCTCCGTATCCCATCAGTAGTCCACCGATTAAGGCGGAAAAAAAGAATTTCTTATCACGAATTGGCTTAAAACGAACTTGTGAAGCGACTAACGTTGCCCATAAAGCACCAAGAATTAACCCGAGGTTTAAATAGGTTCCTGTGGCAGCCATTAAATTATGAATCGTTAGTCCCCGGTCGTTGAGCACGCCTAGGTTAGTCCCGATCCATTCCCCCCAGAGTGCAATATTGTAGGTAATTCCCCAGGGTTCACGCCTCACTATCAGCACAAGTATGTTGAGCACACCCAAAATAATGGCCCCTATCCAATAAGCCCAAGGGCCATGGAAGATGGTGGGCAAAATCTTATTCATTGTTTCACACTCTCTCTAATCATGCGTTTTCGTCAGTTCGAGATGCCATATTCCATTCGCGACTTCTGTCTCTTCAATAAGATAACGATTGGCTTTTGCCCAAACTACAATGCCCCTAGAGGTACAACTGTGTTCAGTCTCTAGGACTAAAACATCACCGCATTGCATGGACAACAACTTCTTTTTGGCTTTAATAAGGGGAATTGGACACATTTCTCCCCATATCTCAATTGAAAAACGAGTCACAATCGTTCACCTATTCTCCTAATTGTTTTTTTTGCCACCATTTAGCCAATCGCCATAAGGCAGCTAAGACGAGTATTTCCAGAATAAGAGTTGGAGCCCAACCTAGAATATCTGGCAAGAAAATCCCTGGTGATTCACCAAAGGCATTTCGCCAGGTTACTTGCGAGCGCTGGCCGATAACAGCGCCTATCAATAAACCGAAAAACCCTACCCATTGCATCGCAAAGCCTTCTCCTACACGCATGAGAAGCCCTGAAGTACAGCCCCCAGCTAACACCATTCCGATACCGAACAGTATTCCTCCGACAACGGTATGCACACCCAAAGGAAAAACATTCAGGCGCAATGGTATATTACTCTGGGAAGCTCCCCAGGAAACCAACGCAAAGCCAAGGATACTAATCCCCAAAAGTAAAATAAAGGCTTGAGTGAGTTGAGTCATACCGATCAAAATTGGATCGCGAAAAGCCGACACTAGACAGAAACGTGACTTTTGTAAGACAAAGCCCAAGCCAATTCCTAGAGCCAGAATTACCGTTAGATGGATACTTATTTGAGAAAGGAGAGTGAGCAATAACGTAAGAAATACGATAAACCCGATGTTCCATTTCTGTTGAGAATGAAAAGCACTATTCTCCATCTTGCTCTCCTTACTTAGATTTATACTCCCTCTTCACTAAAAGAGGAAACAGGATTGGTTACTTCTTTATTCGACTTATGACAGCAAAATCCTTCTATTGCGACTGCATATAGAAAATTCTAATTCTCCCTTGCTGTCTAAATAGAAAGTGCGCACTGTGATTACAAAGGAGAAGAGGGTTTTGAGGCTGGTAATTTATGTAGTATACTAGCGTATAGCCACAGATCAATCGATTTTTGGGTAATATGTTTTACTGGGAATGGTAGAAGGTAATAAATGAATCAAAAGGCGGAACAAAACATAATGAGAAATTTTAAAATGACTATTTCATATGATGGGTCTAAGTATAAAGGATGGCAAAAACAAAAAGAAAACGATCTTACCATTCAAGGCAAAATTGAAGTAGTGCTCTCGAAGATGGCAGGCGAAGAGATTCAATTAGTGGGTTGTGGAAGAACGGATGCAGGGGTACATGCTGAAAATTACATAGCAAACTTCCATACGAAAGCTTCGTTTAGTACAGATGCTATGTTGGAGTACTTGTATGAGTATTTACCTGAAGATATCGGAGTTAAAGCAATTGAAAATGTAGCGGATCGATTTCATGCAAGATATAATGTAAAATCAAAAACCTATGTGTATAAAATAAATACCAACAAATTCAGAAATGTCTTCAACAGGAAATATTGTTACCACCTTTCTGAGAAATTGAATATTGCAGAAATGAGGAAAGCGTCAGAGGTTCTCGTTGGAAGTCATGATTTTCAAAGTTTCGTGAACTCCAGAAATAGTGACAAATCGACGGTTCGAACCATCAATTATCTAAACATCCTTGAAAAAGATGGGCAACTAGAAATCGAAGTCAATGGAAGCGGCTTTTTATGGAATATGGTACGAGTGATAGTGGGTACCCTTATAGAGGTCGGAAAAGGTAAGCTTAAACCGATGGATATTGAAAAGATATTAAATGAAAAGAAACGTTGGGAAGCGGGACCCTTAGCTCAAGCAAAAGGGCTATTCTTAAGAGATGTGCAATATTAGAGCAATATTCGTGCCATATTAGAGTTTGAAGACTTTTGTCGTCATTCGCACCAATAAAGAACAAGGTGTTTAGCAGCTATGCGGAGCACCTTGTGTTTGGTTCTGCGCTATACTCAGAAAAAATGGAAGATTAGAGAATCCTGATATACAATGGAGGCATAATTTTCTTCTCATGGAGGCTGTGGATTGCGGCATCGAGATGAGGGATTCAAAGCGCATATTTTATTCCAAGATTGATGGAGCGCACCTGTCCTCTTCTTTTGGCAGAGGTTGTTTAAGCAAATCTAGATCCTCAATAATCAGGCCATCCTTTAACTTCAAGAGACGATCGCAACTTGCCGCCAGAGCGTGGTCATGGGTGACCATGATGAAGGTGGTCTGATAATCTCGGTTAATTGACTTTAACATCTCAAAAACTTTTTGGGTATTCTTAGAATCGAGGTTACCGGTGGGCTCATCGGCTAAAATAATCCGAGGATGGTTAATCAGAGAGCGAGCGATCGCGACGCGTTGTTGTTCTCCACCGGAAATTGCATTGGCGCGATTGTCTTTGCGATGGATAAGTCCCACCCGATCGAGGAGGTCAAGGGCTCGCGCTTTAATCTCGGTGGGCGCTTTGCCGGCATAAATCAGATAGGGGATGAGCACATTTTCTAAAACTGTAAATTGGGGAAGCAAGAAATGAGATTGAAAAATAAACCCTATCGTGCGGTTGCGAAAGTAGGCGAGTTGGTCATCGCTTAGGTGACCGAGGTTCGTTCCGTCAATAATGACTTCTCCTGTCGTTGGACGATCCAGAGCACCTAGAATATTGAGAAGAGTGCTTTTCCCTGACCCGGAAGACCCTATCATGGAGACGAACTCACCCGCTTGAATTTCTAAGTTGATCCCAAAGAGAACTGGGCTTTTTATTTCTTGACCGAACTCCTTGGTGGTATTGATGGTTTTCAGGAGGACGTTATCCATTGCGTATCACCTCGATTGGGTTAAGCTGAGAGACTCGGCGGGCTGGTAGATAAGCAGACAGGGTAGCTGATAGCATCGTTGAGCCTAAGATCACGACGACTGATAAGGGTTTCAAGAGCAAGGTCAACTGCTGACCTGCGAGGAGAATAAAAATCTTGGTAAGAAAGATACCGAGGCCAAAACCGGAGATGGATCCCATCAACCCTAAGACCACGCCCTGAATCATAAAGGCGCGTGCCACACTGTTCGTGCGAATGCCCATTGCTTTAAGGATGCCAATTTGTTTTGATTTCTGAACAGCATTAATTGCTAGTACTGAGGCTACCCCTAGGATGACAGCGAGGAGCACAAAGAATTGAATCGTATAACTCGAACTACTTTGGCTCTTAAGAGCGGTAAGAAGCTGAGCATTGGTTTCCTGCCAACTTTCTAGCTGGTAATTCGGAAGCTTACTACTCCAAGCACGGGCGATTTGCTCGGAAAGAAAGACGTCTTGAACCTGGAGTTCTAGTGAGGTAACCTGGTCTCCAATTCCCAAGAGGGCTGCGGCCTGACGCTGATCCATGACGAGCCAGCGCTGGTTGATCGCACTGACCCCAAGGTCAAAAATTCCATCCACCATTAGAGCGAGTGGATCTTGGCCAGGAAGCTCTAGTAAAATGGGGTCGCCCGCGCTTACTCCTAGGTCCACAGCTAGGTCCTTGCCGATCAGCACTGAATTGTTAATGGGTTTGCGATTGCCTTCTATTACTGAGTTGCTGATGTCATATATCCGGTCAGCTTGATCGAGATCGAAGCCTCTCAGCAGAACGCCCCTCGTAACCTGTCCCCGTCTTATTAATCCTGATCCATCAACGACGGGAAGGACTGCTCTTATTCGTTGGTCTGCCCAGATAGCATTGACCAGCGTATGATATTCCCCTATGGGTCGTTGATCTTTTTGGGTCGTATCAATCATTAAAACTTTATGGCCATCGACGGATTTGACCGCTTCCTGGGACCCTGCTTCAGCGCTCGTCACGACAATGTGTGGGGCTTTACCCACGGTCTTCTGAATAAGGTCAGCTTGCAGGCCATCAATTAGGGCCGTGAGAAAAACCATCACGGCTACTCCAATAGCAATTCCCAGAACAATCAGAAGGGTTTGTAGTTTGTTTTCTTCTAAGAAGCGACGGGCTAAGCTAAATTCAAACGCGAGGCTATTTTTCATCTTTATCTATTCCTTTTATCTGCGGGGTTATTTCTTGGCCTTCCTTTAAGTTGACGGGCTCAAGGATCAGGTCGCCTTCGCTTAGCCCAGACAAAATTACGACTCCAGCAGGGGTCCTCAGACCGATTTGCAAAGGTATAAAGTGAGCTTGAGTAAGGCTTGCCACCCACACACCACTTTTGCCTTCATGAACCGTTAAATATTCGTCAGATACAATGATTGCTTCTTTTACAAGGGCCCCAAACAACTGAACTGACACGAGGCGACCAGGATAGAGGTCTGGGACATTCTCGTCAAGACTCAATTCAGCAGTCAAGGATCCTTGATCGGAATTGCCTGCAGGCTCGGTGAAAACCACTTTAGCTGGCCATTTTAGACTAAGATTGGTTGGGATCCAAAGTTCGGCAAGATTATTAACGGAGGCTAGGTCCGCATAGCGCTGGTCAGGCTTAATCCTCACTCGACTGAGCTGGCTGGAAGAGAGCCTGGCTACTTGACTGCCTGATTGTAACAGCTCTCCTTGAGCTGCAAATAACTCTTGAACAACTCCGTCTAAGGGGGCTAGCACCTGAGACTGTTTAAGCAAAAGTTCTTTATTGGCCAGGTCTAGTTGGCGTTGTTGTAGTTCCTTTTGCAAAAGCGTCAGAGTTACCCTGTCGTTGCTTTTGAGGGTTTCTAGTGATACTTTGGCAGAGTGGGAGCGTTCTTGGGCCAATTTCAGAGTTTGCTCAGCCAATTCTAGTTCCTGCTGACTGTTTGCCCCGGCATCTGTCAAGGCTTGTGTGCGTTCAAAGTCCCTCTGGGCTTGTTCAGCGGCAAGATTCATCTCAATACTATTTAGGCGGGCTCCTTCTAGATTGACTGCCGTCTCAGCTTTCTGCAGGTTTAAGCGGGCGATCTCGACGGCTCCTTTGGCCTGGTCGAGCGCTAAGCGGGCCTGCAGGTCATCAAGCTGGATTATTATTTGCCCTTGCTTGACCTGCATTCCTTTTTCGACATGGATTTTCACCACGGTACCGGTGGTTTGAGTGGATAGCAACATGCTAGATTCTGGGATTATTTCACCACTTAGGAGCAGAGAGGGTACATAGTCTTGTTTCTGAACGTTATAGCCGGGCACAGACTTAGGAGTAGACCACCATTGAAAAAAGAAAAATCCCAAGAGGATCAGTATAATTCCACTGACAATCGTTTTTTTGTGCTTTTGTATGGGGATCATCTCCAATGCGTTATTACTTAAATTGATATTCGACCAAATTTAGTAAATCTCCTTCTTTGGAAACATAATAAATAGGAAGAGTAAGAGAAGGGTTCTCAACCGTGACCTACTTCCTTAAGAAATTCTATGCTTAGTTAACTATATATAATACTGGTAATGTGGTCATCCAGACATTACAGACTTTTAACCTAGGACAAACGGTACGTAATCGTCGGCGTAAGAAATATTTTTCTGACCCATTGGTTAATTAGGCAGGAAAGCACAAGCGCTATGTCGAAATATAAATAAACATAAATACCAACAAAATGATATGCTTCTAGTTGGTAACAAAAGGTATTACAGGTGCCCCATTGGGGAGAATAGGGAATCAGGTATCAATCCTGAGCGGACCCACCACTGTGAAAAGGGAGTCCCGTACACTTGGCCACTGGCATCTGCTGGGAAGGCGTACGGAGATGATGATCTTTGAGCCAGAAGACCTGCCTATAGTACTTGAATTAGCCTGTTTTTGCAGGCTCCTAGTGGACGAAGGTAAAGTTCACAGTCATCGTGACTGTGGGCTTTTTCTATCGTCTTTTTTGTTCATCATTGACGCTTTGCGTAAAAGTGGTTTATCCCAATAGGAAATATATTGAAGATAATGGAGGCGAAGAAGTTGGAGCAGGATTTGCGAGGGTTCATAGAGCGAGTTAAGGCTCAAAATCCTTTGGAGGTGGTCCATGTTCAGGAGGAGATTGATCCTAAATATGAGATCAGCACGTTAATTATGGAATTGGAGAAAGCGCGGAGGTACCCATTGACGATTTTTGGTAATGTCAAAGGGCATGATATTTCCGTGGTCACCAATGTCTTGGCTCCTCGGGAGCGCTTGGCATTAGCCATGGACGTTGATGCTTATGATCTGGCGGCTGAGTTTTCAAAGCGAATTAATCAGCGGATTGAACCAGTGGAGGTGGAGGAAGCTCCATTTCGAGAAAATGCTTTCGTCGGTTCCGAAGTGGATCTCTATAGTTTGCCGATTCTGACTCACTTTCCGATTGATGCAGGCCCCTATATTACCGCGGGTTTAGTGATTGCTAAGGACCCTGTAACGGGGGTTGAAACCGGGGGCTATCACCGGATGCAGCTTAAAGGGAAGGATAAATTAGGTATAAGTCTCCATTCTCGACAACGTCTCTGGGAGTATTTTCGCCGCTCAGAGGAACTCGGCAAATCCCTTGAAGCGACGGTTGTTCTCGGTATACACCCCAATATTTCCATGGGATCGATGGCTTTAATTCCCTACGATCTTGGGAAGTATGCTGCAATGGGGGGGTTATTCGGCGCTCCTCTAGAAGTCGCCCGCTGCAAAACCGTCGACCTGATGGTGCCAGCCTATGCTGAGGTTATCATCGAGGGAGAAATCGTCGCGGGAGAGCGAGAAACTGAAGGTCCCTTTGCAGAATTCACCAACTATGCCTGTTATCGCAGTACGGAAAATGTTTTCAAAGTTAAGGCGATTCAGTATCGCACGAAACCTCTCTTTCAAGACATAACGCCGGGTATGAGTTCAGAACATATTACAATTGTTGCTGTGCAGAGGGAAGGGGATGTGTTGAATGCATTGAACAGGACTCTCCCGAATGTCAAAGCCGTACATGCGCCGATTTCGGCTTGCGGGTTATTTCACTGTTATATTTCCATGAAAAAGATTGCGGAAGGACAGGCTCAACAAGCGATCTTCACTGCCTTTTCGGTTGATCATAATCTAAAAATGGTGGTGGTAGTCGATGAGGATGTGGACGTCTTTGATGAACGACAGGTTCTTTGGGCTATGGCCACTCGACTGCAGGCCGATCGGGGTGTGACCATTGTACCCCAGCATATGGGTATGGGGTGTACCTTAGATCCTTCGACCGATGACTTAAGTCGAACGGCAAAAATGGGAATTGATGCGACAAAACCTCTCTCTGGGTTTGCCCCCATTGTGGAGATGTCTCCCGAGGTTCAACAGCAGATTCGTCGTTTCATGGGAGCCTTTGGCCTTTAATCGTGAATCAGAATCAAAGATTTAAGGATCTAGATCTTAGTTCGAAGATTTTGGACGTTGACGACCTTGAATGACTTAAACGAGCTTAGAAGTTCCTTTCTAACTTCAGATAACCCAAAGGAGAATGATTATGTACGAAATCGCGGTGGATGTAGGCGGAACGTTTGCAGACTTTGTGATGCGAGATGAACAGGGGCACACCCGCACAACGAAGGTGCCTTCCAACCGAGAAGACCCTCTGGAAACGATGGTCCTCGGTTTGAGCGAACTGGCGCAAGGAGTTAACCTATCGCTCCATGAATTTCTTACCCAAACGGGCAAATTTATTCATGGGACGACCGTGGGAGTTAACGCTTTACTGCAGGGTCAAGGCGCCAAAACGGCGTTAATTACGACGGAGGGGTTCCGCGATGCTTTGGAATTACGCCGTTCCCGACTGTCCGAACAATGGGATTTTCAGGTCGCGCTACCTCCTGTTTTAGTGCCAAGGTATTTGCGCATCGGGTTACGAGAACGCATGGATTATAGGGGAGTACCTATACGAGATATCGATAGAACACAGATTCAAGAAATTGCGCAGGTTCTTCGGCAAGAACGAGTAGAATCCGTCGCAGTATGCTTGCTTTTTGCTTGCCGTAATTCGTCGCATGAACGGGAATTTAGAGATTGTTTGCAAGCCCTCTTACCGACCGTATTTATTACTCTGTCGTCTGAACTCTCGTCTCAGCTGGGGGAATATGAACGTACGACGACGACGGTCCTAAATGCTCGACTTAGCCCCGTTTTAAGTGATTATTTAGAGGATTTAAGCACTCAGCTAAGGGAGTGGGGTCTCCAAGTTCCGATCTCGATTGCCCAGAATAATGGCGGTCTTACAGATCTGTTCCATGCGAAAAAGCGTGCGGTTCATACCCTTTTTTCTGGCCCAGCCGGAGGAGTTAAAGGGGGATGGACGTTGGCGCGTGAGCTGGGACTACCGGAATTGGTCGTGGCAGATATGGGGGGTACAAGCTTTGATGTTTCCTTAATAAGACAGGGCAAGATGGAAGTGATCCCTCAGGCGGAGGTTGCTGGGTACCCAGTTCAACTTCAGATGTTAGATATCCATACAGTTGGAGCTGGCGGGGGAAGTATCGCTTGGCTGGACAAAGGCGGAATGTTGCGGGTGGGTCCTCATTCTGCTGGTGCCAGGCCTGGGCCGGCTTGTTATGGCTTAGGGGGCTTAGAGCCCACGCTTACCGATGCTGCACTCGTGATGGGTTTACTCGACGGATCAAATTTCTTGGGTGGACGGATGACGTTAGATGGGCAACGAGCCTTTCAGGCAATTGACTCGAAAATTGCCCTACCATTAGGACTAACTGTTCCAGAAGCGGCTTTTGCAATCTATCAGGTGGCCCTTTCCTTGATGGTGGATGCGGTGTACCTGATGACGGTCAAAAAAGGGTATGATCCTCGCTCCTTCGTCTTGGCGGCAGTGGGAGGTGCTCTACCGTTGTTTGCGACAGCTTTGGCAGCAGGGGTTGGGATACGACAAGTTGTTGTTCCTGTACAATCTCCAGTTTTTTGTGCCCAAGGATTGCATCACGCTCCGTTTCAGGTTGAGGTATTGCGTACCTTCTTTGAACCGTTCGGAGAAGGACTTAGTGCGAGCAGGAAACAGGTGATGATCGAGCTTAAAGAGCAAGCTGATCAAGAACTGTCTCGCCTGAGCGTGAGTAAAGACACGCGCAGGTACGTTTGGTCAGCTGATTTAAAGTATCCAGATCAACATCATGAACTGACGATAGATTTTCCTTGTGACGCTTCAGACCCTAAGGTTTGGCGACAGTTAGGGGTCGCCTTTCACGATACGCATCAACGGCTTTATGGTTATAGTCAACCGGAGAAATCCTTAGAACTTGTTAATTTGCGACTGTTAGCTCAGGAGGAGGAACAACTCTTCCTATCTCAGATAGAGCAACCTACGATCCTAGAAGCAACGAGGTATGAACTGTGCACTGTCTATCTGCGTGGGGCATTTCAAGAAATCAAGAGTTACCATTGGCATGACTTAGAAGCGGGAATGCGACTAGAAGGACCTGCTTTGATACAAAAAAACTATACAACCGTTTTAATAGAAGAAAACTGTCAGGCTGAACTTGATCAGGTTGGAAATATGGTGATTAAGATTGGAGAGGAGGTGCGCTAAATGAAGGCCACAGTCGATGAGGTTATCGAACGCGCAGTGATTGCTAACCGCTTGGATACGATTACCAAAGAAATGGGCTATGCCTTAGAACGGTCCTCCAGATCGCCAATTTTCGCAGAGGCCTGTGATTTTGCCTGTGGGATCTGTAACGGGGAAGGGGATTTAGTCTCTCAGATTAATGGGATCCCCATTTTAGCTGCCGCCGGAACCTTTAGCGTTAAA
>CAKMJS010000083.1 GCA_927405585.1 uncultured Desulfosporosinus sp.
ATGAAAATTGGGGCATCAGAGAGAGGTCCCACTGCACGTGTCAATTTCGGCCAATCTGCATCAAGCAAATCACCCGTCCTTACGCGCTGTTGATCAACCATGGCTTCCCCACATAGCATCCGCTGCACTAGTTGCTCCTTGGACATTTCTAAACTAAAAATGGCAACCGGCACTTTGGCCTGTACTGAAGCATTTTGTGCCATATTTATCACAAGAGCTGTTTTTCCCATGGAGGGCCGGGCAGCAATAATCACTAAATCAGAGGGTTGCCAACCTGAAGTCATGCGATCTAATTCCGTGAAAAAGGTCGGAACTCCCGTAAGATTTCCTTTATTGGCATAGAGAGACTCAATCTTTTCAAACGTCTCGAGCAGAACATCGCGAATAAGACTAAATCCATCTTTAACTCGCCGTCTAGAAAGATCAAGAATCAGTTTTTCTGCTTCTTCGAGAAGGTTACGCGCTTCTTCTCCAGGCTCATATCCTCGTTCAAGAATACTATTGGACGCTCGTATTAATTGGCGCAGAAGCGCCTTTTCCGTGACCAATTTAGCATAATAATCGACATTAGCTGCCGAAGGAACAGAACGCGCAATCTCAGATATTGTCGCAATACCGCCAACTTGTTCCAGACGGCCCTGCCGACGCAAAACTTCAGCAACACTAACCAGGTCAATAGGATCTCCCTTTTCAAAGAGTTCCTGAATCGCAGAAAAAATTAACCGATGATTATCTCTATAAAAGTCTTCTGGTTGAAGAATCTCAAAAACGGAACTTCCTGATTCCGGTTCAAGCATCATCGCACCCAGGACTGCTTGTTCAGCCTCTAAATTCTGTGGTGGAACTTTTAGTAGTTCCATATTCTCTCTCCTCCCGGTCGACTCGCTCTCTAACATATCAATCAAAACTTAATATTTACTCAGTTTTCAAGTCCCCCACGTCTATAAGTGGGGGTGGGTCGATGTTCAGCTTTAGCTGAACGAGTTCACTAAAATACATGCTTCATGGCTTCTTCTATCGTACTGACTCCCACCACTTCAATGCCATGCAAACCCTGTGGTATATCGGCCATATTCTCTAGCGGTATTAATACCTTGCGAACTTCAACCTGCTTTGCTCCGAAAATCTTTTCGTAAATACCTCCAACCGGTTTTACCTTCCCCTGGATGGAAATCTCCCCAGTCACAGCGACATCCTGACGCAAGGGCCTTTTTTTCAAGGCGCTATAAATCGCCAGCGTTGTGGCTAGTCCCGCTGATGGACCATCGATTTTTGCCCCGCCAATTACATTGACATGCACATCGTAATTGTGTAAATCTTCTCCAGTCAATTCCCGAATAACGGCGGAGGCGTTAAATACAGCATCTCTCGCCATACTCCCAGCTGTCTCATTAAATCGAGACGTGCCTTTACCATCCCGCCCAGCAAAAGTGATCGCCTCGATCTCTAGTACTGAACCCAAAAATCCGGAGACCCCCAGCCCTAGAATTCTTCCGATTTCCAAGCCGGGTTGAACCTTACGAAAAATATAAGGTGTAAGTCTGGCTGAGCGCAGGACTTCATAAACATCCTCTCTGGTTACTTTAACGTTTTCTTGATCCGGATTGCGATACCTTGCCAGACCGTAGGCGTCAGTTAGAATACTATTTGCTTTCCGTCCCTCAATCACATAATCACTAATAATTTCAGGAACATTGTCCTCCAGGACCACCTCAAGTTTTTCGGCCGCTTGACGTATTATGTGCTGAACGTCTCCCGGTTCGAGAGGCACAAAGAACACTTCAGAGCAACGGGAACGAAGGGCCGGATTGAGCTCTGCAGGGTCTCGTGTGGTGGCCCCAACTAAGACAAAATCAGCAGGCGCCCCCTCGTCGAAGAGTTTTTTAATCCACTGTGGAACATGGAGGTCACTCGAATCATAATAAGAAGAATCGAAGGATACTTTCTTATCCTCAAGTACTTTTAGTAATTTATTTAAAAGAAAGGGATCCATTTCCCCTATTTCATCAATAAAAAGAATACCCCCGTGAGCCTCACTTACCAGACCCATCTTCGGTTCTGGTATACCCGTATCCGCCAAGTCATGCTTAGCCCCTTGGTAAATCGGATCATGAACTGATCCCAAGAGAGGATTGGTTACATCCCTAGGATCCCACCTAAGAGTCGTGCCATCCACTTCGATGAAAGGAGCTGCTTTAGCAAAGGGAGAATGAGGGTGATTCTTAACCGCTTCTAAAGCGACCCTTGCTGCGGAAGTCTTACCTACCCCAGGTGGACCATACATTAATATATGCTGGGGATAAGGAGTGGCTAACTTGGCAAGTAAGGCTTGCATAGCATTTTCCTGACCTTTTATTTCTTCCACAGTCTGAGGGCGCAGTACATCAAACGCAGAACGGTTTAACGAGATGGTTTTCATCTTTTCAAGAATGGCAAGCTTTTTGAGAGTTTGAGCATTTTCCGGCCCGGCCGACTCTTGTAGGACTTGAATCTTAATCTCTTTCACATAATCCTCATGCCGTTCCTGCATCTTTTCAGAAACAACCCGTTCTAGCCGTTCTTCCACTGAGCGTCGGGCAATGAGTTCCGCGATCTGTTCCTCGATCTCATCTAAGATCAGTGGAACTTCCTGCGGCTTCGGAATCTTCTGGTCCGTCGGGTCATCAGAGACAATTTTACGTAATCCGGCAACTCGTTCAACGAGTTCCTCCGAACGCATAAGTTTCAGTGCCTCTAATTTACTGGCCTTTAAAACTAGTTTGTCGGTTCCATAATAATTTGATAGCAAGACATAGAGAGTCTCGACTTCTCGGCCCCACTCTTCTTCATCATGTAGACGATCACTGAGATTCGTATGATTTAACCATTTTGTCAATATCCCTTTCATCAGGGGTCCCCTTTCGTGGTTCGGGTTAGTCTTTCTAAAGTAAGTTCCCTTAGAGGGGAAATACCTTGACCTTTAGGGTTGCGATCACATCAGGATGAACTTTTACTTGGACCTCATAATCTCCTAGAGCCTTAATCGGTTCTTTTAGCTCTAACTTTCGTTTGTCCACTTCAAATCCATGCTGCTTTTTTAAAGCGTCAGCGATTTCCTTACTGGTTACTGAACCAAATAACCGCCCAGCTTCGCCAGTCTTGGTCTTAATTTCAATTAAAAGCGCATTGAGTTTATTGGCCAACTCAACGGCAGTTTCTTTTTCTTTCCCCTTGCGGCGATCTTCCAGCGCTTTCTTATGCGTGATATCCTGGATATTTCCAGAAGTCGCTTCAATCGCTAATTTCTTGGGGAATAGAAAATTTCGTGCATATCCATCAGCAACCTCAAAAACCTGTCCCTTTTTACCCGTTCCTTTGACATCTGCTTGAAGAATAACTTTCATGTGAATTCCTCCTTACGATTCTTCTGGTAGTCGACGAAAATTAAAAAGTAAGTCAAACAGTCCAAACATTATAAGACTGACAATACTAAAGAAGAGATAAATAAAGCTGGCAATGATAAAGGCTAATTTTAAAAAGCGAGGGATCTTTGGCGAATGCAATAAGAACACAAACACAGAAACACCCAAAACTAAAGTTAATGCGGCATAAACAACCATTAAATTAATGCCTACTATACGAAGGTTTGGCCAAGAAAACTGATCTCCTAATAAATAGAAGGCGATACCTAACACCGCACCCCAAACCGCGTACCAAGGCAAACGCCAACGGGTAAACGGGATCCGTTGCTCATCTTTAAGCCAGATCCTCACAAAATAAAAAACAAGTCCAAACTCAACTAAGGCGACCAAGGCTGCTAAACTCGGAAGGGCTAATAAGTAAAGGTGCATTCCTTGTTGCAATATATCTCGAAGTTGCACCTCGGTGATCCCTTGCTGTTGTATCATGGCCATTAATCCAGAAGCTTGGTATTGTTGAACGGTCGAATTAATCATGTCACTGACGGCTATATCACTAAACCCTTCCATCATGATTAAAAGGGTAGGTATGGTCCCTAAAACTGCCGCTAACGTAGCACTCCAAAAGAAGGTCACACGCACCGGCCAGTGCTTATGCCACCCCAAAACACCTAATAACCCTGCTAGGGGAATAAGGCTCAACTGGCCAAAGACCGTTGTTCCAAAAATAATCAACGGGGCAACATATCCAATCAACAGCGACAACGCAGCTGAAGACAACCCTCTTCGATGTCCGACCAAAAACACTGCACCTAATACAAGTACTCCCCATAAAAATCCCCAAGTTCCTAAAATGATTCCCAACAAGGGAAAGGTCAATAGGATAAGCCTCGCCAAATAGTTCATAGCAACTTCATCTCTTATATACATGTTAAACAATTCTCCTATGCTTACTCTTCAGGGGCGAGATAACTTAAAAGCAAGCTCAAATCTCCCCACTGCTTTTCAAGATTCATTTCATCCGTATCTTTTAATCCCTCAAGACGTTGTAAAAGCATGCGATCCAGACGGGAAAAGTCAAAACCCAACCGCCTTGCCAGCAAATAACTCATTCCAACAAGATCCGCCAACCCCTGGACCATTTCATCCTCTGAACCACTCAGAGTTCCGTGCTGGATAAGCCACTGTGCCTGAATTAAATTAACCTTTAGTTCATCAATGGCTCTTAAGCCCTTGACAACATCAACTCCATAATTTTCCAGGGTTGCCCCCTCCTAAAGTGCATTTTCTAAACAAGCTCAAGTCCTATGCTCCAGACTGCGCTATTCCATACTGTTCGTGATAACCCTGCAATTCTCCTGCACTTCATACTTATGAAAATTTAACCATAACCTATAAAGCACCCTCAACAATATCAATGGAGTCAAGCTTTGGCAACGTAAAACCTAAGAAAACCATAAAAACCTTGAAAAAATGAAAAGGGAGCTCTCGCTCCCTTTTCCTACTCTACGCTATATGGTAACAAGGCAATACTTCGAGCCCGTTTAATAGCTAATGTCACTTGACGCTGATGCATTGCACAGTTTCCTGAAATGCGGCGGGGCAATATTTTGCCGCGGTCCGTAATGTACTTGCGTACTTTGTGTGTCTCTTTGTAATCCATAGACACGACTTTATCTACACAAAAACTGCATACCCGCTTACGTGGGCGACGTCCTCGTTCACGTTTCATACTAATTCTCCCCTTCCAGTATTAGAATGGGATGTCATCATCCAAGTTCACTTCATGTCCAAACGAGCCTTTACCACTTGAGGATGGTGATCCTGTGCTCCCGCCGCCGTCTTTCGGACTTAGGAACTGAACATTTTCACCAATAATTTCTGTGACCCAATGCTTTTGGCCGTCCTTATCATTGTAAGTTCTAATTTGGATTCTTCCATCAATTGAAGCAAGCTTTCCTTTGGCAAGAAAGTTGGCACAAAGTTCAGCAAGTTGCTTGTACACAGCGCATGTAAAGAAATCAGTTTCCTTTTCACCCTGTGCATTCTTAAAATTACGTTCAACTGCTAAAGTAAAGTTTGTAACCGCTACACCATTTGGTGTGTAGCGTAATTCGGGGTCTTTCGTTAAACGGCCAATCAAAACGACACGATTCAACATATGTGCCCCACCATCCTTTTAGTCTTCTTTTCTAACCGTTAGGAATCGGATTACATCATCGGAAATTTTCATAACCCGTTCGATCTCTTGCGATGTACGACCTTCGCCTTCAAAGTTCATTAGGATGTACTGGCCTTCTTTGTAATCTTGGATTTCGTAAGCCAACCGACGTTTACCCCACTTCTCAACCGTCAAGTTATCGCCGCCATTGCTGGCTACGAGCCCACTTAAACGATCAACCAGTGCTGTGGTCGCTTCCTCATCTAGATCTGGCCGGATGATATAAAGTATTTCGTACGCTTTCATATTTGCACCTCCCCTCGGACTAAGCGGCCCCGTTAAACGGAGCAGGGATATTTAGACTACCAAGCAAAAATTATACCACTTATTATTTAAAATAGCAAATTTAATCGAACTAGAGTGTTATCGGACACGAGACTCCATTTACAGTGAGAGTATTAACTCTTAGCTCAAAGGAGTAGACTACTCCTTCACTAAACGTTGAAGCGGAAGTGAACAATATCTCCGTCGCGCATGATGTATTCTTTTCCTTCTAAGCGAACTAACCCTTTATCCCGGGCACCGTTCAAGCCATTGTTTTCCACAAAATCCTTATACGCGACGACTTCAGCTCTGATAAACCCGTGTTCAAAATCCGTATGGATTACCCCCGCAGCTTGGGGAGCCTTAGTTGCTTGATGAATCGTCCATGCTTTCACTTCAATAGGACCCGCTGTAAAGAACGTCATGAGACCCAGTAGATGAAAGGCAACTCGAATTAAATGGTCTAATCCCGACTCTTCAAGTCCTAAGTCTTGTAAGAAGACCTCCTTCTCGTCTTCTTCAAGCTCTGCAATCTCTGCTTCGATCTGCGCACAAACCACAACGGCTTCTGCGCCCTCCGCCGCAGCGATCGCCATGACTTGTTGTACGTAGGGATTGTCAGCGGCCGTCGAAAGACCATTTTCACTGACATTCGCAACATAGAGCACCGGTTTAAGAGTTAACAGCGAAAACCCCTTAAGCAGCGCTCGTTCTTCATCCGTATAAGTCAAAAAGCGCGCACCTTTTCCCTGATTAAAGGTTTCCTTCAAGCGTTCTAAAAGTGCAACCTCACCTAGAGTTTTCTTATCTCCTGTTTTTAAGAGTTTAGATGAACGATCTGATCGTCTCTCTACACTCTCCATGTCCGCTAAGACCAACTCCAGGTCTATCGTCTCAATATCCCGTTTTGGGTCAACATTTCCCTCGACGTGGATAACATTCTCGTCTTCAAAACATCGCACTACATGCACAATGGCATCAACTTCACGGATATGGGACAGAAACTTATTTCCTAAACCTTCTCCTTTACTCGCTCCCTTCACGAGTCCGGCAATATCCACAAACTCTACCGTAGCGGATACAATCTTCTTGGGATGAACCATATCCGCTAATTTTTGCAAGCGAAAATCAGGTACCTCTACCATTCCTACATTCGGATCAATCGTACAGAATGGGTAATTTGCAGCTTCAGCCCCTGCTTGGGTAATTGCATTAAACAAGGTTGATTTACCAACATTCGGCAAACCAACAATACCTGCATGTAATGTCATGCGCAAGACCTCCTCTTATTAAACAGACAAGCTATCTCTACAGATTATAAGTGATGTTTTGACACTCCGCAACCTATCCCTAATTTTCTTCGGCAGGCTGTAGAATCTCCTTGATATTCCGTTCGAGCTTAATTCGGGGAATCCAGGCTTGATGTTGACAGCCTAAGCACTGAATACGGAAATCCATACCCGTTCGCATCACTTTCCAATCAATACTTCCACATGGGTGCGGTTTTCGAAGACGAACTATATCTCCCACCTTCAACGGTATCATCTATTGCCCCCCTTAATCGTGGTTCTCCTCGCCCATTCGCATTCTACTCCTAGCCTCTAGCTCGATCTAATTCATTCACTCCAATAGAGGCAGTCATAAGTCTCATGTACAATGGTTAACTTGGGTTAATTGTATCGTCTTCTTGCTCGTTCATTACCGAACGTTTCATGGGGTCTGTTACAATAATGCTTTGGAACTGTGGCGTACGAATTCCTTCTCTCAAAAACGCGCTGTGAATGCGACGACGCAGTTCACGTTCTAGACTCCACTGTTCACTGGGTTTGGTGAATGCGATAACCCGTAAAACAACATTGCGTTCACCAAACTGCGTTACACCTTGGACTGTGGGTGCTTCAATAATTTTATCTCCAAACTCTGCGCTGACTGCTTCACATACAGCGCTCATCACGCCCATCGCTCGGTCAAGATCTTCATCATAGGGAATCTGAATTTCAACTTGAGCTAACATCTTTCCTCTGCTGAAGTTCGTAACTGCAGTAATGCTCCCATTAGGAATGATGTGCAGCTCCCCGCCCCAAGCTCTAATTTGTGTTGTCCGAATCCCAGTTTCTTCAATGGTACCGGTAAAATCTCCCGCTTTTACTAATTCTCCAACCGCGAACTGATCCTCAAAAAGGATAAAAAAACCGCCAATGATGTCTTTTACCAAACTCTGCGAACCAAAACCTAGGGCAACTCCCAAAACACCCGCCGAAGCCAGCAGGGTTCCTGTATCAAAGTTAAAAATTCGTTGGAGGGTATGTAGAAGCACGGTAAAGGTAATCACGTAAAATAACGTACTTCGGATGAGTGAAAACAATGTATTTGCTTTACGTTCATCTAACAGATGTCTTCCTTTTCGTTCCACCAACATACGCCTGAGCGCATAAATAAGTACTCCATATGCAAGACGTGCAACAACCAGGATAACGACAATATAAAGTACTTTATTTAAAGCAAAAAAACCAAGGCTTTGCCAACTAAAATCACTAAAATTTTCTGAAAGCCAAGAGACGTTCATAGTTATAAATCTCCTCTGTCCTATCTTTTAATCTTTATATTCTAAAAATGCTCCATAAGCCCGCATCATCATAATCACATCTGCTACTGAAGATATTTCCCAGGGTGCATGCATGCTTAGGATACCAACACCGCAGTCCAATACCTCCATTCCATAAATAGCCATATACTGGGCTATTGTGCCACCGCCACCTTGGTCAACTTTTCCTAACTCGGCAGTTTGCCAAGAGATCTTGGCCTCATCAAAGATTCGGCGAACCTCGGCAATAAATTCCGGGTTAGCATCACTGGACTCTGACTTGCCTCGAGAACCCGTGTATTTACTCATTACAACCCCTCGACCCAGAAAGGCTGAATTTCGTTTGTCCATAACGTCAGCATAATTCGGATCATATCCAGCGGTAACATCCGCTGATAGAGCTTTAGCCCGAGCGAGTGAACGCCGGACCATTAATCCATCATACTTTCCATTTTGCAAGGTGATTAGCTCTGCTATAAAGTTTTCTAAATAGCGTGCTTTCATGCCCGTATTGGAATCGCTACCAATCTCTTCTTTATCAGCAAAAAGAACAATTGTAGTCCACTCAGGCTGCTGAATCTCTTCAATCGCTTTCCAAGCTGCAAAAGAACAAACTCGGTCGTCTTGCCCATATCCCGCAATAAAACTCCGATCTAATCCAGCATAACGGGCCTTACCAGCCGGCACTACCTCTAACTCAGCGCTCACTAAGTCGTCTTCCTCAATCCCATATTTAGCGTTCAAAATATGAAGAATTGCCAATTTTACACGCTCTTCTCCATCTTGATTGGATGGATCATGTCCGAGCAATAAATTTAAGCCCTCTCCGGTAATGGCCTCGCGCAATTTCTTGTCATATTGATCCTTTGCTAGATGCGGGAGTAAGTCAGTAATCGTTAAAATTGGGTCTTCATCCTCTTCTCCAACTACGATTTCGACTTTACTTCCATCACGCAGGAAAACAACACCATGAAGAGCTAATGGCAGCGCGGTCCATTGGTACTTTTTAATCCCTCCATAATAATGTGTTTTAAAAAAGGCTAATCCTTCTTCCTCATAAAGCGGTCGTTGTTTTATGTCTAGGCGAGGAGCATCAAGATGTGCTGCCACTAATCGAAACCCTTCGTTTAACGGTCGATTACCTGCTATCGCCAAAATACCAGCCTTACCTCGAACCGCTAGACTGACCTTTTGGCCAGTTTTAAATTCCTCGACCTCATCAAGCGCAATAAAACCTGCTTTTTGAGCCCATTTTTCAAGGAGCTGCCAAGATTCCCGCTCAGTTTTTCCTTCGCTGAGAAAGGCCAAGTATTCAACCATCGCTTGACGTTCCTTTTCGGACATTACAAGCTCGTCCCATGCTAATTTAACTTTTTTCGAACTCATCAAACCGTCTCCTCTACGCACTAAAATAGTCTTGAGAATGACAATGCCGGCAATGTCACCTACTGTTAAGTTTTCTACTTCATTGTTCGATTTATGTATTAATACCAAACTCCTGGGTCCTGTGACAGTGGTTCAAGCAATCTTTGACTGAGTTGTGCTGCAAGCATTTGATCCAATTGATAGAAAATCTCCACTAAATAGGGGTAAACGGATGAACTCTGAATAAGCGCACTAAAACTTCCACCAATACCTAAGGGCAAAAGTGGGGAGAATAACCCCGCTAGAACGGACAAACCAATTAGAACACTAAGCCCTCCGAAGAGAAGACCTCCTCCACGATTCAGCAATCCACTCCAACTGCCGAAGGGTCTAAGGAGTATAGAGAAAGCTAACTGAACAATAAACACCACAAGAAAAAACACACAACCAAAGGCAATTAGACTTAAGATACGTTCGGTAAACATCCCTGCTAAACGATGTGTCACTTGTTCGATCGCTTGAGGCATCTGAACACCCGATAGATTCTCAAATAAACTGCGCCATTCTTGAGGCAACGCTCCTAAAATGTTCCCTAATGCTTGATGCTGCAGAGAAGCTGCTTTGGACTGTACCGAGGGAAGTATCGCTTTATAGATCACAGGCTCTAACCATTGCTGAAGTGGCAAATATTGTTGAACCCACTGAAGGGCAACCATGTATTTCCAAGACGCTACTAAAAAACCCACAATGTAACTTAAAAAATTTACAATGCTAGATAATAGACCTTTCTGATAACCTCGTAATGCCCCTATTAGAATTAGCCCTAGAATTAAGATATCAAGAAGATTCATGAAGTCCCCCCTTATTATTAACTTGGTAAGTCTTCTTCTCTACTCTGCCTTAACTGAATTATATTCTATTTAAGGCATTGAAAATCCTGCTATGCGGGATACCACTCCGACTTGTACAAGTCGGAGTCTCATGATTGTATAAAAAAAAACAGCTTAAAGCTGCCGCATATTTGTATTTGATATTCGAACCACGAAGCACGAACTACGAATCACGACTAAGGTATTCGGCTTTCGAGTTACGAACTACTAATATCGAACCACGATTATGGCGGGGATGCGTGCGAATCGAACACACCTCGGAACGTTCTGCGTCCCGACACGCGGATTTGAAGTCCGGGAGCAGCACCAGCCACTATCCATCCCCATTGTCGACAATAATACTACCATATTCATGATGATTATGGAAGTGAATCTTTCGTTAACGTTAACACGCTTTTATCCAATCGTCAGACTCCTACCTCTACAAGAGGAAGTGTTCGGAGGAGTTCACAGTTATTACCTAAGCCATCAGTAAAGTATAAAATCCCTAAAAATTGTGCACAATGTCAATATAAAAATGAAATAAAGCAGCAATATTTGTCTTTTGTGGTCTGTAGGGGAATACATGAATTACCGTTGGCTTTGATATTATTTTGTAGAAAGGATGTGAAACAATGAATCGATCAGATGTCATATTCTCAGATTTAACAAAAGAACAAATTGAAGAAGTTAAAGCTCTAGAATCCAAATTTAATACCCCTCCAAAGGGGCATGAAACTGTCTTAATTGCTTATACCAATCCAAAACACTAGTGTAAAGATTTCTACAAAGCGCTACGGTTTTTTATACTATCAGAAAGTATAAACTTGCGTTATATACTTTCTAAGCATAAGTGCAACTAAGGCGGCCGCCTCGCTAAGGCTGCAAGAAGGCTAATCCGTGCGAAGACAGTGTCTTCGGGCGCCAGCCAAGTTTTATTTATAGTACATGCAACTTCCTTCTAAATACTGTTGGACAAGGACCTTAATTTCATCTTCTTGCATAGTCAGATGCATCAGTCGGAACCTAGCTTGGAGTAATCCTTTCACACACTCAAGTGTAAGGTCCGTTATATGAGTACAACCATAGTTCAACCCTACAGCCACTTGAATCTGCTTTCGCACATTATGGTTTAAGTTGACCCCAATTAGATTGTTAATTAGTTGTTGGGACTGCTCACATTCTGTATGGGGTACACGACAAAATTGACCTTTTGCAGAAGTAATTGTATTGCTCTTCAAGTCAACTCCGAGGGTTAGACAAAGTTCATGGTGAGTGTCCAGCAAAAACCCATCCACAGTAACCGTTTGTTCGTCATCTGATCGGACATTAATTGTGATGGATCGGTTAAACAGATACATAATATTTCCTCATTTCTTCTAAAAACACTACCCAATTAAACTCTTTATATTATATCCTATTTCGCAATTAAATAAAGCTACTGAATGATTAAGCATTCAGTAGCTTTGTTTAGTTTAGTAGATTTATTGCCTAGAACTGTCTTAGTTTTTAATAAGATATCCTTTTTCTTCTAAGGACACTTTCGCATCATTCACTTGTTCACCCTGTAGGTGCACAAGAAACTGAATCCGACTATCTTTTTGATGATAGAAAGCAAAACTAGTAACATCAACTTCAAACTGTTTAATTGTCGTAGCAATATCAAGCAAGACACCAATTTTATCCTTTGCTTCAATTACAACTCGCTCACCCGGACTCCGGGATCCCATGATATCTAAAAATGCATCTAAAATATCGTATCCTGTAATAATCCCCACCAGTTTACCCTCTTCTATGACTGGTAAACCACCGATTTTATGTTCCCGCATTAACAAAGCTGCATCTTCAATTCGCGTGTCTGGGTGACAGGTCACGACTTTTTTAATTGCTACTTCACGGATCGGGGTTTTTGCGATGAGGTAATTGAGTTCAAAAACACTTAAGGTCGTTGCAGGTGAAGGTGAAACCTCTCGTAAATCCCCATCAGTTACAAAGCCAACAAGTTTTCCCTTTTCCATAACCGGTAATCGGTCAATCTTTTTCTCTCGCATGAGGACTAAAGTGTCTGCAATAGATTCATCTGGTGCCACTGTAAAAACCTGCGATGTCATAAATTGGCGTACATACATTTTTTTACCCCCTTCTCATTGTAAAGTTTGGCGTCTCATTAAAAGTAGTACGACGCACGTATCATCACGCTTTAATGGATAAACAACATCTACCTAATTATATCATATAATCAGATAGATGTTGTTCGCTTGAGTCAATTACTTACTAATATTTGTCTATGGAGTATGATTTTACCCGCCCAAATAGGCTTTTCGGATTTCTTCACTGGCTGCTAATTCTTTAGCATCACCGGATAGCACAATCTTTCCTGTCTCTAACACATAAGCCCTGTTAGCGATGGATAGTGCCATATGCGCATTTTGTTCTACAAGCAAAACGGTTGTCCCACTCGCATTAATTTCCTTAATAATCGAAAATATTTGCTTGACTAGTATGGGCGCTAAGCCCATAGAAGGCTCATCGAGGAGAAGGAGCTCCGGGCGAGACATTAGAGCTCGTCCCATGGCTAGCATTTGCTGCTCTCCGCCGGACAAGGTACCGGAAATTTGTTTATTTCGTTCTAGAAGACGTGGAAATAGCTCATACACGTGTTGTAGGGCTTTGCTGATCTCAGTTTTGTCTTTCCGCAAATACGCCCCAAGTTCCAAATTTTCGATAACGGTCATATTGGCAAATACACGACGACCTTCAGGAACCTGTGATATCCCTTTAGACACAATAGTTTGCGGAGCAACAATTGCCAAGTTTTCGCCCTTAAAGGTGATCTTACCCGTCTTTGGGCGTAGCAATCCTGAAATCGTCTTAAGGCTTGTGCTTTTTCCTGCACCGTTCGAACCAATAAGAGTTACTATCTCTCCCTGGTTAACCTCAAAGGAGATTCCTTTAAGAGCGTGAATCGCGCCATAGTATACATTAACATCTTCAAGTACAAGCATCAGACAACCTCCTCCCCTAAATAAGCCTCAATGACTTTGGGATTGCGTTTAATGTCATCTGGTGTTCCTTGAGCGATAATTACACCATAATCTAATACATAGATGCGCTCACAGACCCCCATTACTAAGGACATATCATGTTCGATTAAAAGAATGGTTAGTTTAAACTTCTCTCTTATCCAGCGAATAAGATTCATTAAATCATGGGTTTCCTGAGGGTTCATGCCTGCAGCCGGCTCATCGAGCAACAAAAGTTGGGGGTCTGTTGCCAAGGCACGAGCGATCTCTAGGCGACGTTGCTCTCCATAAGGTAAATTCTTAGCCGTCTCTTCTGCTTTATCAGCAAGATTAAATATTTTCAGTAACTCCATTGCTTTGCGCTGCATTTCCTCTTCGCCCGAGTAATAGCTTGGTAGGCGAAAGAGCGCACTAATCGAGCTATAGGAGGTCCTTTGATGGTAGGCAACTTTAACATTGTCAATAACACTCAAATCATTAAACAGTCGAATATTTTGAAAGGTTCGCGCCATCCCTCTAAGCGTGACTTGGTAGGGTTTCAACCCACTCAAATCTTTATCCATAAACGTCATTTTTCCTTCAGTCTTTTCATAGACCCCTGTGAGTATATTAAAGACCGTCGTTTTCCCAGCTCCGTTAGGACCAATCAGACCGATTAATTCCCCTTGATTAATCTCAATATCTAAATTTGAAAGTGCTTTCAAACCGCCAAAAGATTTAGATAGATTTTCAATTTTTAGAAGCGGCATTTTTATCACCCTTCTTTCCCAGGAAACTTAAACTAAATTCCTTTGTTCCCATTATTCCTGTCGGTCTAAACATCATCATTACGATCAAGAACACTGCCGTAATAACTAAACGCCATTCTGGAATTCCCGTTAATAATGCAGAAATAAAGGTATACACGATGGCACCCACAATAGCTCCACTGATGCTTCCTAGCCCACCAAGGACAACCATCACTAGAATGTCAAAGGACTTTAAAAAGCTAAACGTCCCGGGTTGGATGATATACATGTAATTGGCATAAATACCACCAGCTAAGCCCGCAAAAAAAGCTCCCATTGTAAAAGCCATTACTTTATATTTTGTCGTGTTAACTCCCATGGATTCTGCAGCTATCTCATTTTCGCGAATAGAAATACACGCCCTGCCATGTGTTGAGCCAACAAAGTTTTTAATCAGAATAACACTCAGCACCATTAATGGAAAAGCCCATGACCAGGTAATCTGTTTTGGTAGGGTTAATCCTGCTGCCCCTCCGACAAAGTCCATGTTTAAGAAAACGATACGTACAATTTCTCCAAAGCCTAAGGTTGCAATGGCTAGATAATCTCCCTTAAGGCGCAGCGTAGGTAGTCCCACTATAAGGCCAGCCAATGCCGCCCCTGTAGCCCCAGCTAACAGCCCCAAAATCAAGGGTCCTTTCAAGAGAACTGTTATCATCGCCGAAACATATGCACCAACGGCCATAAAACCTGCATGGCCGACCGAAAATTGACCAGCAATTCCATTAATCAAATTCAGACTCGTTGAGAGGATAATATAAATACAGATCAGAATTAACGTTAGCATATAGAAAGGAGGCATAATATCTAACACGATCAGGCCTTGAACAACTGCATATAAAAGAACAATCCCCAAGAGTGTGATACTATTTTTGCGGTTGAACCAGTTGCGCATGTTACTCACCTACACTTTCTCACGGACGTTTTTACCAAAAAGTCCGCTTGGTTTAATAATAAGAACGAGAATCAGGATGAGAAAGGCAACGGCATCGCGCCAAGTTGAAGCGCCTAAACCGCTCACAATTGCTTCAACCAATCCTAACATCAATCCGCCCACCATTGCACCAGGTATTATCCCAATACCTCCGAGCACTGCAGCCACGAAGGCCTTCAAACCAGGGATGATCCCCATCAATGGGTTAATAGTATTGAAGTAGACGCCCATCAAAACACCCGCTGCAGCCGCTAAAGCTGACCCAATTGCAAACGTAAAGGAAATAATATTATTCGTGTTAATTCCCATCAGTAAAGCAGCTTCTTTATCAAAGGAAACAGCACGCATGGCTTTGCCCACTTTCGTGTATTGAACGGTAAAATGCAAGAGAGCCATGAGTACGACCGCGGTTACCAGCATGACAATGTCTCCGTATTTGAAGTAGACACCGCCTACAATATACTGTGTGGCAGGGAAGACTGGAGGATAGGTACGTACCTGGGCCGTAACAATTAACATGCCCCCATACTCTAAGAATAATGACACCCCGATCGCGGTGATTAAGGCTGCGATACGGGTGGCGTTTCGCAACGGTTTATAAGCAATTCGTTCAATTATTACGCCTAATAGAGCACAAAAAATCATAGAAAAGAGCAAGGCGGGCAAAAAAGGCAAATGCAAGGCTGTAATCGCAAACCATCCGGCATAGGCTCCCACCATCATGACGTCTCCATGCGCAAAATTAATTAATTTAATGATACCGTAGACCATTGTGTAGCCCAAGGCAATGAGCGCGTAGATACTTCCTAGAGATAATCCATTGATAATTTGCTGAAATACCTGAGTTGTGATACTATCCACTTGAAATTCACTCCCTTTTCTACAAAACCTTTCCAAAGTAGAAGAGAGAGGGTGAAAACTGTCCCCTCCCTCTCTATGGTTACATACTATTAGCTCTGCCTATTCGTTAGGCCACATAAATCCATTACCGAGGTGCTACGCGTGTCGAAAACGTAAGCCCACACTCTTGCGTTCGCTTCACACTCCCATCCTTTAATAAGAGCCCCAGTCAACGCTAAACCTTAGTGACTGGGGCTCATACTTATTCAAACTACCCAGGGTATAAAAATTATCTATAGATATCTTAGCTTTTGTAATAGATTAAGTCAATACTTTTTTTGCAATCACATAATACTCTAGCTCAAGACTTCGTATTATGGATTAACATGCGTGAGCAGGGTCTTCTTGCCATCAACCATTTTAATAATTACCGCACTCTTCACAGGATTGTGAGTTGCAGGATCAACTGTGATGACACCAGTAACTCCCTTGAAATCTTTAGTGCCTTCCAAGGCGTCCCTGATTTTTGAAGAGTCCACACTTCCAGCTTTCTCGATTGCTGCAATCAGCATTTTGGCTGCATCGTACCCAAGGGCTGCTAAAGCATCGGGCTCCGCTTTATGGATTGCAGTATAAGCCTCGACGAAGGGCTTTGTAGCTGGATCAGCTGCCCACATATGATTAACGAAATAAGTATCATTGAGATTTGCTGCACCGGCTAATTCAGGTAATTTTGCAGAATCCCAGCCATCTCCACCAACAAAAGGAACCGTTATCCCTAATTCGCGAGCTTGTCTAATAATTAAGCCCACTTCATTGTAATAACCAGGGACAAATATGACTTCGGGATTACTTGCTTTGATCCTAGTTAACGTGGATTTGAAATCAACATCCCCGCCAACATAATTTTCTGTCCGAGTAATGGTCCCGCCAGCACTTTCCAGTACCTTAGAAAATTCAGCTGCTAAGCCTTTAGAATAGTCATCTTTCTGATCGATAAATACAGCAGCCTTTTTCAATTTTAAAGTGTCCGTTACGAAATTAGCGGCAACTTTACCTTGGAAAGGATCTAAGAAGCAACTTCTAAATACCCATTTATTTAAAGATCCATCTTTATTAACAGTTACTTCCGAATTAGTTGCCGTCGGAGTAATCAAAGGGATTTTATTGTCTGCCGAAACTGGAACCGCTGCCTTTGTATTTGAACTTGTTACAGCTCCGAGCACAGCTACGACTTTATCTTGAGTAATGAGCTTCGTAATTGCAGAAGTTGACTCTCCGGCTTCTGATTTGTTGTCAGCTGTAATGAATTTAAGTTGTTTTCCTAGGACTCCACCTTTTTTGTTTTGTTCATCGAACGCAAGGTTAACGGCGTTGAGAACGGACTGCCCATAAGTTGCTACACCCCCAGATAACTCCAGGACACCGCCAATTTTGATTTCCTCAGCCGCTTTAGGTGCTGCTGTGCTACCACAACCCGACACCAGACCTAACATCAAAGCTGCTATGACAATTAAAGATTTAGTTTTTCGCATTCCTTTACCTCCATCATTCTATTTGTTTAATTTAATTGTTTCTCATTTATCCTATTTAATACTTAAGCTCTACACCTCCGACCAATAAATTAGTGATTTACCTAGGAAAGTGATCACAAGAACAGATCTAGCAACCATAACAGAGTAAATCAGTGCAACAGTTATACTACAGATAGTAGAATAAAAGTTGTCTAACAATGATTTATTTTATAACTGTTGCACCATTGTGTCAATTACTAAATTCTGTTTCATTACAAGATATTAATATAATATTCTTTTATCACCATTTCGCCTGGTTATCTTCTGATTATCAAAGAACTCAAGCAGTGGAACTGTGAACTTTCTGGAAGTCCCCCACATCTCGCGTACCTCAGAAACACCTATTTCACCATGTTCTTTAAGAAACTGGATTAAACGTTCTTTGGCTGGTCCCAAGTCTTTTTGCTTAAAGTAGAATTGATCAATATGTGTCCATTCCCCGGTTTCACACAGATACTGAGCATATTCCAAGGCTTCAGCCTTTGAAATACCACAAGTTTCTGCAGTTGCTATGAAGTCAGGGGGCATTAGTCCCACTAGTTCCCATTTTTCACGTAGTGCTTCTAATCGTTTTAAAGTACTTGTTGGGATTTCTACTCCTTCATTTGTTTGGACTTTGCTACCTGCTATGCGATAAAACCCTCTAACTGAGCCTTGTTCTAGAATTGATTGCCAACGACGATGTGTCCAGGCAATCCCTTGACGGGTTTTTAATTCCTCTCTGCTGATCCCACCACGCAGTGGGTTCAACTTTTCATACGAGCTAATCAAATTAATTAATTTTGACCGCCAAATTTCAGCTGTTGCTGTTCCCCAATAGAGCTTTGTTTCATCCTCCAACCAAATTTCTAGTCGTTCCGATTCCTCTAGAGCTCTTAAACTCTCGTCTAATTCACACGAAGTGAGATGCAAACGTGTCGCTAATTCAAGTCCCGTTCGTGGCTCGTCCATTTCTCGTTCTAAGAGGTCAAGCGGATCGCCTTGGTCCTTTATCTTCATTTGTGCTATAACCGCTTGTTTAAAGCGTTTTTGCTTAAAATCTGCTACCCCCAGTACTTTTCCGCCGGCAATGGTATGAGTCGGAGAGTAAAAGCGGAGCACAAACCGATCTCCTGATGCCGCAACAACTGGCTCTTCCAAAAGAATTTGCGCAAATCCCTCTTGTCCAGGGGTTAGTTCTTTCTGATCTAAAAGGTGAATTCTCCCTAGTATCTCTGTCGTCCCAAGGTGGAAACGTACTCGTTGCCTTTGTGTTATAGGTTTATCTGCCGAAGGGAGATTCAATACCTTGATGTCCAAGATTTGACCCACCTTGAAAACATTTGGCATTACTAGTACCGATCCCCGTTCCACTTCAGCAACGTCTACCCCAGCGAGATTAACCGCGACCCGTTGTCCAGCCTCAGCAACACTTACTTTATTTTTGTAGACTTGGAGGGAACGGACTTTTGCTAGAATATGTCCGGGTTCTATGGCCAACTCCTGCCCTAGCTTAACTGTCCCATTATGAAGAGTTCCTGTCACGACGGTTCCAAAGCCTTGAATACTAAAGACCCTGTCAATTGGCATACGTACTGGACCGGTTGATTTTTTGCTTTCTGCCTCTAAAAGCAACCCATCTATAGTTTGAAGCAAACTCGGTATTCCTACACCAGCTAGTGCCGAAACTCGACAAATTGGCGCACCAGAAAAAGCCGTTTCTTTCAATTCCTCACGTATCTCTTCTTCCATAAGGTCAAGCCACTCTTCGTCTACAAGGTCAACCTTATTTATAACCACAATCCCTCTAGGTATACCGAGTAAGGTAAGTATGTCCAGATGCTCTTGGGTCTGAGGCATGATCCCTTCATCCGCTGCGATAACGAGTAACACTATATCCATGCCACTGGCGCCGGCCAACATTTGACGTACAAACCGCTCATGTCCTGGAACATCCACAATGCCGATTTGACGTCCACTAGGGAGCGCCATATGTGCGAATCCTAGTTCGATGGAGATCCCTCGTTGCTTCTCTTCTTTTAAGCGATCGGTCTCCATACCGGAAAGTGCTCTGATCAACTCTGTTTTACCGTGATCTACATGTCCAGCAGTTCCTACTAAATAGTGACGTTCAGCCATTTTTGTTCCCCTTATTGCCATATTTTATTCTGTAAGCTTCAGTAAATAGATTCTTGATAGATGTTTTCCTTAATATTATTTTCTACTCTCTGATCTACGCCAAAAATATAGTATTGTTGGCAAAAACACAAGCCCTAAATATCCAAATAGTGGATACACTAGTTGAACTATTTTAGAAAATTTCACGCCAGCTAACGGTAAAATTAGGAGTAATAAAACGAGCGTTGCATTACGATAAGTAAGCATTCCTGTATCAACGACTCTGCACACAATACTAAAGCCATTTCCAATTGCTGCAGTAATCATCGCCAACCATAAGACAATAACGTAAAAAAACGCAGGCCAATCTCCTAATTTTCCAGCAACTGCAACCATGGGGATTTCTAACCCTAAACTGTCGGGAAACTCAAGCAGTGCCGCTCCAATGACGAAGGCAAATACCCCAAGTGCTAACCCACCAAAAACTGCACCCAAGCGAGCACCTGCTCTTTGAACATCCCTTCCAAGAGAAGCAAATACTACCATAGCCAAGGTTAAATTGAACGAGACGTATAATATAGCTGAGAATACCCAGTTTTTTACAATAGGATTTTGGATTACACCACTTCCCATTACCTCATGAGAAGTTGCTAGTAATGTTGCCGCAGTGGCAATTCCTAAACATATAATAAATTTTAAGGGGATAAGGACGGAATTGATCCATAGAACTCCTTCTCCTCGAAACCATAAAGCTAAGGTTATTATTGAACCCGTCAAGAAGATTCCCAACCACTTTGAGAACCCAAAATACTCGTAGAAAAGTGCTCCACTCCCTGAAATCATTGCTATCATTCCCACAAACAAAAGGACACTCACTAGTCCATCCGCCCAGCGCCCCCACTTCCGCCCGAGGAGACGATCGAAAAACTCTGGATATGACGTTATTTTCCATCGCTTCTGTAAATCCAACATACCCCACCCTAGGAGGGAAAACAGAATTGCGCTAATAACAATTCCGACTAAACCCCACCGACCAAACCGTACAAAAAACTGCTGAATTTCTTGCCCCGAGGCAAATCCCGCTCCCATGACAGCACCCACGTAGGTTGCGGCTACTTGAAACGTTGTTTTCCAATGCATTTTACTTCCCTCCTCGCCATCATGCTTATGGCTGGAATAGGAATATCATGCATAAAAGAACAAATATTTGGAGATAATTTAATTATGTATCATTAATTATTGTGTAGGGGGCAACTTGTGAATTTATTTTCATTACTACAAGAACCTAAAAAAATGAAAGCACATGTTGACGACTATCCAGCAAAAGCAAAACTGGAAACTAGGCTTTCCAATCTATTTGTAACTACACGGAAACGCCCCGCTGTAATTTTGTGCATAGGAACAGATCGCTCAACAGGTGACGCTTTAGGACCTTTAATAGGTACACATCTTTCACGCCTTAATCTGCCTAGTCTTAACGTTTACGGCACCCTTGACGAGCCTGTTCATGCCACAAACTTAAGGGAAAATATCCAACACATTCACCAATCATTTGATAATCCCTTTATTATAGCCATTGACGCCTGCCTCGGGAGAATGGATTCTATCGGGTGCATAACACTAGCAGATGGACCATTGAAACCAGGTGCCGGTGTTCATAAACAACTTCCCGAAGTGGGTGAGGCTCATATCACTGGAATAGTAAATGTTGGAGGATTTATGGAATATATGGTGTTGCAAAACACTCGCCTGAACCTTGTATGGCGAATGTCTGAAAACATCAGCTGTCTTATAACTCATTCTTATTTAAAGGTGCTACGTGCTGAGTGAAATAGTCTAAACCGCTAGTGAGCTCGTCCAGCTAAAGCTGAACATCGAGTCTTCGAGAGGACTCTACCCCTTCAGCACCAAGCGTTTCTATTGGGAAGGCGGCTCGGCGAAAGCATATCCTACACCGTTAGGTAATTCTTCTGGGATCACGGCTTCGGCGATACTCTCCACAGGAGACTATCGCACAGGAGCCTATCGTACTGGAGGCTTTCGTCACCGAAGTAGAGTACGGAGACCCACTCCCACTTGAAGAAGTGGAAGTCTTACGATTGGATAAAAGTTAAGGCGGAAAGTGATTAAATCTTTAGATTTTCTTACCAAGCATTGCTCGTTCTATAACTTCTTTTTCCTCACCAGTCAAAGAATAAGTAGACACACCTTCTATAACTGGTTTTCCGTACACTCTTGATTCATCACGATTATGGATCGAGCTTAGTACTACTCCGCTGCCTTCTTGATTCAAGAGCGCTAATGCGAAGCTTAAATCACTTCCGACGTTTTCGAATGCCCTAAAACGCAGTAACTCTGCTCGATCTACACTTACACGCAATCGTGTTTCAATTACTGAGAGTCTTGTGTCATTTTTAAGAAATAGTTGCTCATGGTTAGCCAGTTTTTGATTATATTCATGAAAAATTGTATCTAAATGACGCCCTGAGGCAAATGTTTGTAAGGTTAATGAGAATGACTCAAAGTCTTTCATTTTACGATTAAGTTTGCGATACAATATAATTATTATCAGAAATGCACTTACTAAAATTAATGCTAAGGCACTTATCCCCCACCAAACCAACGGCATAATGTCCTCAAGTATAGACAACGATATATCCAATAGTTTTCCTCCTCATATGATCTACCTTCAGAGCTTTATTCCTTTCTAAATCCGATAGTAATTAGCGGTTTCTACGGGGTCTTTTACATACCCAGTTGAAATTTAGTGAACAAAAGGGTTATTGGAACAACAATAAATATAGCTGGTAATAGATTACCCACTTTTATCTCTTTTAATTCCAGTATATTAAAACCTATTCCCAAGATAAGGAGACCTCCAGTCGCACTCATTTCCGCTATAACTTGAGCGGATAGAATTCCTTGGAGTAGTCCAGCTGCAATCGTTATAGCGCCCTGATATAGAAAAACTGGTAGTGCCGATACCAATACTCCGATTCCCATTGAAGATGCAAAGATAAGTGCTGTAATACCATCTAACATCGATTTCGCAAAAAGTATATTGTGATTCCCATTTAGCCCGCTCTCTAAGGAACCCATTATAGCCATTGCTCCAACACAGTAAATTAAGCTTGTTGTGACAAATGCCTTTGTGAAACCTGTCCCCTGACCCTTCTTTGCGAATCTCCGTTCCATCCACTGACCTAAGTTCTGTAATCGGAGCTCAATGTCTACCCATTCTCCGATTATCCCACCTAACACCAGACTCGAAATAATGACTAATGGGTTTTTCGTCTGTAACGCCATACTACCACCAATGAGTAAGATGGCTAGCCCTATACCCTGGATAACCGTTTTCTTAATTTTCTCGGGAAATGCTTGTCCAAATAAAAGTCCAATTAATCCTCCAACCACTATTGCAATTGTATTGACTATGGTTCCAAACACTGTAACACCCACCTTTTAATATAAACCCTTTCCTGGGGAAAGCCCTTAACCCGAAGGGCAATTCGTGAATTGCCCTACAGTAT
>CAKMJS010000084.1 GCA_927405585.1 uncultured Desulfosporosinus sp.
GAACACCGATAAAAGCTGATTTGCGGGATTTAACGCCTACTCGCGATGGTATTAAAATTTACAGTAGTAATGGAAATCCAATCGCATCTACGTTAGAGGGTTTACTTCGAATTAATATGTCCGGTAGGACGTATGTTCAAAGTGTGGAAACGGTAACTGCTCTAAATGTCTTCGATTCAACCACGCCTAAAGATGTATCAGAAGTGAGTGTCTATTCTTATGGAGTTCATAATACTGGAGCGGAAGGTGCAATTGTTCAACTGCAAATTAGTCCTGATGGAGTTACCTGGACTGCTGATAATTTGGAATGCGAGATATTGCCTGGGTCGCTTGCTGTCTTTACGCCAAATCACTTTCTACGCTATGTACGCTTGAGTTATCGTTCCCAATCTTCAAATGTGCTAGTGGTTTGGTTTCAGGGTCAGGTATAGCAGGAGGGACTTGTGTAACACAGCGCTCGGTACATACGACGCAGAGCAAACTAACCGCGTAAGCTCCTGAAGGGGGATCGGGGTACATCCTTCGGCGATAGTATTATTTTAAAGAACACGCCTACGGCGATAATCTCCACTGGGGACTATCGTGGCAAATTCGCCATCCATGGCTCAGTTGCCGGCTTCGAACGTCCTGTGCTCAGCCCCGTGTCTGGGGTCGCTTACACGGAAGTTTGCGGGCTGCTTACGTATAGACGTCGCACTCGTGTCACACTGCGTCCCGGGCTTGGGTCGAAGAACGAAGAACGAAGAACGGAGTACGAGGAGACGTCTAGGGGACGGCACATTTCATGTGCGCCGTCCAAGGTAAGCGTAGCGTTATTACTCACATTTCCATGCAACTAAATTCGGTCTGGGATCCAAGATGGAGCGATATTGTTCTAGATTACCATAAGTGCCGTTGGGATCGAGTTGTTTATATCTGTAATATTTTGCTAAACGATCTTGGGGTCTGACCCAACCAAGGTGTTTAATTCGAAGAGGGCTTGTGCTCCCGCGTAGCCCGATAATGTTTTTAGGAAACCTTCCGCAATGTTGGGGGGTTTCTTGCCATTGGGCTTGGAAGTTAGGAATATTGCGCACGATAAAGGGCCGATACCATTTGTGGGCTTGCCAAAGTGGATCGTCTCTATATTGGGTTTCAGTCCACAAATCATACAGACGAAAGCTCAGATAATCGACCTGGGGAGAGTTTGATAATAACTCTCGCAGCTTTTCTGGATAGTTTTCTTCGAATAGTTCATCTGCGTCCAAGATGACAATCCATTCTGGGTTAGTCTTTACGGCCATTTCCCAGAGTTGTCGCCGAAGGAGAATTTCGTTATGGAACAGGGGTTCTTTGTTAGAGAAAAGGGTTAAGGGAATTCCCTGAAGGATCTCTTGGCATAGCTCGACTGTATTGTCCTCACTGGCATCATCTAAGATAACAGCATGGTCGATCAGAAGAGATATCGATCGCATCAAAGTCAAATAGCAGAGAAGAAGGCATTGGCCTTTTACTCTGCTATTGATTGTCTTAGAGTCTTAACTAAGGTGAGTTGTGCTAAGAACTTTTTGATAGGTCTCTAAGGTCAGCTTGCCAACTTTGGACCAAGAATAATGGCAATGAACGTGTTGCATTAAGGGCAGCGGAGAGGCATTGAACGCTTGCTCGAGTGCGGTACGTAAGCTTCGGTCATTGAGTGGGTGTACGTAGAGAGCCATATCTTGAAAATATTCCTTGGGGCTTCCTTGGTCCGTAGAGATTACAACTGTGCCACAGGCACTGGCTTCTAAGCTGGATAGGCCTGGGGTTTCAAACCAACTGGGCAAAGCATGAGCTTTGGCAGCTGAATAAGCTGAGGCAAGAAGTGCACCTTGCAGAGTACCAAGATGAGTAACGTTTGAATAAGATGTCACACTTTTATAATAAGTCAGGTCATTAACAGGCCCTAGAAGAACGAGCGGAAGTTCCAGGTCTTGACAGGCCTTGGCTAACCAAAGTTGGTTCTTCCTTGGAGATATCCTAGCGGCACAGAGCACAAATACCTTAGGTATATCAGGAAACTGTTCTTGGAATAGCTGAGGGGTTGCACCGATGAAGGAATCTGGAAACCCATTTGGAATCACCTCATAAGCAACCGACTTGGGAAAGTCCTTTCGGAGAACGTCCATTTCAAGCTGACTATTGGGGAGTAAGAGATCACATTCCCCCACAAGGCGAGCTCGCATGGGTTGCATATGTTTCCAGACTGCATGGGCATTGGAGCTTGCACCTTCCCGTTTAAAGTAAGCGTCGGGAGGCCAATAGATTGGAGAAACGAGCACCGGTTTGTTTTGTTTTCGGGCATTGAGAAAGTACAAATAACTTTCTTTAATGCGGGTGATATTGAAAATATGTACTACGTCATAAGGAGACAGATCAAGATTGGGATCAGCGGATAAATGCACTTCAACGCCTAGTTTTTTGAGTTCTTGCCCGGTCGAAACCATTTGGACGGTATCCCCAGCAGGGTTTTTCATAAAGTCTGGGCGCACTTGGAAAAGTACTTTCATTTCTTTGAAACTCCTCCCAAAAGTACTTAAGCAAACAATGTAAGTAAGTCTAATAGAAGATACATCTATAATCTTTCCAGAGCAGTTCGGACCGACTGGATGCGGTGTTGATAGGTATGCTTGCTGTACACTTCCTCCTGCCCCTGACGGGCAATCTTTAAGCGAAGATCCTCTCGGCTTAGGTAGAAACGTACAAGCTCTAACGTCTCATCCGGATGGCGGCTCCAGACGAGATGGACATGGTTTTTGAACATGTTTTCCAAGGCTGGGGACCAGTGGGTCAGAAAAAATGCTCGACATCCCAAGGTTTCAAAGGTTCGCATGCTCATCATGGTGGGTGAGTCTATCACCGAGTGTAAGCCTAAAACAATTTTGGCCGAAGAATAAGCACAGGGCAACAGCTCATAGGGCAAATATCCCTGGTAGATTTCCGGGGGCAACGTGTAATGGTCCGTGTTCGCCAGCCAGTGTTCGTTACCGAAAACTTTCAAATGAAACGGACCTGTTCGGAGGGGAGTTAGAATGGTGTCAAGCCCAATTCTCCTTTGAGGATACGAGGTATAGTAATTAGCAACGAGTAGCAAATCGCAAGTATACTCCAGCGATGGTTCAACAGGATGATGAAAGGCTGGATTACAGGCAAAGTGGAAATAAAGGGCGTGGATCCTCGCTCGCCGATAAAGGGGTAGACATTCCACCGCTGGGGTCAGAACCAGTTTTGCCCCGCGGGCCAAGGGTCGGGACATGCGGCGCCAGTCTGGTGGATCATCGATAGCCCAATAGACAAGTGGGAGAGTATAACGTCGTAAAAGGGGAAAGAGTCTCCCTGCCACGGTAGAAATCGAAACACCCTCAGCAACAGCAAAGTCAGGCTTCCAGGTTTGAAGCATCATGCTCAAGCGATCTTCCCAGTCCGCCAAGTGGACTGGGAGATAACGGATTTCATCGGCTGGGGAAAAACCAGAGGCTAAGCCATGAGTTAATAGAGATGAATCATTAAGAAACAGAATCTTCATCAGGATTGTCTCCATTGATGGTTAGATTGTTCAATCACAACCTCTAAGGATTTGATCAGAGTTGCTGGGTTAAGTCGGTATCGTTGGGCAGCCTGCTCAACGCTCATATTGAGTAACTTTGCGGCCCCTCAACCGGATGTAGGAATACCGAATTTTTTTAGGGTAGCGGCAGTTTGAGGATACTTGGAAAGAATTGTAGCAAGGTTAGATTTTAAATCTATGTGATCCATTTGCTCCAAAAACCTTCTTTCTTATCGTTTTCTTTCTCCGTTTGGAGTTGACATAGTTGAGTCTTCAGTGTTTCAAGTGAGGAGTCGTTCTGCTCCTGTTTGCCCAGCATAACCCGAAGAATTTGGGACAGGCTTTGTGTTTCTTTTTCAAGATTCGACGTGGCTTCCTTAACTGTCGCAAGCTCTTCAAAAGGAATTTTAGCGATGGAGAGTGCCACTTCTTGTTTGGTTTGGAGAGTATTTTCAGAAATGACCTCGAAAAATTGGTCGTATCTAGCAAATGAGTTTTGCAGGATATGACTTAAGTTCTTATTATCTTCTTCAAGACGGGCAACGGTAGAAACTAAACTAAGGAGTTCGGCGTTTTCTTCTTCGAGACGGGCAACGGTGGAGACCAAACGATGGAGTTCGGCGTTTTCTTCTTCGAGACGGGCGACAGTGGAGACCAAACGATAGAGTTCGTTGTTATCTTGTAATGGTTCGAGTTGAAGGATTTCTTCAGGCGGCATGGTCGAGTTATTATGCACAACCAGTGACGGGACTCGGTTACTGCTAGGCGCTGTTAGGTCGGGATAGAAAGCTGGGATAGGCGAAGGTGTAGGGAAAATCGCTGAGGTGGATGTCAGATGAAAGGTCTCAGGGACAGTTTGTTTTTTTGGGGTGAAGCCTAACTCACAGTGATAAGCAGGAATTCGTCGCTCAGCTTGATCTTCCAACCAATAAGTCTGATGAGAATTTCTCTTACCCTTATGCACCCAAGTTAGAGCTTGGTGGAAGGGGGTATGGGAGGAAATCAGTTTCCAGCCCTTACCATCGTTTTGCATGAGGACTTCTTCCCCTGTATGGGCTAGTAGCCATACAACCCCATTATTCTCTAAAGCCCCAATACCTTTCCAGGGAGGATTGAACGTCTTTATGGGAGCGGGTGATAGGTGCCAAGTGCTCGCCAATTCATGAGCATCTGTCTGATGTGCCCAGCGAATTTCGAATTGTCCATTGGAAGCTTTTACAACCCAGTAAAGATGATGAACGTTATCCGACGTCATGAGTGCAGCCATATCTACAACTTCACCTGAGAGTTTTAAGGTCTCCGTAGGAGATCCCCATATGTGAAACATTGCGTTGAACCGGTTGGTAAAAAGGAGAGAATGCTGTCCTTGGAAGGTGACCGTCAATAAATGAAGGTTCCCCTGACTGTCGAGGTTGACGTGGTAAAAGGGTTCGCGGGGATGAACAACTTCTCCCATATGAGCACTGTGCCAAGTAGATCCGTCCCAATATCGGTGTTCGATACGCCAGAGATCCCGAAGGGCTTGATGAGTATGGGCGTAAAAAATATGTATGTTTTTGCCTTGTGGAAAAAGAAAGAGCCGTCGGTATCTTAAGGAGCGTACATCCAGTTTGGCAATTAGGGTTGTCTGGGGTGTTGAGGTGTCAGAGATAAGTGTATAACAGAGTTCTCCGTTTGTTTTCAAGACGACCAGATGAATCGATTTAGGATCCGTCATGATTCCATGGGCTAAAAGAAGCGGTTCCTGAAGTCGATAGAAGGGTTCTGTCATATCTGCGCCGAAAAGAGCACATCCCTGAGGATCGATGTGTAGGTACGTTGATTCGTTGTCGTAAGTTAGGAGAAGTGGAGTTAGAGAGGTTTTATTTACAAAAGCCAATACGATCACTTCCTTTGTTTTCATCATAATAAGTGATCCAACCAAGTAAACTTACGTTTCTGGAAATTGTATAATGTTCGTTATACTTATTACTCGTATAAAAGAAAGGACCGTTGTGGACGGCCCTTTCTTTTTAGGGCAACATTTATTGAAGAAAAGGGTGAATACAACTCAAGATCGTTATCTGCAAGTATCTTGCTGCGGTGGGAAGAAATCACTTGGGAATGGAGTAAGAGTGATGTCAAAGAAATTGATACATGGATTTTCTGGGATATCCGGGAATTCTTCGCAGAATGGAGGTTCTGGGCAGAAGCCGAAGGCTGGAACGAGGAGTTGAACTAAGCCGGTGACTTTGGCTATGACAAAGCTACCAATGGCAAGTTGAATAGATGTTAACGTGAATAATGGGCTAGTTAAGACTTCCGTTCTCGTTTCGACGCGTAAGTTGAAGTCGAATTCTGATCGAGTTGGTGGGAAGTACATGATGATATCTTTGTTGATATCCGGTAGGTTTCCGGTAAGGGTGAATAGGGTTCCGGTTGAATCACGTAAGGTTAAGGTATACGGGATTTGAATTGTGAATTGAACTCTTGAGAAGTTTGGCCGAGCTGGAATTGGTGTAATGACGACACTGCCAGGAAGAATCACACCTGTTGAAAAGGTCATGCTGATAAAGGTAAATGGAGGGATACCACCGGTAGGCAGAAGCACTGTGAAGGCTGGGAAGCATTCCCTTTGTTGACAGCTAGCGTAGACTTTTTCCACAATGATACAGACCGATTCTGTGATTTCTTCGAGTTGATAAGGGTCTGTCAGGTCAATGGGGTCACTCGGTGACAAAGCTGATCCAACTCTTCCGACAGTAACGCCCCGAGGTGGGAATGAGGTGGGAAGTGCAGCAGCAATCGTATTTGTCATGGTATTAATGATACTAATCGAGCTGTCACCTTCGTTAGCAACCCATACTTGTGTGCCGTCCCCAGTAACATCGATGCCTAGAGGGTTAATTCCCACAGGTACTGTGGTAATTACGTTAAGACCGGCTGTTGAGAGTACGCTTACGCTATTCGATCCATAGTTGGTCACGTACATAAAGAGTGGATTGACTGGGTTTGCGGCAATTTTTTGAGGATTTGAACCTACTGGGATTAGGCTTAATAAGGCATTCGTGGCAGTGCTGATGACGCTGACGTTGTTGTCGCCGCTATTGACGACAAATAGTTTTGTATTGTCTAAGCTAATTGCCATACCATTGGGTGAAGTGCCGACGGGGATCGTTGTGATGACGGTATTAGTTAATGGGTTGATGACGGAGACTGAATTGCTGCCACTATTACTGACGTAGACACGGCTGCCATCACGGGACATGGTTACATCAACAGGACTTGAGCCAACGGTAATGGTGCTGACAACGCTTGCCGTTGGAATACTAATAACTGATACAGTTCCGCTTCCAGAGTTTGTAACGTAAGCTGTTGTGCTGGTTGGGTCAATTGCTACGGATGTAGGTGCGAGTCCGACTGGAATGGTTGCTAAGACAAGATTTCCGGCTGTACATATGACAGAGACAGTGTTACTCCCGAAATTAGGGACTAGAACCTTTATACCATCCGGTGTGCGTTTTGGGAAAGCGGGTGCAATCCCCACTGGAATGGTAGCGACAAGCCCATAGCTGTATACATTATATACTGCGACGGCGTTGTCGAGTGTTACCCAAGCATGGGTTTCGAAAAGCATGTGTGTATTCCCCCCTTTTTTAAAATACAGAAAACTCGTAGGGATGTGCGGAACTCAAGGTATTCTATTCATGCTTTGAGTAGGGTGTTACACGCCATTTTTCATTTCTATGAGTCTTGAAAAAATTGCTTGAAGTATCCTCCCAGACCGTTCACTCCAGTCATTTGCTTGGGCGTAAGCCATTCGTTTTGCCTTGCAGGAATCCTTCTCTTCTATTAAATGACGTAGGCGCAAGGAGAATAATGGGGGGTTACTTTCTAGATTGATGTTTGGTACAGTAAGCAGTTCAGGAAGTGGTGTCCCGAGAACGCGGATTCCTGAGGCATAATATTCATAGAGCTTGATGGGGTTGCACCCTTTGGTCATTTCTGTCTGAAGGAAGGGAATCAGCCCAAGGTCAAATTGATGAAGATATGCCGGAAGTTGACGATAATTTTTAAGGCCTAAATAAAAAACATTTTTGAATTGTAATGGGAATTTATTGAGCTGAAAGAGCGCTCCTATAAAAACAAAGTTGAATTCCGGGTTTTCTCGAATCGCCACGTTGAGCAATTCCCAGTCCACCCAAGGGGCTATCGCTCCACTGTAACCAATAATGGGTTTTCCTGAGGGAAGATCGAGTGGGCGTTGATAAGGTGGTGGCGCGAAATGGACGTAATCCACACCGTTTGGGACAAGATAAACATAGGGATGGCGACTGGAAAAATAATCATAGATACTTTGGCTGCTACAAAAAATGAGATCAGCTCGTTCAAGAATTGTGGGGTAATAGGGTAGCCAACTGGCGAATTCCTCCTTAGGCTCATCCACAGCATCATAGATAACGAGATCTGGATTATAGGCATGGGTTAAATTAATATGCGAGGGAACAGTTAACCACAGTATCCGTGGTCGTGGATGGGGAATTGTCATGGCGGAAATGCCTTGGCAGAGAAGCAGGGATGAGGATAAGCTCCTAGTTCCTGGCTGAAGAAAGTGGCCGAGGTCTTCGTAAAGAACGGACTGTCCTGAAGCAGAAAAATGCCCCAATAGTTGTTGTGGGCGCTGAAACATCCAGTTCCATGGGATTGAGGGCGGATAGATTATCGTGGGCATTTGTAACCTCCTCGTGCTAGTTACTAAGGTATCTATAATTAAGATATGTTTAGAGAGCTTGATTGGGAAGTGCGTATGTGTAGAGTATGTGAGGAGCCGGAATGCCTGTAGGGCAGGGAAGGTTCGTGAGGGAGTATTGAGATACTATTTATTATATTTTCTTAAAAAATGTCCCAAAATATTTCTGTTTCATATAGTAGTAAGGACAAGACACATTTCAACTATTAAAAGGAGGAAGGAAATGGCTCTCTTAGATTACAACAGAAGCATATTAACTAACTTTGCGTATTCTTCGGCTATTGTGTTGACTGGTACGGATCAACTAATTTTAGAATTTGGTCTGTTTGTGCCTCAACCACAAAACTTTATTGAATTGCTAACAACGATTGGCTGGATCGTGACGAACGTCAGTATATCGGAACCCGATCAACCGATTCTTGAACTCACAATCCAACAAGATGGCGTAGTGGTCGCATCAATCAACCAAGAATCCATTGAAGATGGAGGAGATACACCTCTAGAGAATTTAACAACGTTCCAAGCTGTTCTAACGAATGTACTGTCTGGTCATCACGTATATCAATTATTTGCGCGTAACCTTCAGCCTGCTCAAGGGACTATTACCATCATTGGTCCTGCTAACATTTCGGGTAAGGTCATCAGCTAAATTAAGTAAAATAGAAGGCGAGGAAACTTGCCTTCTATTTTACTTATTCAGAAATTAAAACAGCGTACATTTATTGAGGGAGTGTAAATTATTGGGGTATTGCAGGGTACCCCTTTAGTTGTTATTGTCGGCAAGGACGTAGCGATGAACCGTATCACCTTTTAAGGCTTGTCGCATAGGATGGAATGTGGGGGTGATTCTTCTGAAGGTGTTATCGTTAACCAATGAATTTGAAGAAGAAGTCTTCGGTGGTGCGGGAACGGCGGCTACAGGCATGCTCTATATGTTGGATAGAATGGGTATCCAGCAAACGGTCATTGTTCCGCGCAGTTATTGGAGTGCACCCAGGTGGGACATAAGGGGGCACCAGATTAAAGTCTTAGGATTACCTCGCAATAGTCACTACTTTGGCTATTTAGGGATGATTAAAACAGATGTTGTACGTCATGAGTTCCCTGAGCTAAATCAGCCATGGGATCTTATTCATAGTCATGCCATTAATTTTACCCCCTTGGCCTATACTCTTTCAGGAGGGCTAATACCAATCCTATATTCGGTTTATTCCTTCTTGCGCAAGGAGTTGGAGGATCGACCTGAGCCTGAGTTGCAAGCGCAGTTTAAAATTCAAGAAGAACTACTCATGCGTTGTCATTGCATTCACCTAATCAGTCAGAGTGAACGGAACTATCTGGCGGAGCGTTTCCCTCAATACCTTTATAAAACAGAGGTTCTGCCTCTTGGAATTACCTTGCCAACAGAACGTTGGCAAGCAGGGAACGTAAACGAGTTTCTGTATGTGGGTAGGTTGGTGGAATACAAAGGGTTAGAAGATTTGATTCAGGCGATTTCTATAATACGCCAAAACGGGCGGCAAACACACCTAAATATTGTTGGCAAAGGACTGGATTACTATGTTGCTTACTTGAAAAAGCTTGTTCAGTCGAAGAAGCTGGGTGATTGGGTTAAGTTCCACGGTTGGGCACCGAGCTCTGAGGTAAGGCACAGGATGGGGCATGCAGGTTGTCTGGTTGTTCCAAGTCGGCGGGAAGCTTATGGAATGGTAGCCTTAGAGGCAATGGCCATAGGGACCCCTTTGATTACGTCAAGAACTGGGGGGCTCTCAGAATTAGTTTCTCACGGCTGTGCTCTCACGTTTGAAGCGGGTAATGTAAAACAGTTGTCGGGCGTATTAAAGACTGCCCTCGATAACCCATCCCTTTTGCAGTCATGTGCTATAAGGGGCAGGGAGCGGGCTGTAACGTTTGAGTGGGGACAGCTTGCGCCGAGGTATTTGAGGGTCTTAGCACACGTAAAGGAATCGGTTTAGCAACGGTCCCCAACTTGCATTAGTGCACCGGTGTCAGATATACAAACTTTGACATACGATATATCAATTAGTGCTGCAGAGGGGATGGAAGAGTGTAATGTGGGAGCAACAACAGGTTTTGGTCACCGGTGCGGGTGGGTTTATTGGCAGTCATTTGACTGAGGCCTTGGTCAAAGCAGGAGCAAAGGTTCGTGTCTTTATCCGCTATAATTCCAGAGATGGTCGTGGGAACCTCGAAGATTTAGAGCCTCGGTTACTGAACCAGCTTGAAATAATCGCGGGAGACTTACGCGATGCGGATGTGATCGATCGAACGGTGAAAGGGTGTGACGCTGTTTTTCACCTAGGGGCTTTAGTGGGGATCCCGTATTCCTATAAAAACCCTCGCGAGGTCGTGGAAACCAATATCATGGGGACGTTCAATGTTCTGACGGCAGCACGTGACAATGGAGTAGAGCGAGTCGTGCACACTTCAACGAGTGAGGTCTATGGATCAGCAATCTATGTTCCAATTGATGAGTCTCACCCGCTTCAGGGTCAGTCCCCTTATTCAGCCAGTAAAATCGGAGCAGACAAGTTAGCCGAAAGCTTTTATGCCTCCTATGATTTACCGGTCGTCACGGTCAGGCCTTTTAATTGTTATGGACCGCGACAGTCCGCCCGGGCCGTTATACCAACGCTGATTACGCAGGCTTTAGCCTGTCAAGAAATACGCCTTGGAAATACGGAGACTCAACGTGACTTTACCTTCGTCACAGATACGGCGGAGGGGTTTATTAAAGCGGCACTATCTCCAGCGGGGTTTGGCAAGGTCCTCAATATTGGTTCAGGAAGAGAAATTTCGATAGGCCAACTTGCTCAGATTATTATCAATACGGTCCAAAGTACGGCCCAAATAGTTGTAGACGAAACGAGAGTTCGTCCCAGCCGCAGCGAGGTGAGCCGTCTCTTAGCGGATAATCGGTTAGCGAAAGAGACCATAGGTTGGGCACCGGATGTCTCTTTAGAAGAAGGGATCAAAAAGACGGTAGCCTGGATTGCATCTCATATGAATCGATTCCAGATCGGTAAATATCAAATATAGTAAAATTGAAAACTAACCTGAACTACAAATAGGGGATATTGCTGGTATTGCTGGTATCACTCACACTGGTAGAAGAGGGAATCTGACATTGTAAAAATACTAATATAAAGAGGGGGGATGAAATGCAGGCTATTATTTTAGCGGGTGGTAGAGGTTCACGACTAGATCCGTATACCCGAATTTTACCCAAGCCCCTTTTTCCCATTGGGGACAAACCGATCGCAGAGATTTTAGTGCACCAACTGAAGCGGGCTGGTTTTAATGAAATCATCATGTGTCTGGGATATCTTGCCGATTTCATAAAACTCTACTTCCAGGATGGCAGTTATTTTGGTTTAACCATTCGATATTCAATCGAAACCGAGCCCTTAGGGACAGCGGGTCCATTGAGAAGGGTCGAGGATTTAGAGGACAATTTTTTAGTTATTAATGGGGATGAATTAACCACTTTAGATTTTCGAGTGTTGTATGAACACCATCTAGCGATGCAGGCAGATATGACGGTGGCGGTACAGATGAAGTCTATCAGCTCATCGTTCGGAGTCTTAGAGTCGAAGGATGGTCAAATAACCACCTATACAGAAAAACCTACCATTAACTATTGGGCCAGTATGGGCATTTACGTCATTAACAAGCGGGTACTATCGTTAATTCCAGACAATGAGCGCTATGATATGCCAGAACTCGTTCAGCAACTTCTTTCCAGACAGGTCCGAGTTGTCAGCTATGAAAGCGAGGATCTCTGGTTTGATATTGGGACAATGGCTGACCTAGAAAAGGCGAAAGAGATGTATGAGCAGCGAAAGTTTCTATAAATAAGGAGCATGAATAGGACATGAGAAAGGTTAAGGTCTTGATCTTGGGAGGGTCAGGGATGTTAGGTCATACCCTGCTTCGCTATCTGTCAGAAGATGCTAAACTTGATGTCTATGCAACGGTCCGCTCTACCCAGGCGTTAGCCGGTTGGTTACCGACGGATTGGATGAAGAAGGTGCATAGAGACGTTGATGTTTTAGATCAAGATGCCCTGACGTACGTTATGACGGATGTCTCACCAGACCTCGTGGTGAATTGTACTGGAGTGATTAAACAGCTGCCAGAGGCCCAGGACCCGCTGGCCACGATCATGATGAACGCCCTTTTACCGCACAAAGTCGCCTTGCTTTGCCGTGGGATAGGTTCGCGGCTCATTCATGTCAGTACAGATTGTGTCTTTGACGGGAAAAAAGGCGGATATTCGGAAAGCGATGTTTCCAATGCCCATGATCTCTATGGCAGAACCAAATTTCTTGGGGAAGTTGCTTACCCTCCTTGTGTTACCTTACGCACCTCAATTATCGGGCATGAATTAAAAGGCAACTTCGGTTTAGTGGAATGGTTTCTAAGCCAAGAGAAAAAGGTGAGTGGCTTCCGGAAGGTGATCTATTCCGGCTTTCCGACGCTTGAATTAGCCCGAATTATTCGGGATTACGTGATCCCTAATTCAGACATGATGGGGCTTTACCACGTATCCTCAGAGCCAATCTCCAAATTTGAATTGCTAAAACTGATTAAGGGACAGTACGGTATGACTCATGAAATTGAAGCAGACAACCGTGTTCGACTCGATCGATCGTTGGACTCATCACGATTCCGTTCCGTTACGGGCTATAATCCGCCGAGTTGGCCAGATCTGATACGAGGTATGTATCTGGATTATTTACAAGGACCTTATCAAAAGTGATGTCAAGGGGGATATAAATGAAGATTTTTGATAACAAAGTGATTGTAATTACCGGGGGCACTGGGTCACTCGGCAAAGTGTTAACCCGCCGGCTCTTGACGAAAGAACTTGGCTCTCCTAAGAAAATTATCATCTTTTCGCGGGATGAAGCCAAGCAGCATGCCATGAGGGTTGAGTACCAGCATAAGCAAAAAGTGACAGATGAAGTGATTTACGACAATTTTGCTCGGTTAATCGAGTTTAGAATAGGAGATATTCGGGATTATCATTCCGTTTGTTCCGTGTTAAGGGACGCCGATATTGTGATCAATGCCGCTGCCCTCAAACAGGTTCCGTCTTGCGAGTACTTTCCCTTTGAAGCGGTACGGACTAATATTCTCGGTCCTGAAAATATTCTTCGGGCGATAGGTGAAAATGACCTTAATGTTGAAACAGTGGTTGGGGTTTCGACAGATAAAGCCTGCAAACCGGTGAATGCCATGGGAATTTCTAAGGCTATGCAAGAGCGGATCTTCATCACGGCCAATGTAATGCTGCCTAAAACAAGGTTTATTTGTGTACGCTATGGTAATGTTCTGGCTTCCCGAGGTTCGGTGATTCCTTTATTTCATGAGCAAATTAAGCGCGGCGGCCCACTTACGATCACGACCAAGGAGATGACGAGATTCTTATTGCCCTTAGAAAGTGCGGTGGACACCATTTTTGCCGTCCTTTTAGGGGCAAAACCCGGTGAAATCTATATTCCGAAGATTCCTGCGGCGCGCATTGTCGATGTCGCTAAGGCTTTGATTGAAGATCGGCAGATCAAAATAGACTATACAGGAATCCGTCCGGGAGAAAAAGTTCATGAAGTCTTAGTGTCTGAAGAAGAGGCTTGGCGTGCCTATGATCGGGGCGACTATTATGCAATTAAGCCAATGCTCCCGGAACTATTTACAGAAGAGCCGGGCCAACAGGCGTTGTCCAAAGAGTATAGTTCGGGCGATTTTCTCATGACCTGTGCAGAAACCGAAAGCTTGTTAAGAAGGCATCATTTGATGGTGGGACAAAACTTTAGCGAAGAAGGAGAATTTTTGCGTTGAAGAACTATAAGATTGTTTGTATCTGTCAAATCTATAATGAACTATGTAAAGACAACCTAGAACGCTTTGTTCAATATATTCGACCGATAGTGAGTGAATTAGTGGTCTATGATGACGGTAGTACGGATGGCAGTTATGAATATTTGCTGAGCCAAACCCCCTATGTGATTAGAGGGACAAAAAATGACTTCGTTAATGAACGCAGTCATAAGCAACGTTTGCTACAAGAGGCATTAAAGCTACAGCCGGACTTTATTTTGTGGTTGGATGCCGACGAAGTATTAACCGCCAATGCCGCCGAGAAGCTTCAGGAACTGTGTGCCCACTGTGACGAACATCAGTATGATGCCGTGAACATGCATGAAATTAACCTTTGGCGTAGCTATTCTTGGCAACGTTTAGACAGTTTATATGACAAAGGTTGGTTTTGCCGACTCTGGCGAGTTGTTCCAGGGATTTGCTTTAATGACACAAAACCTGGACTCCATCAACCCCTCTATCCTTCGACGATTCGTTCCGTGAAGTGGACGCTTGACGTTCAGGTACTGCACTATGGTTTTTCCTCAAAGCAGCGGTTAGCCTATAAATATCTCGTGTACAAGTCGCACGGCCAACGTGGGTACGATATGCTGGATCGTTTAATCAGCGAGGAAAAACTGGCCCTAGCCAAAGTCCCTCAAGAACTCTTCCCCGAGGGTCTCTGGCTGGATGACGACGAACCGAAACCCCTAACCTTTGCTGAGTCCTTAGCCTATGTGGAAGAATACCGGGCAGAAGTGTTCAAACCAAGATTCTCAATTGTTTGTTTGGTCTATAAAAGTGTGGAGTGGCTTAAATTTGTTTACGAGCAGGTCTATAAGTACACCGATATGACGGACAAGGAGTTTTTCTTTGTCGCGAATGATGCAACCCCTTCGGTGCTCGATTATTTGAGAGATCATTACATTCCGCATTATGTTTTTACTAACACGCCTGAGCAACAGACCGAATGGTACGTGAATCAGGTTTACCGTGCTTATAATTATGCCGCGAGCAAGGCTCAAGGAGACTTTGTGGTTTTCATTAATTCGGATATGGCCTTTACGCCGGGTTGGTTGGATAGCTTATGGCAGGCTTATAACGGAGAAAACTGTGTCACATCCCGACTCGTAGAGTCCGGGAAGTTGCGCAGTGGTCAATATGGTGTGGAAAGGGACTTTGGCCGGGATTACTCGTCTTACCGAGAAGACGAATTTCAACAGGTTGCCCGCGATCTGTCGGAGTCTAAATTGTTGGACGGGGGTCTATTTATGCCCCTCTTAATCCGTAAAGAGCATTTCCAACGAGTGGGGGGCTATCCAGAAGGACAGGTAGTTTCAGGGAGTGATTATCAGCATCCGGTGATCGCCCGGCGGGGAGAAGCCTGTATATCTGGGGATACGGTCTTAATGCTAAAACTAATGACCCAAGGGATAAAGCATCAAACAGCCTTTAACAGTTTAGCCTATCATTTTCAGTGGGGTGAGCTGGATAGTTCGGAAACCAGGCTGTCTGTTGCTGAGGATATAAAAGTTGCGCTTTGTAATGATTTTGCTTCAGGATCAAGTGAGGAAAAGGTCCTTTGGGATTTCCTCCAGAAATCCTTACCGGCCTCAGTGATTATCGATAAGCAGAGGGTTGGGGCCGAGGGAGACTATATCTCAAAGGCTCGTAGCTATATTCAAGAACATTATCCCAGCGTAGAAGTAATTCTTCAAAATGCCACGTTGATCCATCCCGTCGACGATTCTCGCTATACAATAACGTTCTTGCCGGAATTTATTGGCTCCATGGGTCTATCAAAGCCCCAACAAGAGGAGATTTTGGGAAAGGCAAACAAACTGATTACCAATTCTCTCCAGACGGCAATGGCTTATCCAGACTATGATTTTGAAATAATATCCGGTGGCGTGAATCAGGATTCTAGGCAAACGTGGCAGCACATACTGACGGCGGTCTTTAAAGAACGTATGATGGCAAAAGCCAACGAGAAAAGAGTCGTCAAAGAGCCTAAAGTATCAATCATCATCACGACCTTTCAGAGAACGCATCTATTAAGGTGGGGGCTCACATCATTATCCAGACAGACCATGCCCTTTGAGTTTGAAACCATCGTGGTTAATGATGGCTTACCGGATGAAACAGAGGAAATCTGTAACGAGTTCAAGGAAACGCTGAATTTGAAGTATATCTTTACCGGGCAAAGAAATCTGAACGGGGGTTTGGTGTGGCGGGTACCTGGTTTTGCAATTAATATTGGGGTTAAGCAATCCTCCGGGGATCTATTAGTCATGTGCTGTGCGGAAATGCTCCATGTCAACGATACGATCGCTAGGCTTACTAAGCCGATACTGAATAATCCTAAATTGCTGGGGATTCCGGTAGGGAAAGATGATCGTCAGGGGGATCTATTGGAGAGTATCAATAAGAATGACGGAATAATTGATCTCGCTACGTACAACAATTGTGTCAATTTAACGACGACCATGCCGTTTCTGATGGCCTTACATCGTAGTCAGTTTATGGAGATCGGAGGCTATGATGAAGATTTTATAGGCATTGCGTATGATGATCGGGATTTTATCGATCGGTTATTGAGAAACGGATGTCAATACTGTCAAACAGATGCAGCAACAGCGCATTTATACCATCCGCGAGCCAAAGGTTATTATGATGGGATCGGTCCCCCGGAATGGGATTATAATAAAAATCTGTTCTTTTCACGGATTGGTAAAATCATCAGAAATGAAGGCAGAGAGTGGGGAACCCTATAAAAAAGTAAGGTTGTTAATTACGAAAGTTAACAACCTTACTTTTTTGTGGGGTTTCAAGCAATAAAGGACTGACGTCACTTTAACCTTTTGTTATCTGAGATTGCTTTCAATAATACTATCAGCAGGTCCAGCCAATAATCCAGCTTGTGAGGATGATGTTTGCAGTCTCGGTCAGGTTTACAATGCTCAGGGGTCTGGTTATCTTCCCTCAGCAAACAATCTTCATCTTGTTCATCCTCATACCGGTCGTTAGAATCGCGGCAACAGGTGTCAAGCCGGGTTGGAAAGGTTAGTTTAAGTTGGATTAAGATCGTCATCTTTTCTTGCAGGATTCTGAATGTGCCTTCTTCAAAGGGTCCACCGTGTAGAGGTCCCCAGTCCAATGCATCGTCCATTTCGTTGATTTGACTATAAAGAAGTTGACAGGTCGGTAAGGGGTTATAGAACTGCTGACTCAAAAGGTTAAACTCTGTTAGGTCACTGGATAGCAATTGGTCTTTAGATGAAAACCCTGAAGGTAGTGGCGTTGAACGCGCATATCCGTATTCACGCTGTTGGTCATAATGGATAGGCGGATATCTGAGGTGTTTGCCAAGGTCGATGACAAAGGAAATGGGTATGTCAATAACAAAATCTTTAATTACACCGTCCACTGTGGTTGAGGTTTGTGCAACCGCGTGTGAATATTGAATATCCTTGCGTACAAAACCTCCTAGAAACAACTTGGGAGTATCGGCTGGAATCCCGGGTACTGAACAAACACTATTAAAGAAACGACTCTGGGTGATCTTAAGGTGCTTTCGAACCATTTTCACTTCCAGGGCATCTGTGGGCAGGGTAATGTTCGATTCGGCAGGGATTGATACGGTAACCAATACAGTTTCCGGACCGGTTTTTTTTAATTGAAGTGGGGTATACATGGGGAGTACTGCAGTACTTGGAAATACTGGATTTGGATTTTGCGGCTGAACTGGTTGTGGGCACACCTTCGGGGTTGGAGTCTCTCGAACCCAAGCCGGTATAAAGGTCGCAGATTGAGTCCACTCATGGGGACAAGGACATGAACAATGCTTTTCAATCAATGTTTTCTCTTCCTTTCAAATAAAGAAATAGGACAAGGCACTATCTTACAAATAAGTTGATCTCAAGTTTTGTATAGGGAAAATATTTTTTTCTGTCTCAATAGGCCAAAAATACAATTCGTCTTCGTCGGGGCAAATTTTATTTCAACATGGGCTTATCCTTTTTTATATAAACAATATATGTAAAATAAAGGGAATTGTTCGCGGCACTAATCAAATTAGGACATCAACAATACAATAATTAACTCCTCGTATAGGAGGTTGAGAAACATATTCCTTTTTTAACAACAGGCATGTTGGATAACGCTTCAATTGGTGACAAAAGTGAAGTATGTAGAAGAATTGAAATACTGTCTTATGTGATATTCACTTTCGTATACATCAGGTGACATTTGAATATTATTGGAATATTATAGTAAAAGATTAAAATGAGGTGGTAAATAAATGGCAATTATGGATATTTTTCCTATTGACAGTGTTTATATATCCCAATACTATCACGATACTAATTTTGGAACTGTCAATCAATTGTTTACAGGACAATATCTGAGACTTAAAGTAAATCACTGTAAAGATGCTTATAGAACATTATTGAAATTCAATATTAATTTACTTTGCACTGACACAGTATGTAGCGCTAAGCTATTTCTTTTTGTAAATAGAAAAGATAAACTCGATGCAGAGCTTTCACCACAGACCGTAACAATTTATGAAAATGAAAATGACTTTAACCAAGCAACTGTAACTTGGGATACAGCACCAAATACTATTATTTCTCCTTATTCTTTTAATGTAACTGATAGTAACGTAGGTTCCTATATAGAAATTGATATTAAGGATTTAGTTCAAGGTTGGGTTAACGGTTGTCATGATAATTTCGGTATTACACTTATTGGAATTGAAGATAAAGATGATACGATTATTGGATACGAGAGTACGGGAAGTGCCAATCCGCCTTTTTTGCTCATAAACTATAGCCCATGTCCATGTTCATGTTTAGGAGCAACAGGAGCAACAGGAGCAACAGGAGCAACAGGAGCAACAGGAGCAACGGGAGCAAAGGGAGCAACAGGAGCAACAGGAGTAGCAGGAGTAACAGGAGTAACAGGAGCAACAGGAGCAACAGGAGCAACAGGAGCAACAGGAGCAACAGGAGCAACAGGAGCAACAGGAGTAGCAGGAGTAACAGGAGTAACAGGAGTAACAGGAGCAACGGGAGCAACGGGAGCAACGGGAGCAACAGGAGCAACAGGAGCAACAGGAGTAGCAGGAGTAACAGGAGTAACAGGAGCAACGGGAGCAACGGGAGCAACGGGAGCAACGGGAGCAACAGGAGCAGGATTGGCAGAATTCGCCTATATTTATAATTTGGCCGCTGGAGTCGTAGCGGTGGAAGCGGATATTCTGTTCAGTGATAACGGAGTAATTGTAGGTAGCATTACCCATGCAGTGGGAACCGCTCCAATTATTCTTGGTACAGCCGGCACCTATTCTGTATGGTTTAACGTTGCGGGTGTTGAACCGAACCAGTTTACTCTCTTTCAAAATGGTGCTGCCGTACTTGGTGCCACATACGGCTCCGGGGCTGGCACTCAACCGAACCCAGGAAAGGTAATTATTACAGCTGGTGCAGGTGATGTGCTAACCTTAAGAAACCATACTAGTGCGGCGGCGGTTACCCTACAGACTTTAGCAGGTGGAACGGTAATCAATGCAAATGCTTCAATTTTGATCGAAAAAATTTTTTAGTGAATGAGTTTTTCGGATAAACATTAAAGGTGCCTTCTCACATGAGCTGAAACCAGTAGCTGACAGCTTCAAATAAAGCTTTTATGATAATTGGATTATGCACAGAACTGCTGCCTCATCTCCAGAGGTGTCAGTTCTGTTTTTAACTATAAGAAGCTTGCTAATAATTTACCAATTTGACTAAGGGTAACTATTTGCCAAACTACGCTCTCAATAGTAACAAAGTCAGGACATGACTAATACAATAAATAAACCCATAATATGGGAGGTTAGAGGGTATATGCCTTATTTAACAACGGGTTTGTTGGATAACATCTCGGGTGAGGGCGTCAGACAGAGCTCTACACTCACGGTAAATATGTTGAATGATGATACTTCTACAGTAGCCATTCAAATTGAGGGATTCTTTCAGAGTGGAACGACAAAAGTGAAGTATGTTGAAGAGTTTTTCACTCTTACAGCAGGAACATTGGCTTTGAAGACTTATTTTGTCCCATTTGATGCCTTTGAGTTTGTATTCTTTGTTAGCTCACAGGCTGTAGAAGTCTCTGTATGGGGCAAAGACGCTACTGGAAACCTCACTTCAGCTCATTTGGTAGTGGTTGATGTAATTGACTCAACAGGAGAGTAACGGAAAAAGACAAGAACAATATAATATAGTAGTCAATTTAAGGAGGTCTGTAAAAATATGCCTAATCTCACAACAGGTTTGTTCGATAACACCCCCGTTGCGGGTATTAGACCCAGCACCACTCTCTCAATAAATATCTCAAACAATGATACAGTTGCAGCGGATGTTTTAATTGAGGGATTTTTTCAAAGTGGAACCACAAAAGTGTTGTATGTACAGGAGTTGTTTATTGTAGCCCCAGGTAATGTGGCACAGAGAACCTATTACGCCCAATTTGATGCCTTTGAGTTTCAATTCACGGTTAGTTCAGAGGAAGTGGCAGTCACTGCTTGGGGGAAAGATGCAGCCGGAAACCTTACTACAGCTCATCGAGTAATTGCACAGGAGGTTGACCCATTTTAATTGTTGTTTTCAATAGAACTAGCGATTTAGAAAGTGTGGAGGTGGATCATGGCTGAATTAACTACCGGATTAATAGAAAATACACCGGTCAACGAAATAAGACCAACGACAACATTCACAGTAAAAGTCACCAATGATGGTACAGAAGTTGCTACCATCGAAATTATGGGATTTTACGTGTCAGGTTCTACGAAGATACTGATGGTCCATGAGTTGTTTGCTTTGGCACCAGGAGGTGTAGCAGCAAGAGTCTACTTTGCTCAGTTTGACGAATTTGAATTTCAGTTTATAACCAGCTCTGATGCTGTTGAGATCTCCGGTTGGGGAAAAAATGCAGTTGGAGAATTAGTTGCAGCTCATCGCGTGCTACCAGCTGAACTGGATTCAATAGGTTCTGAAGAAATAATCGGACCGACTGGAGCCACAGGAGCAACAGGAGCAGGAGTAGCAGGAACAACAGGAACAACAGGAACAACAGGAACAACAGGAGCCACAGGAGCGACAGGAGCCACAGGAGTAGCAGGAGCGACAGGAGCCACATTACCTGGGGCTACAATAAACAACTCCTGTACATACACCACTTTTGTGGTTCCACTTTGAAAAAATCCCTCAATTAAAACATCCGCTGCAACTGTATCATTGTTTGAGATATTTATTGAGAGAGTGGTGCTGGGTCTAATACCCGCAACGGGGGTGTTATCGAACAACAGGAGCAACAGGAGCAACAGGAGTAGCAGGAGTAACAGGAGTAACAGGAGCAACGGGAGCAACGGGAGCAACGGGAGCAACGGGAGCAACAGGAGCAGGATTGGCAGAATTCGCCTAT
>CAKMJS010000085.1 GCA_927405585.1 uncultured Desulfosporosinus sp.
TGTAATTAGATTTTCTGAACCAAAAACGGTGTAAATCACACGATATTCCTTAGATCCACTACGAAAAGAAACTCGGTACGTCTCGTAATAAGGTCCTTTTAGTCTCTTAAATGCTAAGGGATCTTGTTCTAAGCTCTCAAAGACCGAAGGAATCTCTCTAAGTTCTTCTTCCCGTAGGACCGCTAAATCATGGATACTACGGGTGGTGAGCATAACGTCAAACATTCCTTTTGAGGTCTTATTAATGCCTTGCGAAGCAAGAGCTTGAGTCTCCCACCACTTGATAGACTGGCCATTTTTGTGTGCTCTGTGGGCCTCCTCCGACAGACGATCGAGTACCGTACTTAACTTTAATTTACACTCTAAAAGTTTGGTCTTTAAACAATCACCTGAACACCCATCCGCAAGCAAATCGCTGACAATCAAATCCTCAAAAAAATCCGAAAGTGGGCGCACAGAGCGTTCCGCCGTGTGTACAAAAACTTTGCCTTCTGAATCGACACATAAATCTAACGTATCCTCCGCAACCAGTCCAAAGAGCTTGCGCAATTCTATGGGTAAAACGATTTCACCTTTTGCGCCAACCTTTACCCGATAAGTCTCCATAGTTACTCCCCCCCTAATATTGTTTTGTGTTAACAGGTATTCAGGACAAGTTGCTTTGAAACATTTCTACTCTCTAAATATTTTCGGCAAGTAATTGAAATATCCTTCTCTGTTGACGAAATATTTAGAGAGTTTAGTTTCAAAAAATATAATAACAGAAATTTGGTTTGTGTTTTGATCAACTTTAACCTATTATTCAATTATTGGAAGAAATTATTCTTCTAAAAGGTATTAGTTCGCCATTTATCTAAATTGTCAAGGTTTTAAGGAGGAACAAGCTTTGGCTAAAAAAAATTATTACGCCGTTAAAGTAGGGTTAAAGGTAGGGGTTTTTAATAACTGGCCAGAATGTCTTGCATCGGTTAAGGGATACAAAGGGGCAGTTTATAAAGGATTTGAAACGAGTGCAGAAGCCCTTGAGTGGCTTAATGGTAGTGTTGAGGTTTCTACCGATCTTGGCGGAACTATCATGGGAAATGTTCAACTCGTTACGCAAGGCCCTATTGACTATGAAGTTTATACTGACGGAAGCTATTGCAAAGGCAGGTATTCCTATGGTTATGCCTTTATTAAGCATGGAGAAGTCGTTTTTGAGAGCAATGGGGTTGGCGAAGACCTTGAAGCCGCCAGTATGAGAAATGTTGCAGGAGAACTGGCGGCAGTAGTACATGCGGTAGAAAAAGCCAAAACACTTAAGGCACGAATTCTGATCTATCACGACTATTCTGGAATTTCTCAATGGGTTAGCGGGGATTGGCAAGCGAAAAATAAATTTACTCAAGCCTACGTCGAATTTATGAAAGCCCATCATGGGCTTTACGAATTTAGAAAAGTAGCCGGTCACTCAGGAGATCGTTTTAACGATTATGTTGACCGACTGGCTAAAGAAGCCCTAGGAATATCTACGAAGTAGTTAAATAAAAAGTTGTATGTCTGAAGCGAGGGCATCGACTAAATATTCTTTGGCGGTGATGACTTTAACTTCTGGGAGCAGTTCGTCTTCTTTAAAGCCCATCACATCAACTGATAATTTACATCCGTAAAAGGTAACCCCTTTTTTTCTTGCTCCATTGAGAAAATCAGTTAAAGAGGGAGTTTTATCGTCTTCCATCATCTCCAGGAGCATATGTTTTCCAAGTCCAGCCATGTTCATTTTTGAGAGGGGCAATTGCTCAGGTCCCTTAGGAGTAACCATTCCGAACATTCTTTCGTATAAGCTTTTATCATCGGAGGACCCTTTTTCAGGGTCGCGAACTAGAAAAAGTCCCCAGAATGCAAAAAACATGGTTACGTCGACCTCTAATTCTCGGGCAGAGTTAGCAAGCACTAGAGCGGCTAAAGCCTTATCATAGTCTCCGCTAAACATCAGGATGTTCATTTTCTTATTCAATTAACGCACCCTTTCAATGGTTCTTGATTTATTCAACTCTATTATTTGTAGAAACAGGAATTATATAACATTCAATCGCGATTAAATTCTTGGGTGCTTTACGATTCTTTCAAGTATATGGATTAAAGCATTAATTTCACTGAAGTCATTGTATAAACCGAAGCTTAGTCGAACTACACCTGGGCGGGGACCTACCCCTTTGTTTTTGTATAACTCCATTTGTTTCGGGGAAATGGATAAAAGCTGCTGTATATAGGGCTGGGTACAAAAACACCCGGTGCGAACAGCAATACCTGCCTCATTTGATAGAATCTGTGCGACTTGTTCATGAGCAAATCCTTGAATGTTAAAAGGGATAACCCCAATTCTGGGTTCGCCTAGGGCAGTATGCGCGTAAAGTGTAATCCCTGGAATTGATTTAAGCTTGAGGTTAGCATAATTTGTAAGCTGATTCTCATGATGATCAATATTCCTCATTCCTAGTGCTGTTAGGGTTTTAATTGCTGCTACGAGAGCAACAACGCCCATGACATTGGGAGAGCCAGCTTCTTCATTGTGCGGAGGCTTCTCCCATACTACCCAATCATGGGTTACGATTTCTGCGGTACCTCCGCCCACGAACTCAGAAATACCCTGCTTAAAGGTTTCTAGCGGTCCGATGAGTACTCCAATACCAAAAGGCGCGTACATTTTATGGCCGGAAAAAGCAAGATAATCGATGTGTTCGAGAGGATTTTTAGGTTTCATATTAATGGCATTATGAGGTACCAACTGTGCGCCATCGACCAATATTTTTGCATGATAGCGGTGGGCTAGTTCAGCAATTTTATGTATAGGATTTACATAGCCCGTAACATTGGAGGCTCCGGTCACAGTTACCAGTTTAACGTTGCCTTTATGAGATTTTAATTTGTACTCTAAATTTTCAAGACTTAGTTTTCCTTTAGGATCTGTTTCAACATAATCTACTTGGAACTTGTTTCTCCACGGGAGATCGTTGGAATGGTGCTCCATCCAAGTCGTTAGAATAACGCTTTTCTTGTTTCCATTCCAGAGACGATAGGATAACTTATTAATCGCTTCTGTGGTATTTTTAACAAAAATTACGGTATCATGATCAGGATCTGCATTGACAAATTCCTTAACGATTGACCTTGCTTCTTCAAAGATCTGGGAAGAAAGCGTTGATTTATAACCAGTGCCTCGATGAATCGATGAGTACATTGAGGAAAAGTTATTTATGTCCTCCATAACTGAAACAAAGGGAGGAGTTGAAGCCGCGTTATCGAAGTTTATGGCGGCTCCATATTGACCATTTTTTAGAGGGATCTTTGTATCCGCTCCTACTACTGAATGCCTGTAATTGGACTGCGATAACTTATAATTCATACAATCACCTCAAACCATAAATATTAAAATCAGATATCTCTTCTCTTCTTGCATGATATTTTGTTTTAAAGAAAAGGTGACAGATTTATTCTACATGTTATCTATGCGACTGAAACATACTAACATAGGTTCAAAAAAAGTTGACATACATGGAGGTAGACATGAAAAAGTCAGGAGAGGTCCATAAGCACACAAAAGGGCAAAGCAGTGCCAAGTACGATTCTAGAAGCGCCGAATTCAAACAAGAACAAGAACAGAAAAAGGCCAAAGTGGTCGCAAAGCATGAGTTCTAAATCTTAGAGGCAAAACCCAAAATTAAGCCTCAGCCTTGGCTTGGGGCTTAATTTTGGGCTGAACTATTCAACTAAAGTTAAATATCAAGAATTCGGTATGATAGTCTCCTGTAGAGAGTATCACTGATTATACGAAAAGGAATACTTCGCGGCAAAGGCGGAGTCTACTCCTTTAGAAGCAGAGTACGGGAAACCACTCCTACTTGTAGAAGTTGGAGTTTAATAATGGATTATTAGTTAAAGAAATTATAAATTAGAAATGAAATACGATATCGGAGGAGTCATTTATGAAAACAGTCACTGAAAGATTTTTAGAATATATCAAATTTGATACCATGTCTAATGAAGATCAGACTGTCCCGATAACACTCGGACAGATAGAGTTTGCCAAGATTCTCGTAGAAGAATTAAAGACCCTTGATATGGGAAATATCTCGTTTGACGAAAATGGCTATGTGATGGCGATCCTGCCGGCCAATACGAATTTGCGGATTCCTGCGCTTGGCTTTATCGCGCATATGGATACCAGCCCTGATATGAGTGGCCAGGGAGTGAATGCTCAGATAATTGAAGATTATGACGGACTTGACATAAATCTTGATACAGAGAAAAATATTATTTTATCCACGAAGGACTTCCCAGAGCTTCTAAACTATAAAGGGCAAACGTTGATCACAACGGATGGTACGACCTTGTTAGGGGCAGACGATAAAGCGGGAATTGCAGAAATCATGACAGCAATGGACTATTTGAAAAGCCATCCGCAAATAGAGCATGGTAAAATCTGTATTGCTTTTACGCCCAATGAAGAAGTGGGGCGAGGGGCAGATCACTTTAATATTTCGAAATTTGAGGCAGATTTTGCATACACTATCGATGGCGGACCGATTGGTGAACTAGAATATGAAAATTTTAATGCTGCAGGAGCGAAAATTAGTATACAAGGGAGAAATATTCATCCGGGTTCTGCAAAAGGGAAAATGATCAATGCTATACTTCTCGCTCAGGAGTATGTCGATCAATTACCAAAGGGCGAAACCCCAGCCGAGACGGAAGGGTATGAAGGGTTTTATCACTTAACCAATATCCTAGGGGACGTTGAAAACACAGTGCTACGATATATCATCAGAGATTTTGATTTAGTTACTTTTGAAAAAAGAAAGGTACTGATGAAGACGATAGCAGACGATCTCAATCTAAAATACACTAAGGATACTTTTACTGTAGAAATTCAAGACCAATACTACAATATGAAAGAGAAGATTATGCCTGTTAAACACATTGTGGATACAGCTGCAAAGGCCATGGAGGCAGTTGGAGTCGTTCCAGATATTCGCCCGATCCGAGGCGGAACCGATGGAGCAAGACTTTCCTATATGGGATTACCTACACCAAATATATTTACAGGCGGACATAATTTCCACGGGAAATATGAGTTTATCCCAACTTACTCTATGGAGAAGTCAGTAGAAGTTATTCTGAAAATTATTGAAATTTATTCAGAAGAATCACGGTAGAAAGTACCGAGGCAAAATTAATGCCTGAACCTCAAAGATATGACAAAGTGCTACAAATAGATCAAAGGACCGGGTTTAAACCCGGTCCTTTGATCTATTTGTAGCACTTGTCGGAACTATTTTCTTGTCGTTATCAGAATTAAGACGGTTATCATCGATGTTAGCAGCATGGGTTCTTGATTTGTCAGTTTTCTTATTGCTCATCTAAATACTCCTTTCGATAGAGTAGGTGTTTATTTATGCTTGTCTTAGGATTTCCCAGATTAGTTGATCTAATGCTTTAACAATGCTTATAGAAAACTATTGAGATTCTGAACAGAATATAGTATACTAATAGAGAGAAGAAATCAAATTTTTTTATTACCATTAAATCAGAGCAATTTGACTGGCGGGATGTCAAACGGAATACATCCTTGTAGCTGTTGCTTGTTTTTGTTTGGGTAACACTTTGAAAGGGGTCAGCTATGAACGACAGCATTATCATGAATACTGAAAACGAAACCATGGAGATTTCTAGATTAATAATTGAACGATACTTAGAGAGAAAATTAAAAGAAACAGAAATTGTACACCATCTAAATGAGGTCAATGATGACGACAGAACTGCAAATCTTGCAGTGTTTATTGATATCGCTCATCACGCGAAATTTCACAAGGCAAAAAGGAAGTCTCAGTATGTCCCTGAAGTAGGACGTACTAGAAAATTAATTGAAGCCAAGATGTTAGAAAAGTATGGGATAGTGTTTTACGGACCGTTATATACTAGCGATAGAGAAAGAATGCTTAAACAAATGGCAGAACGCACAAAAAGAGAACTGGGCTTACTCAGCTAAGCATAAGCAGCGTGAAGCGTTTCTTATTTCGTTCCCGACGGCGGCTCAGAATGAGCCGTCTTTTTTGGTATAACAAGCACCTATTGTGGTGAGCGTTCTCGGTGTAAATAACAATGTAGAAAACTAAAGGTGGTTACTATATGCAAAATGTAATAAGCGCATATGTAAATGTTGCACTTACAGACTATGATGAGTCGATGAAAGATCATGTAGTTGAATTAATGAAAGAATCATTAAGAGAGGAATCCACACAATACATTCTTGAAGACTCTTGGGAAGTTGTTGAAAATAAACGAAAACTATATAGAAGTATGAATGGAGAATTGGAATTACACGATGAGAGACTAACAGAAATAAGCGAAACTCGAGAAATACTAGAAGTTATGACGGTAGTCTTAACTGCACGCGTGATTTAGATAGACACTCGGGAGAGAAAGAAGAGGCTGGAGAGGAAGAGGAAGAGGTGTATTAATTGGAAGTAAATGAGAAGGTTTTACACAAAGTGAGGGCATTACTAAACTTGGCCAAGAATGGGGGCGATCCTGAAAGTAATGAAGCCCAAAGTGCGCTATTAATGGCTCAACGTTTAATGGCGGAAAATGGGATCAATGAAGTTGAAGTTAGAGATTCAGCTCAAGGCCCCCAATTGAAAGAAGTTCTAGATGATTACGCTACGGAATTTGAAAAGTTGTCCTGGTGGAAAAAGAGTTTAGGAAGGGTCATTGCTCAGAATTTTAGGTGTTATTCTTATCTCAATAAATGCAAGGGGTACACAAGGCTGGCATTCGTGGGTCTGAAGGAAGATACGGAAATTGCAATCATAGCTTTTGCTTTTGCAACGGACTCTATCCGATTTGGGGCAGATAAGTTTATGAAGACTTATCGTAAGAATTATATATTACATAATGGGCTTCGCCCTGAGATTTCCCAACAAAGAGGAGTTCGAAATAATTATGTTGAAGGATGGATTTCTGGTTTGGACGCACAATATAACGAACAAGTGAGTAAAGAAGGATGGGGTCTTGTATTAACGAAGGATGAGTTAGTAACTCAGACTTATAAAGACTTGGGCTTAAAGCGGGGACAGTCACCACAGTATACAAGAAGAGAGAGCCTAGCTGGTCAAAGTGCTTACGCTAAAGGCTATAAGGATGGGAAAGGGTTCAGCGCTGTTCCTCATGGAAGATTAAGCTCCTAATCAAGGCAATCCTTTGGACAATCACTACTTATCATAGTAAGATACTCAGGAAACTACTATTTAAAGAGGTAAGTTTTAACCAATTACCTTCTGGATTAAGAGAGGTTGAATCAATATGGCAAAAATTGAACTGATCGCAACGGCCGCTTTTGGTTTAGAAGCTATTGTGGCTCGTGAGCTAAAAAACCTAGGATATGATAATTTAACAGTCGAAAACGGGAAAGTGACTTTCCCCACTGATGAGCTAGGTATATGCCGTGCAAATCTCTGGCTCCGGAGTTCTGATCGTGTCCTTCTTAAGATGGGCTCATTTAAAGCACGAACATTTGAAGAGCTATTTCAGCAAACAAAGGCGTTGCCCTGGGAGGAATGGCTTCCTGAAGATGCGAACTTTCCTGTTCAAGGGAAATCCATCAAGTCTCAATTGTTTAGTGTTTCCGATTGTCAAGCGATTGTAAAAAAGGCGATTGTAGAACGCCTTAAAGAAACCTATGGTAGAAGTTGGTTTGAAGAGTCAGGATCCCGTTATCAGATCGAAGTCGCTCTGCTCAACGATATTGTTACATTGACTATAGATACGTCAGGATTAGGACTACACAAGCGAGGCTACCGACAACTGGCAGGACAAGCTCCATTAAAAGAGACCTTAGCAGCGGCCATGATTCAACTGAGCCACTGGCATAAAGATCGCGCCTTAATAGACCCTTTTTGCGGCACTGGTACTATTCCCATCGAAGCAGCATTTATCGCCCAAAACCGAGCGCCAGGTCTCAAGCGAAGTTTTGCAGCTGAGAAATGGCCTAGGATCCCCAAAGCATACTGGCAAGAAGCTTGGCAAGAAGCACTCGATCTTTGGAATCCTAATGTCCCTTTACATATCTATGGTTCTGATATCGATCCAAACGCTTTGAGCTTAGCCCGTACACACGCCCTTGAGGCAGGGGTAGAAGACGTAATCCACTTTCAACGATTACCAGTAGCAGACGTGCGGTCTAGGTTTAAATATGGACATATGATTGCCAACCCGCCCTATGGTGAACGGATTGGGGATCTCACAGAGGTTGAAGGCCTTTATACTGAACTCGGTACAACCTTTAATCGTTTGGAAAACTGGTCCCTGCATATGCTCACAACGCACCAATTTCCAGAACGATTAATTGGGCGACGTTGGGACAAAAGTCGCAAGCTTTATACTGGACGACTGGAATGCCACTACTTTCAATTCTTCGGGCCACGTCCTCCTCGAGAACCCTTCCCAAATGACCCGAATAAAACCAATAATTCTAGTTTGCCATCAACAACAGATCAACCAAACTGAAATCGAAGAAGAGGGGTTATAACGAAACATGTTAAGGTCGTTATAACCCCTTTATGGTTAAGAATTCTAAATATTTCACGAATTTACAATCAAGTTATTCAATGGTCATAATAAGAAATGATAATTTTACAAGCATTACAAACTCACATAGACTTGTATTGTTATAATATTAACAAAGTGGAGGAGGTTGAGGGTTTATGTTACTGAGTTTAATTGCTTATATATCCATACTCCTTTTTGTCGGAATTTCTGTTTACAAAGCTTACAAGTTTGCAACAATGCCTATGCATGGGCGAATGGAACTCTATCCTGTACCTAAAGAAAAAGGGTTTGAACATGGGGGTTCTTTCTACGAGGAAGTGTCGTGGTGGAGCAAGCCTCACGAAGTTTCTCATATGAGGGAAATCGTAGAGATGTTAAAGGAAATACTATTTATCAAAAAGTTGTTTGAAAACCAAAGACCTTTATGGTGGATTTCCTATGCTCTTCACCTAGGGATCTACATGCTCATGGCCTGGACAATGCTATTGGTCGTTGGAGTAGTCTCTGAGCTGAATGGAATTACTGTTGCTGCAACCGATACTGGTATCTGGGGTCTGTTAGTTTACTATGTAACTGTAGCGACGGGAATTGTTGGACTTGCACTCGGCACTTTAGGTGCGGGAGCTTTATTTCTACGCAGGGTGTTCGATAATACTTTGAAAAAATATACAACACCCCAAGAGTACGTTAATCTTTTAGTCCTTTTTGCCGCACTATTCACAGGAATCCTCACCTGGGGCAGCGATTTGTCCTTTCACACCGCTAGAGAAGTGACTGCAAATCTAATCACTTTTACGCCTTTTGCAGCCAGTGGTTTAGTCACATTACACGTGATATTAGTTGGAATTATGTTAATTTATATTCCTATTAGTAAGATGAGTCACTATGTTGGGAAGTATTTCACGTTCCATAAAGTTCTATGGGATAATGACCCCAACCTAAAGGGGAGCGCGATAGAGCATCAAGTCAAAAAGGCATCAACTTTTCGCCCATCCACCTCTTGGTCCGCTTCTCATATTAAACCACCTGACGCACCCACGTTATAATATCTTATCTTCCAATTCTTAAGTTTAACTCTATAGAAAAAGGAGATCTAAGAATGATAAATCAAAAAGATCTACTACCGAAAGACATGGGACGCAAGGATGAACAACTGATCAAACTCGAACTTGATCAACTCATACCTCTGTTGGCTCCGTATGATAAACCTGGCATGGAATCCCCGCTAACGGATCCGAAGCCAGCATGGAAAGAAAAATATTGTACCTCGTTAGATGGTTACGTTGGAATTGATACCTTAACTCGCCCTAAATCGAAAGAAGAAGAAGATGAATTTGTCCGTAAGTTCCTCAGTGGCTTAGAAAAAATATTTTCAGATGCCAATAATGGGGTGCTACAACCTCTATTATTGACCTATGAATATTGTGCGAAATGCGATACTTGTTCTAGTGCTTGTCATATCTATGAGGCGACAGGAGGCAACGAGTTATACCGCCCAATTTACCGTTCCGAGGTTCTACGTAAAATTGCCAAGAAATATTTCACAACGAGTGGGAAACTTTTAGGTGGTTTCGTCGGGGCTGATATTGATGTGAACTGGGAAACGATTGCGCGACTAGGGGAATTGTCGTATCGTTGTAATCTTTGCCGGCGCTGTGCTCAGACCTGTCCTCTTGGGTTGGACAATGCAATTCTCTCAAAAGAAATACGAAAAATTTTCAGTCAGGAGATGGGGATTTCTCCTGTACCGCTTCATACTAAAGGTACAATGAATCAGCTTAGAACTGGCTCATCTACTGGATTAACTAAGCCTGCTTTTTTGGATACTATTGAGTTCTTGGAAGAAGATACCGAAGAAAAGTTTGGCATTAAGCTTAAATTTCCTATCGATAAAAAAGGTGCAGACATCCTTTTGCTGCATAATGCGGGAGAATTCATTGCTTGGCCGGAAAACCCTGTTGCTTTTGCCCTTCTCTTTAATGCTGCAGGCTTAAACTGGACCCTCAGCAGCGAGGTCTTAGGGTATGACAGTGTAAACTATGGTCTATGGTATGATGATCCTCAGGCTAAAAAAATTGCCTTGGGACAGATGAAAGTAGCCCATGATTTACGTGTTAACCGAATTGTTATGGGGGAATGTGGTCATGCCCATAAGGCTGCGGCAATGGTTGCTGATCGCATGTCCTATGGTGAAGGGAAGATCCCTGTTGAGAGCTGTTTCCCTATTCTTTGGGAAATGGTCAAGAATAAGAGTATTAAATTTGACCCCAGTAAGAACAATTTCCCAGTGACGCTCCACGATCCTTGCAATGTAGTGCGACAATTGGGGATTGTACTGCCTCAGAGGAATGTCTTAAAGGCTCTTGCTCCTCAGTTTAGGGAAATGTCACATCCAGGTGTAGAAAACTACTGCTGTGGTGGGGGAAGCGGTTTCGCTATTATGAATAATGCAAACTTCCCTGAGTTTAGGACGCAAGTTGCTTCAAGAGTAAAATTTAACCAGATTCTTGGAGCTTTCAAGGATACCATTTCTGATGCTTCAATTCCAAAATATATTTGCGCTCCATGCTCGAACTGCAAGGGAGCTATGCGTGGTATTTTGGAACACTACGATGCAACAGAGAAATTTAACCTCCAGTACTCCGGGTTAGTGGAATTAATGGTGAATGCTATGGTAGACATAAAGATTCCTTTCTTTGAGTTCTTAGAAGAAAAAAAGTAGACGGATCCTGATGGATTCAATTAGAATGGACCCTTTCAGGATGCCTGAATTGGTCCATTTTTTTGGGATATTATTATTCAATAACTAACACATAATTGTTTGACGTTTTACATGACGGTGATAAGATTTGTCTTCATATTTTATGATTATGGTTAGGGAGGAGCGGCAAACTATGAAAGTAATTATGGTAGGTGGCGTAGTAGTGGGGCCTAAAGTTTCAGCACGCTTACGCGTATAAACTCGGAAGCTGAGATTACAGGTGAAGCAGTTTAAATACCACTAGCCTCAACAGCCAATAAGCAAGGTCGTGTTATTGCAGACCACATAATGGGGATTCCTGCTCGTTATGCTCCCGTGGAAGGAACATCTGTTCTTCAGGCTTTTGAACTAAATATTGGACGGACTGGTCTCGGTGAAGCGGAAGCACGAAAACGTGGTTACAATGTTGTGACTAGTGTCAGTAGTGGACTTGATTCTACGCATTATTATCCGATGCATGCCAATATTACGATCAAGTTAATTGCCGAACAAGAAAACGGACGCTTATTAGGTGCCCAAGTATGTGGTTTTGGAGAAAGTATTAAACGACTTGATGTCTTAGCGACTGCTCTTAAATTTGGCGCTAAGGTAGAAGATCTTATAGATCTGGATTTAGCCTATGCACCACCCTTTGCTACTGCTATTGATGTACTTATCCATGCGGCAACAACGTTAGAAAATATACGTCTTGGAGTCGCGCAGGGAATCACAGCAGAAGAGGTCATAAATCGCTTGCAAGCAGGGGAGAAACTATGTCTTCTT
>CAKMJS010000086.1 GCA_927405585.1 uncultured Desulfosporosinus sp.
ATCATAAAACCGGTGAGTACCCCTCGTCAAGGCTGGGCGGAGGCATTGGAACTTATGCACAAAAATAACGATGACGTTTTGTTAATCTCTGAGGAAATTGACAATGAAATGTTGGAGGTATGGGATGAACCAAACCATTGAACAGTATTCTCTATATTGGGTTGATCTGAATCCTACAAAAGGGAGTGCTGGAGGCAGCTGCAATACTCAATGTGAAATGCACTATTAAGGAAATGTTGGTAGAGTAAAGTGGTTGTCGTTCAATATACTCAAAAGTGGCCATATCAAAGACCGATCACGAGATTGTGATCGGTCTTTGATATGTCCTATCATAGGTCATATATTGATTGAATTATCTGCTTAACAAAAACTCTCTTCAAGTTCCTTCTTGACAACATCTGCTGGGAAATATCGGCCTGGGCATTCCGTAGCAGCTCCTGGCACATCCCTGTGCAGCTCGACGGCGTCGATACCCAGCTTAAACGCTTCCATAAGTTGTACTACCTTATTCACCAACCCGACAAGCTGAGCATCCGGCACTTCCGTTTCGCTGAAATTCCCTACTAGGCAGATTCCGATCCCGATGAAGTTACGATGCGCTGCGCTGCAGTGCGCTCCCGGCCGATATAAGGGTCTTCCCTCATCACAGTGGCCATCCGGCCTAATCACGAAGTGATACCCGATATCACTCCAACCCTTGGTTTTATGCCACTCCCGGATCATGGCAGCGTCCACTGGCACGATCTTTCCTGAGCGACGCACCTCTATAGGACTTGCCGTGTGGTGGATCACGATCTTTTGCCAATCCATCCTAGTTCCCCCCTTATTTCTTAGGCTTTCAGGACGGCAACGGCCTTGGCAAGCTCCGTGATGCTTGTGGAGAGTTCGTTAAGCTTTCCTTCGATTCGAACGAGTAAATAACTACTCACGACGATTGGAAAGCCGAAATTACCAACAAGCTTCAAGATTTCTTCCATGCGATTTACCTCCTTTGACTCACTGACTTACGTCTCTATTCATGATTATGCCGCTGATTTCAAGCAAGTGCTTCTATTGGGAAGAGAAGGGACTTCGACCGTCCCTCCTCCACGAACTTCTAACCTCGCGCATCGTGCCTCGCATTTAAGCTACTGGTGCCTCATAAAGGTCATCCGTTGTCGTATCGATGATCTTAATGTCTCGCTTAGAGACGAGCGTTCCGCCTGTGGTAATAAAAATATTCTTCGCAATGATTTGATCCATGACGGCTTCGATGGCCGCTGCAGTCAAATCGACTTGGGGTTCCGGTAATGTGAAACTTACCGCACTCCCTTGCATACTGTTAAAGGTCATACGCAAAACTTTTTTGGTGACACTAGCCATTGTTTTCCCTCCTTTCCTTACGGCTTATTCGCCTTATTTCCACTGCCTGATTATTCCGCTAAGTCGACTCGATTGTCCCGACGCACCCCGATTAAGGGATAGTCCTGAAGTCCATAAAGGGCATTAGCCACGTCAAACACGTCTTGGTCAACGGCTTCGGACTTCACATTTGGAAAGCTGCGTTGACGAAGTATGGGCGATCCCTCCGGGGTTGATCCGATTTGGTAGGTAACGACCAGCACTGTGTCTTTAGCACTTGCAATAACAGCCATCTTATTCACCTCCTTTCGACCTTGTTCTTGTCCAACAAACGTTCTGCAAGCGAAAAGCAGCCGGCTTCTGCCGACTGCTTTTCGTTTTGGGAAGGGATATTCACCGATCTCTAGGGCAGGTAGAGATCATGTGAACCGTTCCCTGCCCAGGAACATTTGTTCTATGTTTAGTATACTTGTGCTGAATATTTCTGTCAACAGATTCAGCCGAGGTTTGGTAATGGAATCACACCGTGCAAAAATTTGCGCGTTACAGCATTACCTTAGATTAGTTGAATAATTATTAATTACCTCACAGATGCGATCAGACCATTTTTGGTTCATCAATCGTTGACCCCGTTCCAGATCACTGATGATATTTGGCGAAATACCAGCCCTATCGGCTAATTCTTTTTGGCTACCAATACCTGCTTTCAGACGTGCATTTCTCATTTGACTACCGCCATAGATCACTTTACCTTTGACGCTCAAGTCCTCACCCCTTTTTTCTTTTTCTCTTAAATTCTTGCAATTAGACAGTCTTTTTTCGGCACCTAAGGGTATTATAACGCAATCAAACCAATAAGAACATACGTTCCTAACGGTTCGACAAAATCTTGGTTATGAAATCACACCTTGAAATGATTGAGAAGATGCATTCTACTAAGCTTTTCAGACGTTGATCATTTCCGAAATATTTATATTTCGACAAAATACTAGCAGGCTCTGGGGATGTCGTAACTTATCTGCATATGGAACCCATGAATTTTCGACCAAGCAATTGGAATGGGACTATTTATAAGAATTTAATTGGTGGTTTTTCCGACAATAGCGTTCTGATTAAAAGGATATTGTGTCGATATATAATGGAATAAAATGAAAAATATCAAAAAAATGTATATTGAGAAAAACAATGTCAGGAGGAATTAATACTTTATCGGAGAATAAGCATCAATTGAATAGTGTGAAAGTGTGTAAGTGGTAAAAATCTAGGAAGGCAAAATGAAAGGAAGCCTATGAAGACAAAGAATTTCAAGTATGTGAAAATCTTATTGATTGTATTGAATGCCCTGATAATTCTGTCATTAGTATTGCTACTCTGGAGTTATCGTTACTTATTTTCGCTGAGTGAACTATTGTTTATTTCTTCAGCTATGTTAGTGAGTATTTTCCTAAACGTTAATCTCTCAATTCGAGTTTTGGCGGATAGAGAAGTTAAAAAGATGATTCAGCAGTTCGAAGCTTATGAGGGAGCAATTCTGCCCTTGATTGACGAAGTTAGAGCTATTCAGCATGATTTTAAGAATCACCTTAATACACTAGATGGAGTATCAAGGCTAGGAGAGGGTAACCTTTCCCAAGAAGTTAGGTATGAAATTACTTCCTATATTAAGGGACTTAATTCAGGGCAAGAGGAATTAGGCGATATTCTTCAGATTAATAATAGGGTCATTGGAGCACTTTTGTATAGTAAGTCTTGCCAAGCAAAGAAACACAATATACTCTTTTTCCGGGATATTCCGCCTTATCAAGTTCAGATTCCGCTAAAAAACTATGAGTATTTATCCGTGTTAAACACGCTTTTCGATCATGCGTTTGAAGCTGTTCAAGATCAAGAGGCTCCCAAGGAAATCGTTTTTCGCTTAGACTATGACCAGCGGAAACCCTTCTTTGAAATTAGAAATAATGCCAAACAACAGGTTAGTAGCTTAAAAACCTTTAAGAATCTTATAAAAGTTGTCCGTAGGTATGATGGCAGGTTTGTTGTTATAAACCAAGAACATGGGTTAGCCTTGCGTATAGAATTTGGGTAATGAAGTAGAGGCGAAAATGGTGTCGAACATTCTATTGGTTGAGGATCATTTGGAACAAATTATAAAGATGAAATCTATCCTAGAATCTGCTGAACAACATTATAATTTCTATTCTGCTGTTACAGCTTGGGAAGGGCTTCAACTATTAAACCGTCATAAGATGGATCTGGTTATTTTGGATATTGACCTTCCCGATCGAACAGGTATCGAACTAGCTCAAGATATTCGTAAGATTCCCGGCTATGAATTTGTGTGGATTGTGTTTTTAACCATCCATAAACAACACATCACTGACGCATTTAAGAAGACTCATTGTTATGATTATATTACGAAGCCTTATGACGCTAAAGAAGTTATTAGCATCATAGAACGGCTTAGCTGTTACAAAATAACGCAGCTAGCTGAAAATGATCAAGAGTTTGTGACCTTCAAACAGCGAGATTTTTATTTCAGAGTGCTCACAAAAGATTTACTCTTTATAGAGGTTTTGGGCAATAACTCTACTCTTTATACCTATTCACAGGTCTTTTTATTAAGAAAGATGTCACTAAAAAAGCTTAAGTTGATCTTGTCTGATTTTTTCGTACAGTGCCACAAGTCTTACCTGGTTAACAGTAATTATATTGAATCGTTTCAAAAGAGTTCTTTTGGATGGGAAATCAATCTAAAGAATTATACCACCCGATTACCCATCGGGGAGAAGTATATGGATAGCATGTTGAAAATCGCGGGGGATCGTTAACTCTTATTGAAATCGGAGGTTACTCAGCAGTGAGGACTTTTTTAGATTTAGCCCTTGTTATTACCACACAGTCATTCTGTATTATTTTAGGCTTCTCTATGATAGGGAAACCCCTAAAGGGTTATGTCAAACAGTATGCAAAGTTCGCCATCTTCGTGTTTTTATGCACGTTTGTATTAACTTATTTAAAGTATTACAGTCAAATTTTTCAACCGATCCTTGTATTAATAGACTATTGTTGTTTTGTAATCATATTAAAACTGGTCTTCAAGAGAAACTACCCGCGGATCTTCATAGAAGTAGTAGCATATGCCGTTATCTATGCTTGTATTGAGCTTTTTTCGGTGGGGATACTTCATTTAATATTTGGTTTTGCAATTGATGATTTTAATCGACTCAATGGCTTTATAGAATTATCGTTTCTTGAATTCTCTTTATTTTTGGTTATTTATAGATTTTTGCCGTTACGAAATTATATAGAACGGTATGAACGGACTCTGGTTAAATATTTGCTTTTCGGTATAAATTTTTTCATCATCTTTTTAATTTCGATGAGCGTGATTAAAGGGTTGCGGTCGAACTCGAATTTGTTCTATTTATATTATTTTTTATTCTTTTCAGCACTGTTGACAACTTCCCTCACCATTAGAGTATTTCATGGTCCGCGTGAAGAAATTGTCTTGAGTGAGCAGTATCTGGAATTTGAAAAATCGTTGGAGCCTGTGCTCGATGAATTGCATACTATTCAATACGATTTTAAACATCATTTAAGGACATTGAACGAATTGTCCGCTGCTGTGGAGGTTCCCAGAACCTTAGAGGATACTGAAATCTCCTTAAGGTTAAGCAACAAGGTTATAGAAGCAATTATCTATTGTAAATTTCAAGAGGCCAAAGCCAAGAGTATTGATTTGACATGTAAAATTCCCGATGAGGAAATCGGATTCCCTCTGAAGAATTACGAGTACACTACGATAATTGCCAATTTGTTAGACAATGCGTTTGAAGCGGTAGAGAAAATCGAGGAAGCAGGAACGGATAAGGCGGAAGAGACTAATAGGATAGTTGTATTAGAATTGGGTAAGCGAAAACAACAAAGTTATATCGAAGTTCGGAATACTGGGAGTATTCCGGATGAGACCATTCCTAATCTTTTTAAGCGCTCGTTCAGTACCAAACAACAGAAAGTGGGAAGAAAACGCGGGTTAGGGCTATATAATGTTAAAAAAATCGTTGATCAATACAAGGGAACCATTGAAGTTGGCAATCGGTTAGACCAGGTTGCCTTTAAGGTTAGTTTTACTAGCCTTGAATAAATATTTTGGCGATATGGGGTTCTCCCCATCAGCATGCAACTTTAAGGTTGAGAGGGTTTTTTTGTGTGATTTTTCATAGTCGTTAGAGGGGGTTTCGTCATCTGTTGGTAGCACTCGAAAAGGCAATAAAGTATAGTTTGAATAGTGAACCTTAGTCATATTATAAAATGAAGGGGGAACGTTTTAGAATGATTTGGGGAGCAATTTTAGTATTTGTTGGATTTGCAGTGGCAGCTATAGGTTTAATACCGATTGGACTGATACTTATGCTAGTGGGGATTGGCAGTTTCGTGATGGGCTTTCTTCGAGGAGCAGGAAAACTGGCAGTGAAAGGAGCATCGGTTGCGATTCAATCGATGACTACAAAGAAATGCGAATATTGCAAGTCCGTTATAGATGTTAATGCAAGTATTTGTCCGATGTGCAATTCAAAACTGGTAGCTTCAGACCAAGTACAAGAAATTGAGGCAGTAGAATAAAGTCAATAGTAGATAAAAATGTGCTAATAGTAGTCTAAAGGAGGAGAACAGTTTGAAGTTTTCAAGGTTAATCGGGGTTGTGTTAACGATCTTTCTAGTTACCCAAATGTGCATTCCTATGAACGTATTGGCTGCAGTGAGTAAACCGACAGTGCAAAGCTCTGGGGCTACCAGCGTTAGCCAGAATTCAGCCATGTTAAACGGAACCGTCAGTGCCAACGGGGGCGGAGCAATAACTGACTATGGGCATTTATGGGGAACCAGTTCGAATCCGACGACACAGAGGTCAGTCGGTAGTAGCATATCCACACCAAGGTCCTATACTTCAGTCATTGCTGGTCTTGAAGCCGGGAAGACCTATTACTATAAAGCCTATGCGACCAACTCAGTTGGAACAAATTATGGTAGTATCTTAAGCTTTACGACGGATAGTGTCGTGGGCATCTCGGCACCAATTATAACCTATCCATCTAACGAGCAATCGATTGCCAACGGTGACATCTTAATCAAATGGAATAGCGTGCAGGGAGCGAACTATTATCTAATCGCTGTGCGGGATGAAACCACTAATACTAAAATAGTTGATAACGAGCGGACGACATCTACTCGTTACACTCTTTCCGCTTCTAAGCTGACGGAAGGACACCGGTACAAGATTGCCATAGGAGCGTACGCCAACGAAAGTGAATACCGGTGGAATGATCCCCTTACTTACTTCTCGTACTCGTCGGTCAAGCCTTATTTAGCTGTTACTGAAACAAGACCCGCGAATAACGCAACGAATGTCGATGTTGATGGCGACATAACGCTCGTCTTTTCCAATGTGATTAGAAAATCTAGTAATTCCGTGAAAGTGGTTAATACGAATAATCAGCAAGAAGTTTATATTATCGCTACGATCGAGGGGAATAAGCTTACTCTTGCGAGAGGAGATAATAGTAAGTGGAGTAATAATACACTTTATTCCGTTACAATTCCTAAGGAAGCCCTGGTAGATCCTGACGGTAATCCTCTGGCTAATGATTATAGCTTTAACTTTAAAACGACGGAGACGATCATTCCTGTAAAGAAGGAAGTGTTAGTATCCGCTCAAATACCTTCAATTATTATGGCTGAATTAGCAAAGAGTAATAATCTACTGAAGGGAACTATCTCAGCTCTTGAAGGAGATACTATTACAAAAGTAAAAATTGAGATATATAAAGACTCTGGTGTGAAGTTAAAGGAGCTGGAGTTTTCTCCTAATAGTAAAACATTTGACCTTAGCCAAGTGGTAATTGATGCAACCAAAGCCCCCTTTAACGAGCCAGGCATTAGTCCTTATAAAAGCAGAGATTATCGATTCAATATCTCGGTGAGTGTAAATGGCTTAGATTTAACGAGAATTAATGAGAAAAATTACATTTTAAGAATGGTATGTCCATATAAGATATCAGATACCTCTGAGAAAGGTGCGGCAGGGCTCAACTTTCAAGAAAGCATTCAACCAAAATTGATCAAGAATATTGCCGGGATATGGAAAGATGTAAGTACTGTGACTTGGAGTGTGGATGATACTAATGTGGCGGCAATATCTAACAATACTTTGAGGAAAGTTAGTGCTGGAGACACAATTCTGAGGGCAAACGTCAATGGGGTTGAGGTCGATCGAATTACTATTCATGTCAATCGCCAATGGCAGCCGGTAGTGACATTTTCGGAGTTCAAACTTAGTGGCAATGATTTAATGACTAAAATTTCTATTATTAACAAAGGAAACACTGCACCACTCAAAAATGTAAGGTATAAATGGGAACTCCTCTTGGATGGCAAAAAAGTTAAGTCTGCAGATTGGACGATTTTGAAACCTTCGATAGAACCAAATATCAAGTTAGAACAGGAAATAACCTTTAAAGACCTTATATCAAGTCAGAAAGGCGTAATGGAATTTAGATTCCATCTTATTTGTGATGGAGTTAAGGAAGTCGTTATTTCTGAAGATATCGAAAGTAATAACCTTAGTTATAATAGTGGTTTAGATAAAAAGCTAGCAGAAGAAATCGGACAAAAAATTAAAGATAATTATCAATCGATTGTTCGTAATTCAATAAAAGTAACCGTTAATGACAAAACTTACTCGATACTTACATTAAATCTTGATAACACTCAAAGGATTCTTGGCAAAAGTTTTGCAAATAATGCCTGGATCTTTATCGATGAAAATGGGAACTTAGTGGAAGATCCTGCGATTATTACCAGTCTACAAACTATACGGTATGCTAATACCTTGTTTAATTCTACTAAGAACCAGAATTGGGAAAAAAGTATTAGCGAAAGAATTGTTAGTCAAGCAAAATTAGCCCAAGGGTGGAGATTTTGGAAAAATTTTAATGATGTCGTTCAAACGTTGGATGCAGATTTCATATTATTTGTATCGGGAGTGGGTCTTGCCAAAATCGCACCGGTAAGTGCTAAGCAATTGTTAGAGAGTACCGTGGGACAAATAACAGATGTCAATAATATGCTAGGTGCATATATTTGGTGGTTAATAAAACTTAACGAAGGGGTGGCCCTCAAAGCAGGGTGGTATCATGGCTACAGTCATATATCTAATTTAAAGGATGCTAATAGATTTATTAATTATGTCTATACCGGTTTCCAAATTACACCGTATCTAATTCTGTATCAACAGTTATTAGGGATACCGGAATCTTATACGTTAGCTGACTATTTTAAAGAAGTCGGGGCTAAAGTAATTGATACCGGCTTAGAAGTGGGCTTACCAGGATCCAAAGATATAAAACAACTCGACGCAACGTTTAATACTGTTGAGGAGATTGCTGCGTTTAAAAAATCTATACAAAATGCAGAGGATATCTTATCAAGGTTGCAAGATTTTGAAGCGGTTAAAGATTGTCTCATTCAAGTCAAAAATAATAATGACGGTTTGAGGAGAGCGTTAAATCCAGATAATAAAGAAAGTGCAAATTTTGAATTACTAAAATCTCAATAGCCCTTAGATTGGAGGATGAATTAGATGAAAGTTAGATCTAACAAAATACTTATTTGGATTATTATAAGCCTATGGATTTTAACTTCTAGTATACCGCTTGCTTATGCTAATGATAATTCAATACCCAGAATTGCAGGGCAAGATCGCTATAGCACAGCACGAATTATCTCCGAACAATTTAAAAATGAGGATGCTGACTATGTGATTCTGGCAACGGGCAAAGGGTATGCTGATGCTTTAGGCGCAAGTGTTTTGGCCTATCAAAAAAATGCCCCCATTTTATTAACTAGTGATTCCGTTGACGCGTCAGCAGAGGCAATCTCCTATATCACTAATCATTTAAAGAGTGATGGAACAATCTATATCATGGGAGGGCAAGGGGCAATTGGTCTTGAGTTTGAAACGTATCTTAATAATAAGGGCTATACGATTAAACGACTTGGGGGATCCTCAAGATATGATACCGATGTTTTAATCGCTGAAGAATTGAAGGTGGCTAGTGGAACACCTGTTGTGATCGCAAGTGGCGAAAATTTTCCCGATGCCTTAAGTATGTCAAGTCCGGCTGCTGCCAATGGATGGCCTATATTATTAGTTGAAGCTAATACCATTCCTCAAGTTGTTAGGGACTATTTAGCAAAGCTTCAGCCGAGCAAGGTGTATATTGGAGGGGGAAGTGCGGTTATTTCTTTAAATGTTGAGAGCACGATCAAGCAAGTATCCCCAAATTCACAATTAACCAGAATTCAAGGAACAGACAGATATGATACCTCGGCAAAGATTGCAAAGTTTTTCTTTCCAACTTCTAATTTAATAACGGTAGCCTCGGGCATAAGTTTCCCAGATGCATTATCGGGAAGTGTTTTAGCAGCCAAAAATAAGTCGCCAATCTTACTGATCGATCAGAGTGGATCAGTTTTGCCGGAGCCCCTATTGAGTTATTTAAGTAGTAATGAGAACAAAAGCAACTTAGACTTTCTTATTCTAGGAGGAGAAGGCGTAATAAGTAACAGTCAAGCAGGATTGCTTTCTCAGAGTTTAAATCCTGATTTAGTCACAAGTTCTCAAGCTGGGGCTCAATTACTTTCTCTGCTCAATGAGCAACGGAAATCGAAAGGCTTAAGTGCTTTGATTTCCGACGCGGAATTAAATAACCTGGCTCAATTGAGATGTGTTGATCTGGAGGCTAGCAACATTTCATATTATTCGGAGAAATATGGCTCGATAGACGATATGTTAAACTCCAATAACTATCAATTCCAAGACGTCGGTTATGATTTATATGGGTCTAATAATCCAACCAATGTAATAGAAGCATTAACAACTTCCTCCAATGCAGATAGAAAATCGTTAAATCCCAAGTTTAATTTCGTCGGGATTGGGGTTACTGACAGCCCTACTAATGGAAAGCTAATCACTCTAATTTATGTGCAGAAATAGTCAGTTTATGATGTTATGAATTAAAGTACTATAAAAACAAATTCAACTTGTCATAGCCCTTTAGAGTCTTTCGCCATCGGGCGAAGGGCTCTTTTTGGGTTGTACTTCAGCATAGTTAAAAGGCTGTCATTTTAACCGACACCCTAGGTATCAAAATAGAGGGGGACTTTAAAAAATGGGTGAGAAGAAAACAATTACGGTCGAACAGTTCGGAGAACTCGCGATGCTCGTTGGCTGCTCTGAAGTAGACTCTGTCTACTTCATTTAGAGAGTTGGGGGTCCGGTTAGGGGATGCCGTAGTGTCAAGGCTTTATGAAATGACTAGGATACCGGCTAAAATTAAATCTGTCGATACTATGACAGAAGCAGAATTCAATGCAGAGTTAGAGAGCGGCAAGATTACAGCAACCATTGATAATCCTGACGGCAATCCAAAATATAATCTATATGAACTGTTTCATCCTTTACTTGATAAACAAGTAAATATTGTCTGCTAATTATCATCTTACGGTATTTATTTGCAGGCAACAATGGGTCGGAAAATTCTAAATGACGTTCCGGAAGACTCTGCAGAGATTTTGAAGCGTCTATTATTTCCGAACGAAGTTTATCTGCAGCTTCTGGACTTACTTGTGCTAAAAACCGTACATGTCGGATTAACATGTCGGCAGCTCTTTCTGAAACAATAACCTTATACAGCCTACTTGTGCCGTCCACCGACGACCTCCTTGATGGCTTTTTTCATCATGTCATCTACGTCATCAATGGAAAAACCTTTCTTACCGGCCAGTCTGTCCTCTTCAACAGAGACAAGAGTTTCTCTAAGCCTCAACATACTTTCTCGACGTGAAAAAGCCCCGATGCCCATTACGACCAAGTCACCTTCACCATTTTTTGTCAAATAGACTGGTTCACCGGTCTCCTTGCAAAGTGTTGATATTTCATTATAATTTTTGCGTATTGCCGCAGACGGTTTTATATTCATAGCACACTCTCCATTGTAGCAGTATTATATGCTTATTATACCATTGTGTTACTACTCGCCGCAACGGCTCCGCGCAGGTTCCGTGCTCGGGCACGATGAACTTCCACCGTGTTATCCTCCATGACTAGGATGTAGAACACTAGATAGGGATCTACAACGATCATGCGATAGCCCTAATTTTGCTTGAGCTAACCCGGTGTAGTTATATAAATGACCTCAGAATAGAACAGACCGATCACGAGATTGTAATCAGTCTGTTGAAATAAAGACATTCGTTTTCGCTGTATTCTCGTAGAAGTAAAGGTCTGGCTTGATCATAGACTCCCCAACGAGACTTAGCGCAGCAAAATGAATCACAGCATCTATCTGATGAAGCTTAATTATCCGACCAATTAGCTCTGTGTCGTTAATATCCCCTTCAATAAAAATTGCCTGGGAGGATACTGCCTCTCGATGACCTGTAACTAAGTTGTCCACTACCACAACTAGGAACCCTCGTTCAATCAAAGCCTGTACCGTATGGCTACCAATGTACCCCGCTCCACCTGAAACTAAAATTGTTTTCAAAAAATTCACCTCTTGCTTTCAGATATTCGCCATGGCCTTCCTTTTCCCCTACATTTGTGATGTCAATCGTAATTTTCTTATTCTGAACAGAAGTAAAGGTTCTATGCTTGAAGGAAGTGCCGGACGCTCAGGTAATGACAGGGGACTAAACTCCTGGTGAGCTATTTGATTGAAATTATTAATAAAATGTAAATTAATGGGTTTACATATGGCGCTTTTGTGGTACAATTTTACTGATAGTAATTGATACCAAAAAGTACTGAAAGTAGGACGATCTATGGAACTGAAAACCTTTACGGAGATGTTCAGTGATAAAAACGCATTGGATATTAACAAGCTTAAGTATAAATTTGGGAAGGAAAATCTAGCAGGATATTTGGACACCCTAAATGATAGCTTTTATCATAAACTTGCTTTGCTTGACTTTATGGGCAAACCAACCGTGTTGCTTCCTGCTAAAATCAACATGACGGCGCAGCTTATTAAAGCGCTTGCAGCCTCCTATTCAAGTGAAAAATATGGAATACAGGCAATGGAGGACGAAATTGTTTCTACATTGTCCATTGAGCAGATTGACTCAACAAGGGAGAGCGTTAGAAAAATATTAAATGGCGGAGCGCCCGAAACGAGTAATGAGAATAAAGCCTATGGTATAAAGCGTGGCTTAGACTTCATTGCGGAACCCGCCAACAAAATTACAGAGGAAAATCTATATCGGCTGTTTATGCTTGCGGTTGGCGATTTCTTAGATGATAAGGATAAGTTGATGCCTGAGCATAAATATCGCCACGACTCAGTTTATTTTGTCGGGCAAAACATAGAGCATCAGGGGATCAGTTATCATCTGCTTAAAGACTATATTTTAAATATGATCAAATATATTCAGATGGACGATGGCTTGGATCAAGTTATCAAATCCATCATAATTCATTACTATTTTGCCTACCTCCATCCCTATTTCGATGGCAACGGGAGAATGGCGCGATTACTGCAACTTTGGTATCTGGTACAAATAGGCTATACTTCTTCTTTGTTCATACCTTTTTCTGCCTATATTAATGAAAGCAAGGGCTTGTATTATAAAGCATTTACTTTGATTTCAAATAACTTTAAATTGTCTGGAACATTAGATGTAACACCCTTTGTAAGCTATTTTATAGATAATGTACTTACTAAGCTTCAGAATAAGGCTGAGCCGACAAATGCACTTAAACAATTTAATGATCTGCTCCAAACAGGTGAGATTACGGCTAAAGAGAAGGACTTATTTCATTATGTACTTTCTGCATACGGAACCAATGAATTTTCGACCAAGCAATTGGAAAAGGACTATAAAAACGTAGCCTATGCGACGATTAGAAGTTTTGTCCTCAAACTCGAAAGCAGAGGCCTTCTATCCTCACAGAAGTACAGTAACCGGGTACGTTATAGAGTGAAGTAAGAATAAGTAGTCGAGAGGAATAAGCCTTACGGGGTCTGGGCTACCGAAATCCTGCTTGATCCGTCAGTCGACCTAGTCAAGCCGATCATCACCCAAATGTCACCCAAATGGCAGATGACGAAGAGCGTTTTGAAGCTTTGACTGATCATGTATGCGAAAGGGTAGGTATGGAATAGAAAAGGCCGATCACGAGATAGTGATCGGTCTGTGATTTGTCATATATCTTATGTCACTTCACCCGATGAAGTTACGATGCGCTACGTTACAGTGCGCTCCCGGCCTATATAAAGGTCTTCCCTCTTCACAGTGGCCATCCGGCCTGATCACGAAGTGATACCCGATATCACTCCATTGCTTAATAAAGATACATTTATCTAACAAACAATATATTACGGAATAGTAAATATCAAGAAATATTTATCTTATTATTTAAACATCTTTCATCTAAATTCTTCTAATGAACAGCAGTGTTTACTCATTTGCAGAGTGTGGCCTTGAGCCGCTTAGATACTTCATATGCAGCGGCAATTCAGGAGTATACTGAGGGCAGTAAAGACGGCACCTTGAGAGGTAACCTCATACAAAAAGTGCTCCTAAGGAAACGTTTCCTTTAGGAGCACTTTTTTGGAGTTAAATAGACAAATATTTACGTTCTGTTAACTCTCAACGAATTTTGCTAAAGCAGCCATGAGTTCTCTGAGTTGCTCACCGTAGGTGCCGTAATCGGCCCAGCGGCCTTCTCGGGCGGCTTGTTCTTGGTTGAGGAAGGTTTCATTAATCTTACCGGCCAGCTCTGCTAAGCTTAATGGGGCTCCCGGTGTACCCGGAGTGTCTGAAGGAGCAGGAACGGTCGGACCTTCCTTAGATTCACCAAAGAGCTTGGTCAAGGCTAAGTCTAAGGAGCTTTCCATGACCAAGGTATCATTGTAGTAGAGTAAGACTCGGCGTAGTTCTGGGATGCTGCCGGTGTCAGATAAGATGAAGAGGGGTTCGACATAGAGGATTTTATTATTGATTGGAATGGTTAAGAGGTTGCCTCGGACGACGTTAGACCCTCCTGAACTCCAGAGGCTCAGCTGTTGAGAAATAACAGGGTCTTGATCAATATAGGCATCGATCTGACTGGGGCCTTGGACAAGTTGTCCGCGTGGAAAGCTGAAGAGCTGTAATTTGCCGTAATTCTCTCCATCGTTACGGGCAGCTAGCCAGCCGACCATATTGTTGCGGTTCAACGGCGTAAAAGGTTGCTTGAGAATAAATTCGGCCTCTGAGCTGTCGGGTAGTTGCATCGTGACATAGTACGGCTCGACGGGGATTTCTTCTGAGCCATATTTTTCTCGAGGAATCTCCCAGACGTTTTCTCGGTTATAAAAGTCTCGGGGATTGGTCATGTGATAATTTCTGAGCATGCTGGACTGAATGTTAAAGTAATCAAGGGGATAGCGGATATGAGATTCTAGTGCTTGGGGGAAGTCTGCGCGTGATTTAATCAGGTCTGGAAATACCTCACTCCAAGCTTTGATGAGGGGATCATTCTCATCAAAGTTATAGATGCCGACATCGCCGTTATAGGCGTCGACAATGATCTTCACGGAATTTCGGACATAATTTACAGGTCCCGAAGGTTGGGCGTAAGGATAGTTACTGGAGGTGGTGTAGCCATCTATGATCCAGTAGACCTTTCCATCCGAAATAACCGGATAGGCATTACTGTCGAGTTGAATAAAGGGCGCTATTTTATTGACTCGATCGACTATATTGCGATGGTAAAGAATACGACTATCTGGTGTGATCTCATTGGAAAAGAGGAGGATGGGCTTAGCAAAATTAATGGCATAGACAAGTCTGCGGAATAGATTCAGCTCCACACCGTCGTTTCCGGTATAATGTACGATTTCCTCTTTATCGATAGCTTGTTGGGTATAGCCAAATTCTCCGGTCGCCGTTCCGACAACGACAAATTGATTGGTTAACTCCCCAAAATAGATATCTGGTTGAGTTAGAGGTATGTCAACAACCGCGCTTTTAACTGGAATGTCACGAAGATAGTAAGTCGGATGGCCATTAGCCGTAATTTTATTAACAGGGGACATGACAATACCATAGCCGTGGGTGTATTTGAAGTGGCGATTGATCAGAGTCTGTGCTTGATCGGGGAGAGAATCAACGTTCAGTTCCCGGACGGAGAGCATGACTTGACGGGATTGAACGTCAATCTGATAGCGGTCAATGTCAATATCGTTGAACTCGTAGTAAAGACGCAAGGATTGGTTTTGATTGTAATGCTGTTTTAAGGGCCTATAATCCAGTAACCGGATATTATCGATGGTTTCTTTGTTATTCTTTATGAGTTCTGGTGAGATCTCACCGGTGTCGATCGGATAGTCAATGTCTTCAATCGCCGATAACCCGTAGGCATCTCGGGTGGCTTTTATATGGTGTTCTAAGTAAGGAGTTTCACGGGCTAGTTGGTTCGGGCTGACAATAAATTGGTTGACCGCGCCAGCAACAATCCCTCCCCCAAAGGAAACGATTAACAGCAGGGCGGGTGCCCCAATCAAATATACGAACTTCTTAAAGCGTATGTTGGCAAACAGCAAAACGGCAAGCAGTACTCCGAGTATTCGTTCTAGTTGCATGAGTGGCAAGGTGATCTTCACATCCGTATAGCCTGCACCAAATAAGGCAGGGGAGGGTGAAATCAATAGGCCAGCCATAGCTAGTCCACGAGTTAGGGCGTACCAAAGCATGAAGATGGCCAGGAGGATGGATAAGTGGGACAGAGCTTTTGGAGAAAGCCGCGTCCTTAGTCCTGCAAGATTGATGGCGCTGCTAATCCCATAACCAATCAAGACGACGAGCATCGTTAAGGTCAGAAGACTGATGAAGGCAGCACTGAGGAGGGAATATAACGGATATTGGAATAGGTAGTAACTAAGATCTCGGCCTAAGATTGGGTCAACTTGACTGGCGGGCACGGAGTTAACGAGCAGTAAGACCTTATCCCACATTTCAGGCAAGGCCCAGAGCCAAAAAACGGATAAGCTCAAAGCGATGAAGCCCAAGATCAGCTTACTCAGATGAAAGACATGGGGACGTAGTTCGGTAATGCCCGAGGTCCTAGGCCAGCGTTTGATTCGAAACTGGCCACCCATCGGTAATAAGTTTACTAGGAAAAAGCCGAAGCCAAACAGCCATAATAGGGCTTTCAGTCCTAATTCGCTGAGTAGGGGTTTCAGGAAAACCTGGCTTATACCAAGGCTTTGGTACCATAAAAAGTCAGTATAGTAGGTAATGATAATCACGACAAAAATGATAAAAGCAATGATGATTAGCGTTATTTTGAACTTCTTCAGAAACGTGAGCATTAGATTCCTCCTATGGGTCTGAACCCAAAATAATTTAGACGCGATTTACTTGAACCATGAAACTGGGAAGATGCAAGCAACTGTTCATGGGTCTTGAAAGAAGTATACCATTTATTGCTGCTGTCTTCAAAATGAGTGAATGTTCACGGAACATAACAGCAAGCATCATTGCGCCAGCAACAAAAGTCAAAGTATTTTGATTTATTCTTATAACCCCCATATTACGACAAGTTTCTTCGAGTATTGGGGATACAATGAACTATAACTTGCGCATTTGTATTGCAACATAGGAGGTCGCTTTTTTGTACTATGACTTAGTTCAGACACAGGGACAGGAAAGTCTCAAAATAGCAGAAGTGATCGCGGATAACGACATCGCGGAAATAAAACGAAGGCAAACAGAGAAGGTAGAACAACTGACTAGTTACTTAAGGCTAGAGGCAGATTTTTCCCGGAGTAATCACCTTATAACAGATATTATTGATAATATGCCAGACGCTTTCTATGTGTTAGATAGTCAATGGCTTTTTGCGTTTATCAACAAAAAGGCAGAGGAATTATTGCTGCACCCACGAGAAGATCTAATTGGTAAAACCTTTTGGGAGGCGTTCCCTCAAGCACGAGGGACCTTGGTCGCAACAATGTATCAAAAGGTGATGAGTGATTGTGTGCCAATCACGTTTGAGAGTCTTAGTCTGATCCATGAAAATCGATGGTATCAAGTAACTGCCTTCCCCTTTCAGTCGGGCTTGTCTGTATATTATCGGGAGATTACTGCGGAAAAACTAGAGCACGAGAACTTGATAAAATCTCAAGAAGAGGTGAATTCAATTCTCGAAAGCATGACGGATTGTTTTTTTGCCTTGGATAGGGACTGGCGATTCACCTATATAAATCGTGCAGGAGAAATAGTGCTGGGAAAGCCTCGTCATGAGTTGTTGGGCAAAATACTGACTGAGGAATTTACCTTTCATGAAACCGCATTGAGACACTATCATATCGTAATGAACGAAAAGAGATCGGTTAGTTTCGAACTATTTTCCGAGAATTTTGGGAATATATGGATAGAAGAGAGCGTCTACCCTACGGAAACTGGACTGTCTTGTTATTTTCGAGATATCACAGGCCGAAAGATTGCAGACAAGGAATTGGCTAGACTTGATCGACTCAATCTTGTCGGGCAATTAGCGGCAGGAATCGGACATGAAATACGGAATCCCATGACGACCGTGCGTGGTTATCTCCAACTGTTGGGAGAAAAACCCTTGTATGCAGACCAGAAGGCTACCTTCGAGCTGATGATATCGGAACTGGATCAGGCAAATTCGATTATTACAGAATTTCTCTCGCTGGCCCAGACTAAGCTATCTGTCTTGAAAGCCCAAACCTTAAACGATATTTTAGGAAAACTATACCCACTCCTAGAAGCGGACGCTTTTACTCAAAATAAACAGCTATCTATCATTTTAGGGAAGACTCCCAACCTTGACCTCAATGGCAAAGAGATTACGCAACTGGTTTTTAATCTAGCTCGTAATGGCCTTGAAGCGATGGGGGAGAGAGGGGTACTAACTATTAGAAGTTACGTGGAGGCGGATAAGGTCGTTCTGGCGATTGAGGATGAGGGATGTGGTATACCACCAGAGAATTTAGATAAGTTGGGCATTCCCTTCTTTACCACGAAAGACAATGGGACTGGACTAGGCTTAGCAACCTGCTACAAAATTGCAGATTCTCATCATGCCGAGGTGCGAGTCAACTCTAGTTCGAGCGGGACAAAGTTTCAAATAGTATTTCCAATTCCTGAGTAGGCCGAAGGGGCAATGTGGACCATTGGGTAGTTAGAGTAGGAAGACAGTGTTAATTCCTTGATGGAGTTCTTCTATATTGGTGGTCGTTGGTGCCTCAGTCTGGATAACTAGATAACTTGTAGTTGAGCATTCTTATTTTGGTAGATCCGTTCCATACGAAGTTTCTCCGAGACTAAAAAGCCTTCTCTTTCAAGTGCGGTAAGGTAATTGACAGAAGTTCGTCTCGACACGCCTAAACCTTCTTCAATATACTGTATTTAGGTATAAAACTCGTAGAAAAGTAGTAGGCCGATAAGCTCCCTCGAATATAGTTTGGGGAGCTTTTCTTTTATTTCTTATAATAAAAGGAAAAAAAAGGTAATTAACATATGCAGGACAATCTCAGAATTCCCGTGTATAACATATATAAGCTCAAGACGGTCTTTATCAGCAGGGACATCTTAGTAGCTGATATCACCACCGTCGAGACCGGTTCATCATTGTTCTTCATGTTCCACAGGGTTGAGCAGTCTCCAATTTATACTAATGAAAGCGAATATAATCCGCTAGCCGTATCAACAGCGGATTTTAAACAGATCGTTGACTACGTCAGTAACCTTGCGGATCAGGGCGATTTAGAGGTTAATGCCATCAGCGAGTGGTATGCAGCGTACACAGGACTTTAGCTTATAGCACACCATCTTGTGTAAACATCACATTAATGCTAATATGTAAATACAATGTAATAACAAAAAGGGGGGAATTACAATGGAATTGGACATTATTAAAATTGGTAATTCTAAAGGAATTCGGATTCCTCATGCAGTTTTAAGGCAATGTGGTATAGATTCGAAAGTGGAGTTGGTAGTCGAAGACAGTTGTATCATCATAAAACCCGTGAGAACCCCTCGCCAAGGTTGGGCTGAGGCATTGGAACTAATGCACAAAAATAACGATGATGTTTTGTTAATCTCTGAGGAGATTGACAATGAATTGTTGGAGGTCTGGGATGAACCAAACCATTGAGCAGTATTCTTTATATTGGGTTGATCTAAATCCTACGAAAGGAGCAGAAATTAATAAAACAAGGCCATGCTTGATTATATCTCCTCTAGAAATGAATGAGCATCTTCGTACGGTAATGATCGCTCCAGTTACA
>CAKMJS010000087.1 GCA_927405585.1 uncultured Desulfosporosinus sp.
TACCCTTAGGTGCCGAAAAAAGACTGTCTAATTGCAAGAATTTAATTGGTGGTTTTTCCGACAATAGCGTTCTGATTAAAAGGATATTGTGTCGATATATAATGGAATAAAATGAAAAATATCAAAAAAAATGTATATTGAGAAAAACAATGTCAGGAGGAATTAATACTTTATCGGAGAATAAGCATCAATTGAATAGTGTGAAAGTGTGTAAGTGGTAAAAATCTAGGAAGGCAAAATGAAAGGAAGACTATGAAGACTGTCTAATTGCAAGAATTTAAGAGAAAAAGAAAAAAGGGGTGAGGACTTGAGAGTCAAAGGTAAAGTGATCTATGGAGGTAGTCAAATGAGAAATGCACGTCTGAAAGCAGGTATTGGTAGCCAAATAGAATTAGCCGATAGGGCTGGTATTTCGCCAAATATCAATCGTTGACCCCGTTCCAGATCACTGATGATATTTGGGGAAATACCAGCCCTATCGGCCAATTCTTTTTGGCTACCAATACCTGCTTTCAGACGTGCATTTCTCATTTGAATACCGCCATAGATCACTTTACCTTTGACGCTCAAGTCCTCACCCCTTTTTTCTTTTTCTCTTAAATCCATGCAATTAACCTTTTTTCGTCACCTAAGGGTATTATAACGCAATCAAACCAATAAGAACATACGTTCCTAACGGTTCGACAAAATCTTGGTTATGAAATCACACCTTGAAATGCTTGAGAAGATGCATTCTACTAAGCTTTTCAGACGTCGATCATTTCCGAAATATTTATATTTCGACAAATACTAGCAGGCTCTGGGGATCCGTTGGGGATTACTGTTGATATATGTAATCCTTTAATTTCCTTGGTCCTGCCAGTACTTCTCTGCCAATGAACATTGTGCCATTGTTCTTTGTTTTGATATCCCATTTGACCAGAGTAATATTACCGTCTGCAATTTCAATTCCCGTTATACAGCGAGGATGGACACTACTTCCATCATTAAAATATTGGGGTTCACCCACTTCAGGAAACATAGGTCTATGAGTATGGCCGGCAATAAGCAAATGTTTTTCTCGCTTAACCCACTCAATAAGGGTTTTTTCTACCGCATCTTTTTTATCGTAATTCTTAGAGGTACTTGTAGGGTCATTTACGCCGAAGGACTCAAGAGGCCGCCATAAATACCTAACTAGAAATCTGCTTAATCGCCACAGCTCATAATCTAAGAAGCTTACTTGATGACCGTGGATCAAGAGTGTTTTTTGACCCGTCACCCTATGCTTTAAAACGAGTCCCTCATGAAGCTTAATATTCTCGAATAAAGGGATATTTATTTTCTCCCGTTCGTCATAGTATTGATACAAGTTGTTTCTCACAAATTGATCGTCTCTCTTAACCATATCATGATTTCCATAAATCAAATACAGCCTATCGTCATTGAAAAACTTTGAAAGAAGCCAATAGACATGGCTATATTCGTAGATGATGGTGGAAAGTTTTTTATTCTTCCAAAGTTCGTCGCCATCACCAAGCTCTATATAAGTGTAATTTTCATGATAGTAATGGAATAACGCTGCAAAATAGAGATTTTGGTTGTTTGAAAAAGCATCTGTCCAGCCTCCATCACCCCTATGGACGTCACTCATTATTATAAGCCTGGAGGAATCGTCAATAGAAATTTCTTCTGCCGATTCAAAGACTTTAGAAATGCGTTTCAACTTATTCATTGTTACCCCCCTAAACAGAGAATTTTCATAGACAATATAGGCCAAGAGATATCCGTTAGGAACATTAAAGCTTCATTATTAAGCAGAATATCTGTAGTAACTTATAATATTGGATTAATAGAAAAAGGGTGCTTTATTAGCACCCTTGATTCGTCCAGAAGGTAAATTTGAATGACTCCATGTCATACGACATAGCAAAGACCGATCAATTTGAGATCGGTCTTTGCTATGTGCAGTACCACTGTAATGCAAAGGATCATTTAAATTGTCTAGAATTTAGGATAATGTAGCTTGAAAATTTCTTCTTACTATCGTATGAGGTGAAAGTGCGTTAAGTTAGGAAATATAGAAGGAATATACTAGAAAATCGTAGAATATTAAATTAGCTCGAATACGGTTCAGTTAGCAGGAGGGTGCGTTTCATGTCAAAACCAAAAACTATTTTCGTGTCCTTAATTCTCGGCTTAGTTGTGGCTATCCTGATGCTGCCGACAAATATAGTCATCGGAGAGGTAATTCATTTTGGATACCTAACCAAATCAAAGAGACGTTTATTTTGGTAGATCCGTTCCTTACCAAGTTTCTCCGAGACTAGAAAGCCTTCTCTTTCAAGTGCGGTAAGGTAATTGACAGAAGTTCGTCTCGACACGCCTAAACCTTCTTCAATATACTGTATTTTGGTATAAAACTCGTAGAACAGTAGGTCGATAAGCTCCCTCGAATATATTTTGGGGAGCTTATCTTTTATTTCAGCGGTCATAGCATCGACTTCTCTATTAATTCTTTTAACCAGAACCAAAGTCTCCTCAGAAGTTACCTCTATACCCTTCAGTATAAAAACAATCCAAGCCTCCCAGTTTCCTTCGGTCCTTACTTCCTGTAAAAGTGTATAGTATGCTGACTTATTGCGGATAATGTATCGGCTCAAATACAAAATTGGGCTATCCAACAATTCCTTTAGTACGAGATACAAAACATTAATAATACGTCCTGTCCTGCCGTTGCCGTCATAAAATGGATGGATGCTTTCAAACTGATAATGGATCACAGCAAGTTTAATCAACGGGTCGATGCCGTCAAAATCTTCATTAACATACTTTTCAAGGTTTGCCATAAGCAATAGTAGTTTCTGCTCGCCGCTCGGTGGCGTATAAATGGTTTCACAAGTAGTCTCATTCATTAAAACTGTGCGGGGTAATTTGCGAATACCAGCACGATTGTTTTCGATATGTTGTTGAATGTCCAGAATCATATTTGTTGTGAGCATTTCTCGTTTTTTTACCTGCTCATATCCATGCCATAGCGCAGTGCGGTAGCTTACGACTTCCTTTGCCGCGGGGTTCTTATATCCGGTCTGACAAATAGCTTTATATAACTCATCATGAGTCGTTATGATGTTTTCTATTGCGGAACTGTCCTTCGCTTCGTTAATGGTTATCGCATTTATTAATATATGCTTGTTGGGTATGGTATCCGCATATCCTTTAAGCTCTGCAAGTGCTCTATTTGTTTTTGCAAGTTGTTTTAGAACATATTTTGTTTCGAGTTCTGCATCGGGTGGTAATATAGGTAAATTATAGTCATTCATAGTACATGCCTCCTTTATATAGGCATTATATTTACATATTTTACCTATGTCAATATAACATATACACAATTATATACATTTATACCTACGTTCGCACAGAAAAAGCAACTATGTAACAAATAAGATGCTTTTGAGCATCTTTGACATTCCCCTGGAAAAAGAAGTTGATCCCCAAAAGATGGACTTTCAGGAGGTTCAAGGACAGGAAGCAATGCTTGAGTATATTGTTATTGCGGCTGCTGGCGGCCACAATATACTAATGTTAGGCACACCTGGCTGCGGAAAATCGATGATCGCCAAGCGTATACCGACGATTTTACCAAGTATGACAGAGCAAGAAGCTCTCGAGGTAACAAAAATCTATAGCGTTGCAGGATTGATGCGTGGCAAGGGTCAGTTAATTAAGGATCGGCCATTCCGAGCACCCCATCACAACGCTTCTACGAATTCGTTGATTGGAGGCGGGAACAATGCTAAAGCCGGGGAAATTTCCCTTGCCCATAACGGTGTCCTATTCCTTGATGAGATTGCCGAGTTTGGCAAAAAGACACTGGAGGCCTTGCGTCAGCCCCGTGAGCGATTAGGACTCTAATTGTCGAGCGAACAGGGGGACCTCGGTGCCGCCTGACACCAACAGGAATATCCCCCCTCGTTCGGGTCAATCAAGGTCCTAGTAAATTGTTTTTAGAACGCTTATAGTTTTTTAAGGTCATTAATGAAATCCTCTGCAGTTCGAGGTGAGGAAGTTTGTCCAGTTTTTATTTCTTCATCAACTTCTCTTTCTTCAGCCTGCCATTTTTCAGTCCAAAACCAAGCTTGATCTTTGGGTACAGTTATAACTGGCCGAAGGATTAAGGCGCCATCATCTGTGATTTCATACCTTAGTTCTTCACCTTCGACAACATTTACGTATTCGGTATATTCTCTGGGTATTGTAATTTGATTACGAGTTCGGACAGTAATCTTCTTAATTTTTTTTCTTAATATAGAGGATATAAGGGGGTGTTCCGTAGTTTTCATACAATTACCATCTCCTTTTCAGATAATACGATAATCATATTATCTTACATTCAGATATATTATATCCTATTAGGATAAGTTTGAAGAGGACCTAGAGGACCTTGATACCAGGTCTCTAGGTCCTCTTCAATGTGCACAAGGCTTATATTTACAGGATGTGTGGGAAATCTTGTTTGCCGTGAAGCACACGATGAACTTCCACCGTGTTATCCTCCATGACTAGGATGTAGAACACTAGATAGGGATCTACAACGATCATGCGATAGCCCTGTCCAGCTATCTTGATGTCCAATGGCACTGGATTCATGAGCGGAAAGTAAGCCAGCTTGCTTATGGACGCTTTTATATTTTCATACATTCTTATGGCGGCATCGGGATTATCTATGCGAATATGCGCAACAATAGCCTTCATGTCATCTTGTGCAATCTGCATAATTTTAATTTTATAATTTGCCATGAGCCAACTCCTTTAGTTGGCTCATGGCTTCGTCGAAATCCAGCATAGGCACACCGTTAGCTTTCTGTAATTGTGCCTCCAGAAGCTTTTCGCGGATTTCCAGTGCCCGTTCTCGCTTCTCAAAAGCGTCTATACTCATCACGGTCAAATCACCTTCGCCGTTGACGGTAACATACACTGGCTCGCCTGTTTCATGACAGTACTTGGAGATCTTGCTATATTCGTTTCGCAGTGAGGTGGACGATTTGATGGTTGGCATATCCTATTCCTCCTTTCAGATTGGATATATCATAATTATACTCATATTATACCTTAATAGTTTTAACCCAGTCAATTTTGCTTGAGCAAACCCGGTGGAATGCAGGACCGAACGGGATGAGAGTGGAGGAAATGTTATGAAAATTGAAAGTTCTATATTCTCACAAATTTATAGAAGGTATTCTACATCTTTAGAATTATTATACCGATATATCGGTTAGGGGGTAAAATATTGAGGATATTGAAAATGAAAAATTGGCTATTCAAGTGGGAGTGGGTAATTCTAATCGGTCTAACAATTATCGCCTTTGTACTAGGATTTATCGGGTATTGCGAATTGCTCGTAGCACAGAACTTGCCTTTTTATAGATGTTAAATCACTAAGCAATATTTATATATGATTCTGGTGCTGAAAGGCACCGATATTTGCTCCTTCACTTCACACAATTTGGTAAAATGTAGGAACTAACCACTTTTCTTTATCAAAATTCTCATGGGCAGAGTAGATATCGCTTGGTTATGGGTCTATACACCCAGTTTTCTTAACCTCTTCTGGTTTTTTGCTATCAAATGGAGACAGGTATCCCTTGGTTGGCTGTGGATAATTTTTCGAGTACTTTTTTCCGGATATCTCCTCTAAAGAACCGAGCTAACTGCCGGAAATTATGAGCTGTAATTTTGGCACCCAACACCAGTTTGCATTTTACAATACCTCGAACATTCAATTTATCCACGTTATGTGCTCGTTTTAACGCTGAGTTCGTTCCTTCAATCGCTGCTCGTTTACTCGTTGTTTCTTTTCGTTCTTCGCGATTGGTTATTTTCATGCGGCTCTCTTCTGAAGTCAATGCTTTTTGAGTCACATACAAAACGGTATCTTTCTTCTGAAACTTGACTCTACAATTTCCTTTGTGGGGGCATTCAAGACAGATCTTCAGTTGGAAATGAGCGCTTAATACGCCACTCTTTTCATTAAAACTCGTTCGTAAGGGGGAATGGTTTGCCGGACAAAGAATGTATATTTCGAAAAAATACTAGGTACTTTGAAGGACTCCACGTCACGACAGAGCAAAGACCGATCAATTTGAGATCGGTCTTTGCTCTGTGACGGTTACATACACTGGTTCGCCTTAAACTAATATACTAAATGTAGGAAAACGACACTTGACGAAGAGTCGAATCTTATGTTTAGATATTATTTTATTTTCGACATATTAAATTAACAATTTGTGGTATAATAGCCTATGTTAAAAAATGGAAGGGGAAATGTATTGTGAAGATTATGACAAAAATTGGTTTGGTAATGTTGGTAAGCTTAGTTATGCTATTTTCCATGATTGTGAGTATGCCAACTGTATGTAGTGCAGCAGATCCTACTACTACGATTTACGTGGATTCAACCGGGTCTGATTCAAACGACGGCTTAACTCCAGAAACAGCAAAATTAACCATCCAGGCAGCGATTAATGCAGCATCTGTAGGAGACAGAGTTTATATTACAACAGGAACATATGAACTTGCTGCTACTATTAATGTGAATACGGCTAATATAACAATAAGTGGAGCAGGAAATGACTTAACAAGAATAATAGCACCACTATCGGGGTATGCCTTTAAGATTTCAGCAACGGGAATTACACTTCAGGGCATACAGCTAGAAAAGACAAATAAAGTTAATCAAAATTTAATATATATCGGTGCAAATAATAGTACTATATCAAATAACATAATATTTGGTAAATATGTTTTAGGAGATGCAGACGTAAGCCGTGCACTTGAAATTGCAACTGGATTAACTGGTATTAATATTGAGAGAAATACTATTTATTCACTACGTCAACCAGCATATATAAATCCTGAAGTTGTAGCAAATATCAAAAACAATTATGTTTATGGAACTAAAGGTTGGGTTGTCGATGGAGCTAATATCACTTTTACAGGGAATACATGGGGTACTGGTTCCAATGCTAATTATATTGACATAGCTTTATTAAAACGTGCAATTACTGGTTATAACACATTATATTCAGACATTTCTGCTTTAAGTGACATCAACAACAATGCCGTGATTGAAGACCAGAGGGGCAATACTCCTCTCCTTTCGGATGTGTACATTAATTCAAGTGCACTAACAGGTGGAGATGGAACAAAGGGCAGCCCGTATCCAAGTATTACCTCTGGTATCGCAAGGTCGGCTGTAGGCGGCACTATTAACGTCTCGGCAGGGCTATATAAAGAAGATGTAAATGTAAACAAAAAAGTAACAATCATAGGGGCAGGGGCTATAAATACAACGATTGTTGCAACCAATGCAAGCAGTACTCCGTTATCAATTAATACAAACGACTCGACTATAAAGGGTTTCACAATAACGCATGATTATACAGCTACTGAACTTGATGCTTGGACTTTCAATAACAATGGTGTCATATTTAACCAAAATAGTAGTGGCAATACGCTAAGTGACTGTGTCGTTTCTCTTAATAGAAATGGTATATATTTAAACAACTCCCAAAATAACAAAATTATTAATAATAGCATAACCAATAACAGGACCGGCATCAATATGACTAACACCATTAATGGTACCCAGATAATAGGAAACACGATATCTAATAACTGGACAATTGGACTTGTTTTTTATAGCTTGGGAAGTGCAACAAATTTGTCGACTGTTCAAGTTGCTGGCAATACTTTTGATCAAAACTGGTATTCTGAAATTCTGGTTAAGGATGCATCAAATGGGTCAGGTACTTTAGATGTATCGAACAACATATTTAGCGATTCTCCTATAACATATTCTACATCATCCGATCCTAGCCTAAATGAACCTGGATTTGCTGGTCAAAAGCCTAATGTACCAAGTATAGGCGGTACAGAAACTAAGCCAGTAATAGACAGTCCAACATTACGTATTTATAATAGTGGATCGGTAATTCTTGAATATAATGAGGACATAGCCAATAAAACAGTTGATGAAGGTAACCCGCTGACATTTACCACTATTGGGATGTACCCAGGCGGAGATGCCCAAAACTATTCAGTAACCGGCTTACCACAAGGAGCAATATTTAACAAGACCACAGGCGCTTTCGTTTGGACGCCCGGTTATACACAGGCAGGAATTTATATTGTTGACTTTGAGGTAAATGATGGTGGTTTTAAGTCCAGTGAGGAAATAACCATTACAGTTAATAACGTTACCCCAGAACAGTTACTGACAGAACTTACTGAGTATATTAAAGGTCTAAAACTGCAAGGTGGTATTGAAAACAGTCTTATAAGCACACTTGATAATGCGAAAAAATCACTCAGTAGTGATAAGAAGGCTGGCATTAATCAGTTATATGCATTCATTAATAAGGTCGAAGCTATTAGGGGAGGAAAACTTACAGAACAACAAGCTAAGACAATAATTGAAATGACTAAAGCTATAATACAAGTTAAATCGTTAGGATAACTATAGTAGGGGGATTATGACGATCATCAGTTCGGTTCTAATTACTCAATGGATGAATTCGCTCAGCGCCACAATTTCAGTACTTTAACGTCGAGTTGGAGTACTGATTTTTTTTGCATAATTTCGACGTCTTCTCCTTATTGATTTATACTTAAAACTGACCCCACTTTTCCGTGAATATTGACCCCCTCAAAATATGCTCGACCACAATTCCTCCGTTTCCTCGGAATTGTGCTAAGTTAAGAAATATAGAAGGAATATACTAGCAAACGTAGAATATTAAGTTAGCTTGGATTCGGTGAAGTCAACAGGAGGGTGCGTTTCATGTCAAAATCAAAAACTATTTTCGTGTCCGTAATTCTTGGCTTAGTCATGGCTAGCTTGATGCTGCCTACAAATATAGTCGTCGGAGAAGAAGGTCCCTATGCAGAAATTCGAGAGAAAATGGCGAGTCTTTCTGAAGCGGAACAGGAGAGCCTGAAAAACCTCTTTATCTCGACGCAACAGCTCGAAGAGCTGGAGAAAGAGGAAGCGAGGATGGCTCGAGAAATATCGCTTAGACATGGGGAAATCGAGGGTTTAAAAGTAAGCATAGCGGAAGAAGAAATCGCCTATACCAAAAAGAGGGAAGACCTTAAACAGGTGCTCAAGAGTTATCAGAGGATGGGGACAGGAACTTACCTGGAACTAATTTTGAATTCTGACAGCTTAGCGATGCTGCTCAGGAGAGTTAATATCTTGAGAGATCTCACTCGTAACACGGGAAAGCTCATGGAGTTGATCGAGGACACTCAAATAACGCTGTCAACGGAAAAAACCAACCTGGCGGAGAAGCTTCGCTTGATCGAAGAGAGGCAACAACAGTTGCAAGCTTCCCTGACTAAGAAACAGCAATTGAGGGAGGAGCAGGAAAACTATCTAGCCTCCTTGAAGGATAAGAGAGAGTACTACCAGAAAAATTTGGCGGACTTAAAGCAAAATTGGGAGGCGGTAAAGACTTCTATCCCAGCGATTATTCAAGAGCTTTCCAGTATCATTGATGAAGGAAACATTCCACTGGACCAGTTGAAGATCACCTTTAATCTAACGACAATTAAGGGTGCTATTGATGAAGAAACCTTTAATAATATTATTTCAGGAAATCCGCTGCTCCCTAAGATTAAATTTAGCTTCTATCCAGGTCGCGTGGAAATTAGCATGCCTGATCAAGAACTCGTTTTAGCGGGGCACTTTGTGATACTAGAGGCGCATACCATTAAATTTCAGGTGCAAGAAGGTAGCTTCTACGGAATACCTCTCGATCCGGGAGCTATCGAGGATCTGTTTCTTAAAGGGGACCTGAAGTTTGATCTTAAGCTCCCGATGAGCAACTACACTCTAGATTCTATCAACACAACAGAGGGAGCGTTGGAATTGACGATTAAATCGTAAAGGCTAGGAGGCATAAGCAGGCATGACAATGATTGAAGCAAAAGGAGTTTGTTTGAGGTTTCCAAATGGAACAAAAGCGTTAAAGGATATTGATCTATTCGTAAAACCGGGTGATATGGTCTATGTCACGGGACCTAGTGGTTCCGGGAAAACCAGTCTCTTAAAGCTCTTCATGGGAATTGAGTATCCAACAAGTGGTTCACTCAAGGTGCTGGGGCAGACCATGATTCAAGGTCAGACCGCGGGCATCCGGAGACTGCGAACGATCATCGGACCGGTATTCCAAGAATTTAAACTCATAGACGGGAGAACCGTTACGGAAAATGTCATGTTGGGTATGCGTTTTCTCAATTTGACACAAGATCAATTAATGGAAAATGCTCATCATGCCCTGCAAAAGGTGGGGTTAGAACATAAGGCCCATTCTCTGGTAGAAAACCTGTCGTGGGGGGAAAGTCAGAGGGTGGCGATAGCTCGGGCAGTGGCCCGGAAGCCAGTCTTAATCTTGGCGGATGAACCTACGGGTAATTTGGACAAGGCTAATGCTTTGAATATCTTAGAACTCTTGACGTCCTTTATCAATGACCAAACGGCTGTCATCATTACCACGCATGCTACCCATCTGATTGACGCGGAGAAACCCTGCAAGGTGATTCGGATGGACCAGGGAAGCTTGACTTGGGAAAGGCTGGGGTGAACTGAGCATGAAGACTGTTTTTTTCAAGGCTGGCAATGCGGGCTACTTTCTAAACGAAGTCAAAACGATGATTCGGTTGAACGTGTTTTCGACGACGTTGACCATCTTGAGTACGGGCCTTATTTTTTATATTCTGGCCATGATCCTTTCCGGCTGGTGGGTAAGTAGTTATGTTATAAAGGTCGTCCAAGGGGAGGCAGAAATTAACGTCTATTTAAATGAAGGAATTGTGAACAGCACCCCAGAGGTTCAGCTGATGATGGAACGGATTAATGGGATTGAGGGTGTGCGAGCGGTAAGGCTCGTTAACCAAGAGGAAGCCTACCAACGGATGGCGGAGGTTCTCGGGAAAGAAGCTAAGGTCTTAGAAAAGTTTGAGGAGAATCCCTTTAGCGCTTTTGTGGAGTTAAAAATCAATCTAGAAGCGATTGACTCAGTCCTAGACCAATTAAACCAGCTGGTAGGAGTTGAACATATTCGGGACAACCGAGACGTTTTGGATCGTCTTCGGCATATTGCTGGGGTGTTGCGACTGATAGGGATTCTGGTGGTCGTCGCGGTGGGTATATCGACCTTAGTCATCATATCTCATATTATTCGGCTGGGGATCGCTAATAATAAGGAGCAAATCAACACTCTGAGATTACTCGGTGCACCGGAACGGTTTATTGCCTTGCCCTTTCTATTAGAAGGATTGGTACTTACCCTAGGAGGAGGTATACTCGCCGTGGCCTTGGCAGCGTTTTCGCTCAACTACCTTTATGCTCAGCTAGCGGGCCCGCTACCCTTCATTCCGTTACCACCCCGGGAGGGCCTTGTAGCAGGTATGGGGATCGTGGTTCTGTCTCTGAGCGCGGTCTTGGGAATCGTCGGGAGCCTGCTCGGGCTGCCATCGGTAAAGAACGACTGAGCTGTTCTATGATTCGGAATTCTGATATACTCATCGTAATAGTAATCAACAACTTTCACTTAAAGGTTAGGAGAAAATCTAAAAAATGAAAAAGAAATTTCTGATAATTGCAGGTATTGTGATCTTGATGATGGGTCTAGCTAGCTTTTGGGGATACAATAAATATTTTGCGCCTGACCCCGAGGTCGAACAACAACTCACGGATCAGTTTGGAGAAGACTTTTTTAATTCGTTTGATGATGAAATAGTAGTTAATAATCCAGAAGCAGTTAAGAATGATGCCTTAGGTAACGAACAAAAACCTGATGATCCAATCATCGTACCTGTACCGGAAACGACACCTTCAACTCCAACTCCTGTGAATGGAGATATTGTGCCTGCACCGATAACGCAAGAGCAAATTAGTAATAAGTACAAGCCTCAGTTTACTCATTTGCAGAGTGTGGCCTTGAGCCGCTTAGAAACTTTATATGCAGCTGCCATTCAGGAGTATACTCAGGGCAGTAAAGACGGCACATTGAGCCGATCAAAGCTGGCCCAAAAATATATTCAAGCTGGAACCATGCTAGAAGCTAACGTGGACAGCCAGTTTTATAGTGCCTTAAACACGATGGAGGCTGAACTGAGGGCTAATAATCTTTCCACGGATATTGTAGGGGTTACTAAGAGTGACTATGAAAAAGCTAAGTCCAGTATGCGATCACAGATGATGGCCAAAATCCTATAGACTTCTGGTCATAGTTCATGAGACTATCTCTGCTTTTGAGATAGTCTTTTTGGTGCGCTGTAAATTTTCATGAGGAAAATGTCAATCGACAGGCTGGTTATAAGTTCATTATGGAAACGATCAGCACTCAGATCGTGATTAAATTATTACGGCAGTTGAGAAACAATATGCCGGTGCTACCAAGAGGATCAGAGCGATTTGTCAAGTACTCGTTGGGGCTTGTCTTAGCTATTTATTCGTCTATAGATATTGTTCATTTACATTGGTGGTCTTCACTGATGTAGAAAGACCGAGAAGTGGGTTAATTAGCCTACTAGGGCGAAAAATGATATAATAGTCTTACATAAAAGGGTGGAAGTAGCAATAATTTAGTAGATCGTGGGAGGATGGTTAGAGTGGATCATGAAACACGAGAGCTGTTAGGCAATATTATGGGCCTACTAGAAGTTATGAAGAAAGACATTAAAGTCATTAAACAAGATATCTACCTGATGAATTCTCGTCAAGAGGGTGCAAATCTTATGAATAGAGGGCTAGAAGAGAGCCGTCAACAGTTCAAGGCCTTAGAAGTGAAGAAATCTAGTTGTCCGACAGCAGTTAATGACCAATTAAAAATGAGTCGTCTAAAATAGAGAAAATAGCGTGGACTGCTTGACAAATAATGTGCTCAGATGCTAAAATGTTTAAATGTGGTGACTTCTCACCGCAACCGCTCGAATCAGGTATTAACTGGTTTTTTATTGCTTTAAAGCTTTAAAGGCCGACCTGCAATGGCGAGTCTAGGGCATGGGAGGTGTAATAAAATGTACGCAGTGATTGAAACCGGTGGTAAACAGTTCCGCGTTCAAGAAGGCGACGTGTTTTACGTTGAGAAATTGGACTTTAACGTAGGAGAATTAGTGAAGATTGATCAGGTTCTTCTCGTGGAAAAAGACGGTGTGGTTAGTATAGGAACCCCAGTTGTAGCGGGTGCTACAGCAGTGCTGAAAGTTGTGGAGCACGGCAAAGGGGAGAAGATAATTGTCTTCAAATTCAAGGCCAAGAAGAACTATCGTAAAAAACAAGGACATCGACAACCCTACACAAAGGTTCTTGTCGAATCACTCCAAGCGTAAGAGTCAAGGTGGCATTCGTTTCATTAGTTGGGCGGATGAGCAAGGGCGAATACGTGGGTTTGAGTTGTCCGGACATGCAGGGTATGCAGATTCTGGCCAGGACATAGTCTGTGCGGGAGTTTCCGCACTGAGCATTGCAGCCGCGAATGGCTTAGAACATTTCTTATCGGTAGCTCCTAAAGTGGAAGTGGCTGAGGGACATCTCACCTGTGAGCTAGTTGGACTATCAGAGCAAGACTTGGAAAAGGCTCAGTGGATTTTGCAAACTATGACGTTAGGCATTGAACAGATACAGACGACTTATGGTCAAGACTATATATTGATAGATCGAAGGAGGTGGACTCCATGCTAAAAATGAATCTTCAACTCTTCGCCCATAAAAAAGGGGTTGGTAGCTCACGAAATGGTCGTGATAGCAACGCTCAACGTCTCGGTGTAAAACGTGGCGATGGCCAATTCGTCAACGCGGGTACGATTATCGTACGTCAACGCGGAACGAAGTTTCATCCCGCTAAAAACTGTGGTTTGGGTAAAGATGACACCTTATACGCTCTGATCACTGGTTATGTTAAATTCGAGCATAAAGATCGGAAGCGCAAACAAGTTAGTATTTATCCTGAGCGCCCAGTAACAGCAGCAGCACCAGTACTACAGTGGTAGTAACCCAATAAGCTGGATTCATTCACCCCTGGGTTTTCCCAGGGGTTTTTATTCTTTCTATTTACATATTAGGCCTATAGCCGTAGGGGCAATTCATGAATTGCCGGACACGATTACCGTAAAAAAAGCCGTAGGGGCAATTCATGAATTGCCCGTACACGATTACAGTAGCCCGTACATGTGAGATTATTGTTGAGAGGAAAATGATGATGTCAGAAGTTGAACACGTTCTTCTGTCCGAACTATTGCAGTGGTATAGTCTCCAGAGGCATGATTATCTGAATCACTGGCAGGTGATCATGGGGAATTTACAACTTAAGCAACCGGAGAAGGCCCTAGCTTATATGAGGGAGACAATCACAGTCCAGGAGCAAGAGCAAAAGATAGGACATATTCAGGAGCCGGCACTCGCGGCTGTACTATTAGGCTTAATGATTGGTTTTCGGCAGCAAGGGATCGCGGCGACGCTCGACTTTCCTGAGGGCATGAAAAAAGACGATTTTTGGCGTGAGCATTGGCGGGAAGAATATCTAGAGGGGTTATACGGGTACACTAGAGAATGCTTGGCAGAGTCTTCACAGTCAAGGGGACTATTAAACATAACGGCTGAAGTGTATTTGTACGAGGAATCGGGTGGATTGGCTTGCCAGGTTATCTTAGCGGACGAGGAAACGACTCTCTTTGATAAACGGCTTAAGTTAGCCTTAAATGACGAGTGAAGAATCCCCTGCACAACAAATGGGGTATATGATAATTGGATAATAATTGGATACTTTTTGAGATCTAACCGTTAAGGAGAATCAACTATGTTTAAGTTTTATGATCAGGCCAAGATCTATGTTAAGGGTGGCGATGGCGGGGCAGGTGCTGTCGCTTTTCGCCGGGAGAAATACGTTCCTGAAGGTGGGCCGAGCGGTGGAGACGGCGGACGCGGGGGCAATGTTATTTTCATGGGGGATGAGGGCTTAAGAACCCTGGTGGACTTTCGCTATCAACGGCATTATAAGGGGAATCGTGGTGACCATGGGCAAGCGAAAAATTGCAGTGGCCGAAGCGGGGAAGACATAATTCTGCGCATTCCGGTCGGCACGATTGTCTTTGATGATGGTACTGGGGAAACCCTAGCGGATATCACTGAGCATGGACAAAAAGTCGTGGTGGCAGCTGGTGGACGGGGAGGGCGAGGAAATGCTCGTTTCATGAGCAATACCAATAAAGCCCCGACCTTGGCTGAAAATGGAGAACCTGGGGTGGAGAACTGGCTTCGTCTGGAGTTAAAACTCTTGGCAGATGTCGGACTGGTGGGTTTCCCAAATGTGGGGAAATCAACGATTATTTCCCAAGTGTCCGCTGCTCGGCCGAAGATCGCCGATTATCACTTTACCACGTTGATTCCTAACTTAGGTGTGGTCGAGCTTGAGGATGGCCAAAGCTTTGTGATGGCCGATATACCGGGGCTGATCGAGGGTGCTCATTCGGGGGCTGGCTTAGGGCATGAATTTCTGCGGCATACTGAGCGTACACGCTTGCTCTTACACGTTTTAGATATCTCGGGGTCGGAAGAACGGGATCCGCTGGAGGATTTAAGGATTATCGAGGAAGAAATTCGCCTCTATAGTCCAGAGCTCGCGTTGAGACCGGTGATTATTGTGGCCAACAAAATAGATATTCCGAGTGCTGAGGACCATCTACAACGCTTGAGGGAAGCGGTAGAGGATCGACACGAAATTTTCCCTGTGTCTGCAGCGACGGGGGAAGGGTTAAAAGCTTTAATGTATCGTATAGTTCAGCTCTTACCGGATACTCCAGTACCAGAGCTTCTCAAGGTTCCCGTGGAGCACCGGGTGACGAAAGCACAGTCGGATAAGCGTTTTGAGATAATTAAAGACGAGGATCTCTTTATGGTTGTCGGTCAAGAAATCGAAAAGCATGTCAAGATGACCTTCTTCGAACGGGAAGCGAGTGTCTACCGTTTCCAGAACATCTTGAAAGCCATGGGGATCGATGAAGCGCTACGTGCCCAAGGGATTAAAGAAGGGGATAAAGTCGAGATCGGTGGCGTGAGGTTTGACTGGGTATAAGAGTAATGGCTTAGTGGGCAATGGTATAGAAGTTTTTAGGGTTAACGATCTTGGGATAAATGGTATGTAGTAATGGTGTAGGGGGAAGAGTTAAGTGTTAACTGGTAAGCAAAAACGATATTTGAGAGCCATGGGTAATGAAATGGATCCGATCCAACAAGTCGGTAAGGGTGGAATTACAGATGCTGTAATCACTCAAACTGACGAGACGCTCGAAGCTCGAGAACTTATCAAGTGTCGAGTATTACAAAATTGTTCAGAAGAACCCAAAATCGTAGCAAAGCAACTGGCTGAAGACGTTGAGGCTGACTTGGTACAAGTGATTGGGCGGAATTTTTTATTATTTCGGGCGTCCAAAGATAAGCCCATTATTGTACTACCCTAGGGAGCTAGGTAGTTAGTAATAGTCTTTAATAACAGTCCCCAATAGATTGATGAGGTGTCATTAATTTGTTGGGGATTTTTTTATATTTAACGTATGCATTATATTGCATTGATGCATGGACTTATTGTATACATAATTATGTAGAGAACATTTAAAATTATATGTATGATTCGACATATTTCTCTTGTAAGCTTGAAAGATAAAATGATATTATTGTAATAACTATAAAATATAAACTATAAAAACTTTATCTTTATAGTTATATAACTAAAGAATTATAGAACTGTAGAATTAACATATAGTATCCGATATTAGATGTATATGGAAAGAGTAGTGAGGGGATATTTATGCATAGGTCCAATCAATTTGCTTATGCCAACCTAGTACAAGTTCAGATCGATGTGTTTTTTTTGCTCTTGTCTTATGGTATAGCCTATTTTATTGCCAGCCAGCTAACGTCCTTGCGGGCGATTACGGATTATCTTTGGATCTTAACTATTTTCATTCCCCTCTGGATTTCCATCATGGCGTTACGTGGAATGTATCATAAACTAACGTTCTTTTATCTTGACCGAGTTTTCCGTAATATTTTCATGGCTACCTTCGTTTCTGGCTTGTGTCTTGTGAGCCTGTTCTACTTTATCAAAGATGACAGTACCAGTCGGATATTAATGGCGGTTTTCATGGTGCTTTGTGTATTGATCATGTTACTTGAACGGGGATTGCTTTTACTGTATAATCAGCGACCCAGTGTCAATGTGAATTACCCGCGGATTATTCTTGTCTGCTCACGTCAAACTCAATTAATGTTTAAACGATATTTAAGTAGGACTCAAATTCGCTTCAATATTGTCGGTGTAATACAGGTCGGTGAAGGGGACAGGATTTCAGATGATCGGAATGTAGGGGATCTCCAAGATTTAGCCCAAATCCTTAAACATGAGGTTGTTGATGAAGTGGTTTTAGCTCTACCTAAGGATTATGAAGATGGAGTAGATCAGTATGTCCGCCTATGTGAGAAAATGGGAATTACGGTACATTTGATCTTTAAACCCTACGATTTGCGGCTTGCCCATGTTCAGATTTCAATGTTTGGTCCTCTGCCGATGCTCTCGTTTAATACTGTAAATCTTAATCCTTATCAAAGTGTTGTGAAGCGAACTATGGATATTTGTGGAGCTATTGTCGGGATTGCTTTCACAATGGTCGCTGCTGTCGGTATAATACCGGCTATTTTGCTTGACTCCCGTGGACCGATCATCTTTAAGCAGATCCGGGTTGGGCTGTATGGTCGTAAGTTTGATTTCTATAAATTTCGCACGATGAGTGCTGATGCTGAGAATATGAAGGAAGAACTAAAGGCGCTGAACGAACACAAGGACGGTTTAATGTTCAAGATTAAGGATGATCCCAGAGTTACCCGAGTTGGTGATTTTTTGCGCAAGACAAGTTTGGATGAATTGCCTCAGTTTTTCAATGTGCTAAAGGGAGATATGAGCTTGGTCGGAACGCGTCCCCCTACCTTAGACGAAGTTAAGTTGTATCACGTCGAACATCTGCGACGTATCAGTATTAAACCTGGTCTGACGGGGATGTGGCAAGTGAGTGGTCGAAGCGATATCACGGATTTTGAAGAGGTAGTGGCCTTGGATAGTTACTATATTGACAATTGGTCTGTCTGGCTGGACATCAGCATTTTATTTAAGACGATCTGGCAGGTCTGGGGCAGGAAGTCAGCTTATTAAGTACACTGCAAATTGAAAGATGAGGAATATTATGACAGACTGGAAAAAGTATTACAGAATGATTGTTAGAAAAAAGTGGATCATTATATTGATCACAGTGAGTTTTGTGTCGCTTGCCTCCTATGTCTCTTTATATATGATTGTGCCCCAGTATCAGGCTAGTACCAGATTGTTTGTTTTGATCAATGGTCGGAATAGTAGTAATGAAATTACCTACGAGCAATTAATGTCAGGTCAATTATTTCTTAAAAATTATAACGAACTGATTATGAGCCGGGCGGTTACTTCTGAGGTGATTAAAAACCTCAACTTAACTGGAATTACGGATGAAGAGCTGGCAGACAGAATTACGGTTGACTTACTTCCAGACTCTAGTATGATGCTAATCTCTGTGCAGCATGAAAGCCCTAGGACGGTTGTGGAAATTGCTAATGAAGTTAGTAATGTCTTTATCCAAAAAGCGACGGAGATTCTAATGACCAGTAATGTAAGCTTAGTGGATAAAGCGATTAGCACTGAAAAACCTGTTTATCCACGACCGGTATTGATCATCGGATTCAGTTTGGTGGCTGGAATTATGCTTTCACTTGGGCTGATTCTTGTGCTGGTCTATCTGGATGATACGATTGGACATCCGGAAGAAGTGGAAAAGAAGACGGGCATTCAAGTGATTGGAATCATCCCTGATATGAAAATTAGATAGGGGTTTAGTATGAGCAAACAAAAGGTTGATTTCACCGACTATTTGAACACTCCGACCCAAGAAGCATATCGACTTCTTAGCGCAAATCTTGGTCTAAACAAGAAAATCTTAAAGGTAATTGCTATTATGAGCTTCAATCCGGGTGAAGGTAAAACCACCGTTGCGATCAACCTAGCGATCGCAGGCGCGAAATCTGGAACTAAAGTTTTGTATGTGGACGCAGATCTGAGGAAACCCAGACTTTTAAAACGTCATGGAGGTCAAATGGGACTCACCGACTTTACAGATAAAATAGATTTACAGGACGTCATCTGCCAGACTGGTATCGAGAATCTAGACTTTGTTTCGTCAGGTAATGGATTTGTAGATCCTGTTGAATTTCTAAGTAGTGAAATTTTTGAACGATTCGTTGAAGCAGTCTCTAGTCGGTACGATAAAGTTATTGTAGATTCGACTTCCTTGGGGGAGTGCGTTGATAGTGCCATTATCGCGTCCAAAGCATCGGGTGTTTTAATTGTCACTAGATCCCAGAAAACGAAGTTTAGGAATATTGAGTATATTAAATGGCAGATGAAAAACGTAGGGGCAAGTATTATTGGCATCGTGATCAATCGAGTTGAGAAAAGAGATTTCAAGTCCTATTTCGTGTTGAGTAATAATGAGAAGTATATAATAAAAAATCTTAAACAATTTAAGCTTAATACTTAGGACAAAGGGAGGTCATATTAAGTTTGGAAAAACAAAAAATTTGTATTATCGGTTTAGGATATATTGGCTTGCCGACGGCCGTTATGTTCGCAACCCACGGTCATAAAATTATCGGAGTTGACTTGAATGAAAGTGTTATCAATGCCCTCAAGGACGCTAAGAGTCTGATCAAAGAACCCTATCTTGACATTCTTGTCCAGGCAGCGGTGAAGTCGGGTAATCTGAAAGCTCAGGCTGTGCCAGAAGAGGCGGACGCTTTTATCATTGCCGTCCCGACGCCGATTAAGCAGGATAAGACAGCGGATTTGAGTTATATTGTGGCGGCAACCAAAGCTATTGTCCCGTATCTACGCGAAGGGAATGTCGTGATTCTGGAGTCGACCTCTCCACCGGGCACTGTGAATGAAATAATGGTTCCAATCCTTGCGCAATCCGGTCTGGATATCGGTGTTCAACTGATGGTGGCCTACTCGCCGGAACGTGTCCTGCCGGGGAGAATCCTGATTGAATTGGTTGAGAACAACCGGATTGTGGGAGGAATTAACCGGAAATCGGCGGAAATGGTCAGAGATTTATATCGAACTTTTGTCAACGGGGAAATCTATCTGACCGATCAAACAACCGCGGAAATGTGTAAGATCGTTGAGAACACGTATCGTGATGTGAATATTGCTCTAGCGAATGAATTAGCTATTATTTGTGAGCAAGAGGGTATTAATGCTTGGGAAGTTGTAGAGCTTTGCAACAAGCATCCGCGTGTTAATATCCATCAACCGGGTCCTGGAGTGGGTGGACATTGCATCGCGGTGGATCCCTGGTTTATTGTCGAGAAATACCCTGAAAAAACACAGATCATAGCCTTGGCTCGGCGAACAAACGATGCAATGCCTAAGTACGTGGCAGATAAGATTGACGCCATTCTGAAAAGTATCGTAGGTCTGAAAAAAGTCACAATTCTTGGCATTACATATAAAGCTGATGTAGATGATTTGAGAGAAAGTCCCGTTATACACTTGATGGAGTTATTACAGCATCGACAGGATTATGTGATGAGCATTGTTGATCCTTATGTCAAAAGTAGTGACTATAATACAGAGGAACTTATGTTGGCAGCCACGGGGAGTGATCTGATTCTCCTAGGTGTAAACCACAAGGAATTTGCCTCGATCGACTTCAGAGCCGTAGCAGCCGTGATGAGGAACAAGAATTTTCTGGATACGAGAAGTTTTCTAAACGGAGACGAGTTAGAGCGGTTGGGTTTCCATTATTTCCTTTTGGGTAGAGGTCAATAGACATTCAACTTAAGTTAAACGAGTTCACAATAATTTGAATCCTTAATAGAGGAGAAAAATGTGTTGATGCGCTTATTAAAGGTTATCATGAATCCCCAGTTTAGGTGGAACAATGTCGCTATGTGGAGAGCTTTTGGCGTTAAACTGTGCAACAAGATTCGAGTTCTGAGTGTTGGTCGGTTTGACAAGCTGCTCTATCGAACGAGGAGAACGAGAGATTTCAGTCACTTCAGCGTTGGAATGAATTTTTTTGAGGGCTTAGAGGATCGGGTGTCAATTATCAACCACTTTAAAACCCACACTTTCCTAAAGACACAGATTTTTCAGCAGGCAGAAAAAATTCTAAATCATAATTTCAATTTGCTTGGGAGCGGTGAGGTTAAGCTCGGGAGTAAAATAGACTGGCATTGCGATTACAAGTCAGGCTACCGTTGGTCCCCAATATACTATCAACTAATAAATATCGATACTACTAAGGTAAGCGGAGATAAGAAGGATAAGAAGGATAAGAAGGATAAGAAAGCAGACATCAAAGCTGATATCAAGGTGCCCTGGGAACTCTCGAGGCTTCAGCATTTGGTCGTTCTAGGACAGGCCTATTGGTTGAGCGACGATGAAAAATACACCCGGGAGTTTGTCGCGGAAATCCAGAACTGGATAGAAGAAAATCCTCCTGAAAAAGGGCTCAACTGGGTTAGTAGTATGGATATTTCCCTACGGGTGATAAGTTTGATCTTGGCCTATTACTTTTTCCGCGCATCACAGATTATTGAACAAGGTTTCTGGGATTCCTACTTTAATTTGCTGTATTACTCAGGTGTACATATTGAACAAAATCCTGAAGTTCGTTACGATGGCTATCGAAGTAATCACCATTTGACCAATTGCGCTGCCATGATTTGGTTAGGTCTATTCTTTGGGTGTTACAATAATAGAACCTTAAAATGGCTGAACTATGGTAGGGAGAATCTGTGCACTGAAATGGAACATCAGGTAAATCCTGACGGTGGGAGTTTTGAGGGATCGATAGCGTATCATCGGCTGGCCCTGGAAATTTTATTAGGGACGACGATTCTTGCCGAGAAAAACGGTTTGACTTTTTCGGAAGCCTACCGTTCTCGTCTCGCTAAGATGTGTGAATTCAGTAGGGATTACCTTAAACCGAACGGTATGGCGCCCCAATTTGGGGATGCTGACGACGGAAGGTTTTGGATTCTTAGTGGGTATGGAACGGATGATATGCGTGACCATCGGAGTCTTTTGGGGATCGCCGCGGAATACTACCAGCGGAAGGATTTCTGGGAAATAGCTGAAGATCGGTTTCTGGATACTCTGTGGCTTTTCGGACGCTACAAAAAACCAGATAGGACGGTAGTGTCCTATCCGGAATTAATGAGTTATCCAGCTACTGGCTTTTATATTCTCCGAAAAGATGAAGTGTTTCTAATGCTTAAGTGTGGTAAGATCGGACAGAAAAATTTTGGAGGGCATGACCATAATGATCAGTTGAGTTTTGAACTCAATATCAGGGGGGTTGATCTGATCATCGATCCTGGTTCGTATGTGTATACGATGGATAAGGATTTAAGACAGCTCTTTCGGTCAACGAAGTACCATAATGTTTCCCAGGGTGGGATCCTGGAGCAAAACATCATTAAAAATGAAGGCTTGAACGATTTGTTTATCCTCTATAGTCACAATCCAGGGATTTGTTCTCGCTTTGATCAGACCGCGGCTGGAGATGTGAAATTTACGGGACATATTACGCTGGGGGGGACGGAGATTCACTATAGGCGCTTTGTGGAGCTGATGACTTCTGAGAAACGGATCGATATTATCGATGAGTTGAGGGGGACATCAGAAGGGGGTACTTGTAGAGTACATCTTGCTAAGGATGTGCAAGTGGAGTGGCTTGGGGATAGAATGGTTAACCTCCGGTGTGAGCATGTACAGATTAGACTTGAAGCGGATATGCCGATCCGCGCTGAACCAGGCATGGTCTCACCCAGTTATGGAATAAAGCACGAGGCATTAATTTTAAGTTGGGATTTTCAAGGTCAAACACAGTTTAGAATCTATTATTAAGGGACGCCTAATATGTAGCTGCGATGTAATTCCTAGATGAGGGATAACTTATAACATTTGTCTTAGAAAGCTCATACCAGCATGAATAAGCACTCTGCTAGACTTGAACATTTCTGAGATTTGAAAAAGTATCAGGAAAGATATTGCGTAAAAAAGACTTGGTTTTGATTGACTCAAGAGTAGGATCGGTATAGAAATCTTGTTTATCATAAGTCTTTGATTTCCTATCCAACCAATGACTAAACCTAAAAATGCTCCGCTGAGAATATCAGTCGGGTAATGTAACCCTAAATATATCCTTGGTAGAGCAATAAAAACCGTCGTATAGATCAACGCAAATATCCCGAATTTTCGTGAAGCAAATAATAATCCAATCGAAAGAGTATAAAATAAGACGGCATGATCACTTGGAAATGCGCTCCAACTTTCTAACGACTCTATATCTGATCCATAAGGAAGCACGAAATTCAAAACCTCTTCGTGAATGGGTCTTAAGCGAAACGGTAGTGTTAACGCCAATCCTCTTGCTAATAACATCGCAAAAGGGCAACAAACTATTGTAGCTATTATATGCTTACGGGCGTCAGATTTGAGTTCATCATCTTGAAACCATAACCACACCAAAATTGTGGAGACAACACCGCCCTTCAGGAGACTACTTGCAGCAACAAATTGGAGTGTTTTGTCAAAGAACCACGAATGCTGAGAAAATTGATTTAGAAAATGAAGAATTGTTGAATCGAATGAATTCATCTTTTTTAACTCCTCCATTACTTCCATATATTTCGTATGTTTTGAAGTTTTAGTGTTCTAATTTAAAAATTAACAGAAGTAAAGGGAAACTGGTGCAAATTAACGTCATAAAAATATTCTTATATAGGAAAATTGTAGCAAGGTATTCATTATCTGTCAATGGTTAAACACCGGGGTCAGTAGCATGTCGGTATGTAGCATTTTTGGAGGGAATCTCGTGAAAGTTGGCTTAATCGGTCCTTTTCCACCTCCACGCGGTGGCGTTTCTGTTCATTTATCGAGATTGGCAGAAACACTGATTGATCAGGGAGTTATGGTTAAAGTATTCAAATCCAATAGGGGAGAGAACGGTGGCGGAAGAGTAAGAAGGAAACTAAGCCATCTCCTTTGGTTGCTGCAATTATCTGCCGGTGCTCGGTTAGATATTCTCCATATCCATGTCAGTGAGTGGCGAGAGCGGGCACTGATCATTTTTTTGGCCCGAAGGCGTAAAATCAAGACAGTTGTTACTTTCCACAGTCTGCGCGATGAGTTAAGTGAAATGACGGTTTGGCAAAAACGTTATGTTTCCTATGTGGTAAATCACGCGGATCATCTTATTGCTGTCGGCGCTAATGAAGAACGCAAATTAACTAAGCAAATTAAGGGTGTTGCGCCCGTATCTGTCCTGCACACCTTTATCCCTCCTCGCCGGATTGATACAGAAATTCCTGATAAGATAGTGGAATTTATGCAAACCCATGAACTAATTATTTCCGCTAATGCGTCCAACATGGACTTTTATCAAGGTCAAGACACTTATGGGCTTGATATGCTGGTAGAGTTATGCGGACGTATACGTGCTCATATTAAGGTTGGATTCGTCTACTGTCTGACTCAAGTGACAGATCAAGAGTATTACAACAAAATTCAGGCTAAAATCAAAGAGCTTAACCTCGAGGACGAGTTTTTAATTGTCTTAGACAATCTCGAGCTTTGGCCTGTTTTAGAAAAAAGCCATATTTTCATCAGACCGACCTGCACGGATAGTTATGGCGTGTCGATCGCGGAAGCGCTTACCTTAGGTATCCCCAGTCTAGCCAGTGATGTCTGCCAAAGACCGGAAGGAACAATTCTATTTCGAAATCGAAATCGTGAAGATTTATACGCCAAAGTATGTGAAATTATCCAGAATTACGATCAGTGTAAAGCTAGGGTGCAAGAACTGGAGTTTGAAAACTGTGTGCCAGCGATTCGCGATATTTACCATAAACTGCTTTCATAATAGACGGCTGCATCTTCACATAAATAATCACTTGAGTAAATTCTCTAATATTGATTGTGGTAAATCTCTCATAACTTAGTTATGGAAGAGGGAGAGGCGAAAACCCTTGCAACAACGCAAAAAACTGCTGATCTGTGACTTTGCAGAATACAACTCAAAACTTTTTAAGCTTGGTAATTATCATTTTTGCAATTGCTTTGTGCAGGATGGATATGAAGCGTTGTGGATGTCGAACGCATTTAACCATTTAATATATTTTAAAGACCAAGAAGACTTTCATTTTAAAAAGAGCATTTCCTCAGCGAAACGACATCCGTTGGCAGATCATATCTATGGGTTTGCCCCTTATTCTTATCGGCTATATGGAAATTATGCTTTTTCCAAGAATTCCAGACTAATTACTCGTATGGCAAAAACTATTGTGCCAAATATCTGGAAAAGTTTAGAGAAAATGAATTTTCTTGAGGTGGATGTACTTTGGATTTCCAATCCCAAAGCTTACTGGTTGACGAAGGTAGTAAAGTATAAAAAATTAATTTATCGTATTGCTGATGATTACAGTCAATTTGCTGAGTTCCCTAATATCGCCAGAATTGACGAGCTTTTGATTAAAAGCGCAGACAGTGTGATCATTGCCTCCAGTACACTTGAACAACATGTGCTTAAGTGTGGAAAAAAGCCAGTTCTTCTCAGTAATGGTGTTGAATTCGAGCATTTCAACAAAACCGATGTGGCCTGCCCAGTGGAGTATCAGGAAAATGATCGCCAGCGAATTATTTATATTGGAGCTCTTAGGCACTGGTTCGACACCGAACTGATAGAGAAACTAGCTCATCAGTTGGATGCGGACATTTATCTGGTGGGCAAAGTCGAGACAGACCTATCCAGCCTAGAGAAATATGCTAATGTTCATATTTTAGGCTCACGCTCCTATGAGTTTCTTCCAGGCTATTTGAAGTATGCGGACGTTGCCTTGATCCCTTTTATCAAGAATTGTCTGACAGACTCGGTCAGCCCGATCAAACTCTATGAGTATTGTTCGGCGGGTGTTGCCGTCGTCTCAACTAATCTGAGGGAAACGTCCCAGCAGAAGGCGCCGATTTGGATTGCCGAAAGTCATCAGGAGTTTATTGCTGGAGTTAGACATTATCTGACTCAGGGCTTTGATCGTTCAGAATTAAGGGCCTATGGGATGCTCAATTCTTGGGATAGTCGTTACGAACTGATGAAAAAGCTCTGTCTGGGTTAAAGGCAAGACCGGAGGGATATTTTAATGTTCTTAAAATTGCGATTGATGGTGTTTAAGATGGCTGTAAAGATAAGCAACCACCCTAGTATTAAGGAGCTTTATTTCAAGGGTTCCCCAACTCTTAAACAGGTTGCTATTACTTTTGATGATGGTCCAGATGATGTCTTCACCCCTCAGATACTGGCGGTGCTTAAACAATATGAAGTTAAAGCTACTTTTTTTTTAGTTGGGAAAATGGCTTTGAAATACCCTGATGTCGTCAAGCAAATTGCCAGTGAAGGTCATGTTATTGCAAATCATACTTGGAGTCACTCAAGGATGTTCGACCTGAATTCAGAACAAATCGGGAAAGAGGTTACGAGTACAGAAGATATATTATTCAAAACCATAGGAGTGCATACCACATTATTTCGTCCACCCTACGGTATTATTACTCTTCCAATGTTAAAAGCCTTAAATAAATTAGGGTATAAAACGGTTTTCTGCTCCGTTGATACTCGGGATTGGGCCGGTATTTGCGTTTCTGAAATTGTCGATAATGTGAGAAAGAATATTAGACCAGGAGGGATCGTACTTCAACATTCCGCTAGCCATGAGGGGATAGATGTCAGTAATACCATCCATGCCCTGCCCGAAATCTTAGAACTGCTACAAAATAAAGGCTATACTGTCGTTACAGTACCACAACTCCTTGGTTTATAGGATTTTCATGATTAAATTTTTGTGAGAAAGTACTAAGGTTATAAAGATAATAAATTAGATAAAATAATCTAAAAGTAGGTAAATTATGTATTGACTTTGACAAATTTTATTGCTAAAATAAGGACAATCAACCTTAGAGTTGTAGAAGAATTTTAACCGATAATGGCAAACTTGTCGAAAGGCAAGGACGCAAAGCTAAAGGGCCTGAAATGGCAGCCAGCTACCGAAGATAAAATTTTTTTATTTTGTCCATTCAACGGATCGTAGTTAATTCACATTATTCGCTTCTCAAGCGATAAAGGCAAACCTGTCGAAAGGCAGGGACGCAAAGCTAAAGGGCCTGAAATGGCAGCCAGCTACCGAAAGGAGAACTAAGTATGAAAAAGGTAATTGTATTTGTTGTATTAGCATCTTTGATAGGTTTAGAGAGTAACGCTACTATAGCGTCTGCTGCCCAATATAAGCAACGGACGGAGATACATAAAAAGGCTTCGACAAGTACTCAGGTTCCTACCCCAGTTCCGGTTCCCGCTCCAACCCCAGTTCCAGTCGTGGCTCCAATACCGGCTCTGGCACCAGCGGTAACTCCAACTCAGTATTACTTAGCTCCAGAAAAATGGCTTGAATTTCTAGACGGCTCAACAGAAATTTGGCGTAAAAATATGGCAAATGATAATTATTCAGGGTTAGTATCCGATAAATATTCAATAGATGGAGTACCTGCCTATCGTTTCGAACTGCGCAAAGGTGATCCACTGGTCTGTGACGGTAGTCGCTCCGATATTGAGAACAAGGCAGAACCAGCTGCAGAAGAACACACGTATAAATTTAGCAGTTTACTCCCTGATGGAGGGGACGAAGATTTTGCCCTTGATCCAGATTCAGATGATATCATTGCACAATGGCATAACACGCCTGATCCTGGTGAAGAATGGACCAACCCACCGCTTTCTCTACATGTCCAAGGTGACGGACATTATTATATTTGTCGTTCTTGGGATGAAGATCCCATAACAACTAGCAAGAAAATGCGTGCTGAAGGGAAAAAGGAAGCGCATGATCTAGGGCACTATGAGGGAGACAAAGGGAAATGGGTTGAGTGGACATTCCAAGTAAAATGGGGATGGCTTCCTGAGCATAATCCTACGATTAGAGTATACAAAAATGGCATCATGGTTTTAGAGGTAAAGGATAAGCCTAATACAACTAACGACCAAAAAGGGGTCAATATGCAATTTGGTCTTTATAAGTGGGAGTGGGGTCATCCTGAAGTCGGTCAATCAATTCTCTCACGACGCGTGGTCTATTTTAATAATGTTTATATAATATAATAAAACCACTTACCAGTTACAAGTTACAAGTTACAGAAAATCTGACGAAGCTGCATTCGTCAGATTTTCTGTATTTTCATACTAAAGTCATGGGCTATCAATTTGAGGATAAATAGTTGCTGAAGAAAAATAGGACTTATTGACGCAATTCGTAATCAATGACATACTTACTAAGTAATAGTAAAGTAGATTCGTAGGTGACGAGTCAAACTAACGTGGATGTCTATCTCTGGTTAAGTATTAATAAGGCGGATATAGATGATTGATGGAGACAACTAAACTGGCAAAACACGGTTTGATTTACAGCGTTACCTCCATTATGGCACAGGCTGTGTCCTTGTTCATGGTGCCTGTATATACCAAAAATATGAGTTTGGAACAATATGGTCATTATAATCTTTTGATTTCGGTTCAGACGTTGTTGGCCATCGTTATAACTTTGGGAATCTATTCTGGACTGACACGTTTTATCAATGAGTTTGAAGATAAAAATAGATCGAAAAACATAGCATTAACTTTTTCATTGGTTTGGGGCGTATTGATGTGTCTTATTTTTGCCTATTTCGGTTCCTACATTTATAATTTAGTATTTCCCGGTGACACTAGCGGTGGTTATTATCTTAATTACATTGTCATAAGTTCTGTGTTGCTCTGTCTGATAAGCATTTATAACTCGTACTATACCATGCTGTACAGGTCCAAGCTTGTGAGTTTGATCAATTTTTCGAGAGTGGTTCTTATGCTACTCTACTCAGCTTATTTTGTCATGGTTAGGAAAGAGGGCGTGGATGGTGCCTTATTGGCTCAATTGTTGGCGTTCGCGACTGTATTAATTGGATTATTGATCTATGATCGGAAAAACTTCCGATTCGTAATAGCTGTGAAAGAGCTAAACTTGATGTTGAAATATGGGGTCGGTTTGTTGCCGGGTCAAGCATCTGCCTGGGTCTATACCTTAATTGACCGTTATTTCATCAAGACTATGCTTGGACTGCAGCAAGTTGCCATTTATTCCATGGGTTATCGGATCGGGATGATGATGGAACCAATTATTCTTATGCCTTTCAAAGCAGTATTTACACCCTTTAAATATTCAGTTTATAAAGAGGAAGATGCGCCGGAAAGGATTCGAGAAATCTATGTTTATTATAATTTTTTTGGTTGGTTTTGCATTTTGGGATTTTCAGTTTTTGCTAAGCCTGCCATAGACTTGCTGTCAACACCGGAATACAGTGAAGCGTTCACAGTTGTTCCCTTGATTGTGTTTTCCTATTTTCTGAGTGGCCTTGGTGAGTTTTATTCACTGGGTATCCATATTAAAAACAAATCATTGGTTAACTCATATATCCTTTGCGTTGGGGCGCTGTTTAATATTCTACTAAACATTGGCTTGATACCATTATTAGGCATTATGGGCGCGGCGTTGGCCACGGTGTTGAGCTATTTGCTAATGAATGGGTTGTATTTTTGGATAGGAAAGAGATATTTTGATTTAGGTCTGGAGTTTTTTAGACCGTTTAAAGGGGGTCTCTTGTTCTTAGGATTGTATGGTATCTATTTATCCTCTTGCCGACAGATTAACAATTTGTGGTTTGACTTTCTCTGTGCTACTCTGCTGTGTTTAGTGTTCATCTTTTTTGGGGTTCTGATGCGCTTGGTTCCACGAGAAGTTGCTAAGACCATGCTTTTGCAGTTGGTTCGGAAAATCGGAAGGTAAAAGAAGTTGGAGGTAAGTAGAGCGGGTGAGTTGGGAAAACAATACCTGTTCAGAACAATTAGTTGACATCAAAGTTATGAACGGACTGTATGCTTGATTTAGGTGGAGGGTTTTACTTATGCTGATCGCTCAGATAAAAAAAATAATAGCCTCAGATCAAGCTATCGTTCCTTTGTTGCTTTGTACGGCCTTTTCTCTGTTTTTATTCAATGTATCATTTCGAACCATATTTAATGAAGGGAGTATCAACTCATCTTACAATCTATTGTTTATTATTTTTGGATTATTAGGCATTGCCGTTTTTATGCTCAATCAACTTGTTGATATTGGAATCGTGTTCTTGACTAGTGCTTTTTTTGGTGTGACGATCTTTACAGTGATCTACGGAGGGCAAGATTCCTTCCAAATTTCTATCATACCATCCATGGTTATGCCGTTTTTATTGCTGGGTTTTAGAGTGCCTGAAACAGCGTTTAATACCTTTTTAAGGATATTTATCAAGGTTTTTAGTCTAGTTGTCATTATTGTTGTGATAAGTGGGATTGGTGATTATGTATCTAATAAAAGTCTTCAAGTCTATTTTGCCCAGCATATTTTTAGTAACGAACTAGCACGCTTAGTTAATAACGAACTATCCTATGGCATATATAGGTTATTTTCCGTTTTTGGGCATCCCCTCTCGAATACCTGGTATGTATTAGCCTTTTACGCGTTAAATATTCTTTACAATCGGTATTATAGGCAATTGATTAATGAATATCTGCTAATCCTGGTGACATTGATCGGACTTCTCCTATGTGGCAGTCGAACAGGATTGATTATTGGCTTGTTTATGATTTTATTCTTAAACAATATCAAGCATAAACTTCCCTTTTATGTGTTGCTTTCAACATTTTGTACAGGAATAGTCATAACCCCTTTTTTCCAAGAGAATATGATGAGACGGTTTTTCATCGGTTCGAATACTGGTAATTTCAGTGGAGGTAGAAATGAGGCTCTTTATCGGGTTTTTAAGGGGTTTGTCGAACAACCGGATTTTTTCATAGGGGGTGGCCTATCTTCCTCACGCCAAATTACCTTGAATATGGTAGGCGTAATCAACAGTTTCGAATATCCGAGTGTGATGTTTGCCTATGACTTTGGGATATTAGGGACAATCCTTATCTATTTGCTAATCTTGATAATACCGGCCTTAATTTTCTTAACTAATAGAACTTATTTTTTATTAATAACTTTCTTGATGCTATCAGCTTACATGAATGGATTTAATGCTTTGGCCAGTTACACAGATCATATGGGGCAGTTATGTTTCTTGACGATGGTTATGCTGAATATGTCATATATAGTTAGAAGAAATCGGGACGAAGCATTGGCTAAAGAGTGTGAGTCTGACATTATAAATAATGTGTTGGGGGGGTAGCGAAATGTACTTGGTGAGTGTGATTATTCCCTACTATAACAGGGGAGAGACGTTGCCACGCGCTTTGGATTCAGTGCTTGCCCAGACCTTAAAGGACTTGGAGATCATTCTAGTGAATGATGGCTCGACTGATCAGAGTGAACAAGTAGTTGAAGACTATATCAGGCATCATCAGAACGCTCGCTTTAAACATCTGACTCAGGTGAATCTCGGGCCTTCAGTCGCTAGGAATGAGGGGGTGCGTCAGGCTCAGAGTAAATATATCGCATTTTTAGATTCAGATGATTCTTGGGAACCGACAAAGCTTGAAGTTCAGATCGATTATATGGAGAAAAATCCGGATATCGCAATCACAGGCACGAATTACTGCATCGTTAAAGATCATAAATGGCCTAGATATCCTCTTAAACCAGAGATGCTTGAGGCGAACTATTATCGCATGTTGTTCAAGATCGTCTTTGTGGCTACGACGGTAGTTATTCGTAGCAACGTTTTTCTACGAGAAAATCTTTGGTTTAGGGTAGGGAAGGAACAAGGGGAGGACATTTTATTATTTCTTCAAATCCTCAGACGTCATCGCGGGGTCAGGTTTTCCACTCCACTAGCAACGATATTTAAACTCGATTATGGAGAAAAGGACTGCTTAACCAGCGATTTGAGCAAACTTCTAGAGTGTGAGCGTGAGAATCTGAGAGTATTGTACTCAGAAAATGGCCAAAGTGATAAAAAGATTAGCCGCCTTTTATTTTTCGTATTGCATTATTTTTATTTCCTTAAGCATGTTAAGAGGGTGCTTAAAAATCGCTGGAATACAAGAAAATATGGGGATAGACATTAAATGTAATTAAATTATTAATGTATTTATTTGTATAAATTAAGAAAAAGAAAAGGTATTATCTTATTAGATGTAGAATCATTTTGATTTAACAATTAGTGTACAACTAGTTAGACTGCGATAAGTTGAACTAAAGTTAAACACTACCTTAACATCGAGACTATGGTGATAAGTCGGATGAGGAGTACCCTCTTATGAAGATTTTCCTAACAGGTGCTAATGGTCAGCTTGGGAGAGAAATAAATAAACAATTTCAAGAGAATTATCAACTGATATTGCTGGATAGACAGACCTTGGATATTACGGATTTCAAGAGTGTTGAAACAATGGTCAAGGATATCAAACCAGATATTGTAATTAATGCTGCTGCCTTCACTAAGGTAGAGGAGGCGGAAGATCATCCGGAGAAGGCTTATCAGGTAAATACGATCGGTGCGCAAAATCTAGCCATAGTATGTAAAAGAAATCTGGCGAAATTAGTGCACTTGAGCACGGATTATGTATTTGATGGCACTAAGGCTGAACCTTATGACGAATTCGATCCTTCATATCCGTTATCTGTCTATGGTAAAAGCAAGCTCTGGGGCGAAAAGTTAGTGGAGCAGGCGGGAGGTAATCACTTTATACTTCGCACTTCCTGGCTCTATGGAGAAGGCAATAATTTCGTCCGAACTATGCTTGGGTTAGCTGATCAACGAGATACTATTTCTGTGGTTGCTGACCAGTATGGTACACCGACCTACACTAAAGACTTAGTGTGGGTGATTGAAAGATTGATGCAGACAGATTTTTATGGTATTTACCATGCTTCAAACAAGGGCAGCACCACCTGGTTTGAGTTTGCTAAGACGATATTTGCCCTGTCAGGGAAATCAATAGTGGTAAAACCTCTCGTTACGGATAATTATCCTCTAAAGGCTGTTCGGCCAAAGTATGCAGTTTTAGACAATAAATTATTGAAATTACGCGGTCTGGATATCATGCGTCCCTGGGAAGAAGCACTCAAGGACTATATAGACTCAACTTCAGCACATACTAAGTGAACTTGTTCAACTAAACTTAGACGGAGGATCGTTTCATTATGAAGACTTGGCTTGTTACTGGGGGGGCTGGTTTTATTGGTAGCAACTTTGTCAGGTATGTTCTAAAAACGGATGCTGTTAGAGTTGTTAATTTGGATGCGCTTACGTACGCTGGAAATATGGCTTCCTTATCAGAGGTGCTGAGAGATTTGAAGCATATTTTTGTAAAAGGGGATATTGCAGATAAGTCTTTAGTTAAGGAACTACTGAAGCAGTACAAACCCTGCACCGTGATAAATTTTGCAGCGGAATCTCACGTTGACCGTTCTATTGAGGGTCCTGCGGAGTTTATCCAAACTAATATTGTGGGTGCTTTTGAGTTGTTGGAAGAAGTAAACACTTACTGGCATGGGTTAGGAACTGCTGAGAAGGAAAGTTTTCGTTTTTTGCAGGTGTCGACAGATGAGGTTTACGGTTCGTTGGGTTCGACAGGTTGCTTTAGCGAAAATACCCCCTATGCGCCTAACTCGCCCTATGCTGCCTCCAAGGCTGCCGCAGATCATCTGGTTCGCGCCTATAACCATACCTATGGGTTACCTACCTTAACTACGAATTGTTCGAATAATTTCGGACCGTATCAGTACCCAGAAAAGCTAATTCCTTTGGTCGTTATGAAGGCTCTTGAAGGTCAGCCTTTACCTGTTTATGGTGACGGCAAGAATATTCGTGATTGGCTCTATGTGATAGATCACTGCAGCGCACTTCATTCGGTAATCGAGCTGGGAAAGATCGGACAGACCTACAACATTGGTGGAAATAATGAGTTAACAAATCTTGAAGTTGTCCAGGCGCTATGTGATTTATTGGATGAAATGTCCCCAAGAAATGACGGTGGAAGTTATCGGCAACAGATAACGTTTGTTAAAGATCGTCTTGGTCATGACCTGCGTTATGCTATTGATTCGGCTAAAATCCAAACTGAGCTAGGCTGGAAACCTGTTGAAAGTTTTACTTCAGGCTTGCGTAAAACCATTCAGTGGTACTTAGATCATAGAAAATGGTGTAATAGCGTCTGTGAGGAGAGTTAGGGGGTTAATTGTGAAAAAAGGAATTATACTGGCTGGTGGTACGGGTACCCGGTTATACCCCCTTACTATTGCGGTAAGCAAGCAGCTGATGCCAATCTATGACAAACCGATGATCTATTATCCCTTGAGTACCTTAATGTTGGCAGGCATTACCGATATTTTAGTAATTACAACACCACTAGACCAGTATTTATTTCAAACCTTATTAGGAGACGGAAGTCAATTGGGAATCAGTATCCAATATGCGGTTCAGCCGTCTCCTAATGGTCTGGCGGAAGCTTTTATGATTGGCCGTGGCTTTATCGGTCAAGATAGTTGTGCGCTTATCTTAGGGGATAACATATTCCATGGTCATAATTTGACAGAACATCTCCTGAGGGCAGTTGGTCAGGACGATGGTGCAACTGTGTTTGCGTATCGAGTCAGCGATCCGGAACGGTATGGAGTGGTGGAGTTTAATAGGGATGGACGAGCTATCAGTATTGAGGAAAAACCTACGAAGCTAAAATCCAGCTATGCAGTTACGGGTCTGTATTTCTATGATAATAGCGTCATTGATATTGCTGCGAGTCTAAGCCCTTCCGCTCGGGGAGAATTGGAAATCACGGACGTGAATAAGGTCTACCTTGCAGCTAATAAATTACGAGTGGAAGTCTTAGGTAGAGGTTTTGTATGGCTGGATACAGGAACTCACAGCTCACTTTTTCAGGCCTCAGACTTTATTGAAGTTATCCAGAGACGCCAAGGCTTAAAGGTGGCATGTCCAGAGGAGATTGCTTATCGGAAAGGATTTATTAATGCCGAGCAACTTCTGAGATTGGCTGAGTCGTTGAAGGATAACGAGTATGGGCGATATTTAATAACTGTCGTCGAGGAGGGTGCGCTTTTTTGAAGATTATTCAGACCAAACTTCCTGAAGTAATCATCATAGAACCCCAAGTGTTTGAAGATACTCGTGGTTTCTTCATGGAAACATGGAACCAGTTCCGTTACGCTGAATACGGCCTGCCTACCAATTTTGTGCAGGATAATCTATCCTATTCTAGCAAAGGGGTATTGCGGGGTTTGCATTTTCAAAATCCAGAAGCACAGGGAAAATTAGTCTATGTCTTAGAGGGTGAGATTTGGGATACTGCTGTTGATATCCGCATCGGTTCGCCTACCTTTAGGCAATGGGTTAGTGTAGTTCTTTCGGCTGAGAACCGACGACAATTATATATCCCCGCAGGTTTTGCCCATGGTTTTTACGTAACGAGTGATAAGGCTCTTTGTGCCTATAAATGCACAAATTTATATAATGCTCAAACGGAGTGCGGGATCATTTGGAACGATCCAGATCTAAATATTGAGTGGCCAATAGATTCATTGAAGTTATCAGAAAAGGACCAGAATTACCCGAGATTAAAGGATATGGATCCTCATTTGTTGCCCCAATATCATCAATAGCATACCAATCGTAATTTTATATCCAGAGTTTGCGAATTACTAATGTAATTTAACTCTATTTACGATAATGTGTATAAAAGAAGGGTAGCGCGTGAAATGCATGTTTTTATTATTGGGTCAAAAGGCATACCTGCCGAATATGGTGGATTTGAGACGTTTGTCGATAAACTAACAGCAAGTAGACAAAATGTCAATATTCAATATCATGTCTCTTGTAAATCAGACGAATTCGGAGAGTTCGAGTACAATAATGTTCGCTGTTTTAAAGTAAAGACACCAAATATCGGTAGCGCAGCAGCGCTATGGTATGATATATTGAGTTTATGGACTTGTTATGGCTATATTAAAAGACATAACCTAAAGGATTGTATTATTTACATACTAGCTTCACGGATTGGGCCTTTCCTTGCCATCTTTAAACCGAAATTACGAAAACATAATATTAAGATATATGTAAATCCTGATGGTCATGAATGGTCAAGAAGCAAATGGAATAAAGTAATTAAATGGTATTGGAAGTTTTCTGAACGTTTAATGATCATTTACTCAGATCTGATTGTCTGTGATTCCAAGGTTATTAAAAGTTATATTGATAAAGAGTATGCAAGGTTTAATAAAAAAACTGTTTTCATTCCCTACGGTGCAGATAATAGATCTCAAACTGAGGAAAAGCCTGATCAGTTTAACGCCTGGAAAGCTAAATTTAAGATAAGAGATTCTTACTATCTGATAGTTTCGCGTTTTGTTCCAGAGAATAATTATTGCCTGATCATTAAAGAGTTTATTGCATCGGCTGTGGATAAAGAGCTAGTTATAGTTTCCAATGTCAGTGATAATAAGTTTTATCGGGATTTGCTGAAAAAGACAAACTTTTCTTCGAATTCTTCTGTTAAGTTTATAGGGACTGTCTACGACCAGATGTTGTTGACTAGCATTCGTCAAAATGCCTTTGCCTATCTTCACGGTCATGAAGTAGGGGGAACCAATCCATCGTTATTAGAGGCAATGGCTAACACTAAACTCAATTTAGTATATGATATCTCCTTTAACAGGGAGGTGGCGGAGGATGCAGCTGTCTATTTTACTAAGGAAGAAGGCTCGTTAACTCAATTATTCCATGAAGTAGAGGTTCTTACAGCAGATCGAATTAAGGAGCTTGGTGATCTGGCGAAAAAGAGGATTCTCGATTTTTATTCTTGGGATGAAATTATCAAACAGTACGAATTATTATATCAAAATGAGTTTCTGAATTATAAGCAAATTTCAAAATAATAATTTTCTTATTGTTAGGAGAATTAGTATGAAAAAGATTACCGTGGTTTTTATTCTAACCTTAGTGATTATTTTTGCCATAGATATTACTCTTAAAAACCTAGAAACGGATGGAGCTCCCCCACTGGAAGGGGTTATTGCTTCTACGACTCTAAGTGTCTCCGAACAAGCTCCCTTGCAAGGTGGAAGTTTTGAAGAATGGCTGGGCAATAGTTGGTATCGTGAGATGCCCGACACAACCTATTCCGGTACAATGTCTAATACCTACACGCTAGATGGAAAACCATCGTTACGTTTCGAATTACGAAAATCGGATCCAAATGTCAATGGTAACAAACGTTCTGCAATTGCCATTGCGAAGCGTGAACAGCCCTTAGAGGAACATATCTATTCTTTTAGTACGCTTCTTCCTAAGGGTGGGGACGAAGATTATGGGATTGATCCTGCAGGATCCGAAATTCTTGCTCAATGGCAAAACGTACCTGATCCAGGCGAAGTTTGGGGAATGCCTGCGCTTGCCTTGCTCCTAGATCCCGATGGATCATATTACTTATCGCGTGTCTGGGATGATGCAGCGATTTCAACCCGCGATGATATCCTTAAAAAGGGTCAGCGTGTTCATTATAATTTAGGGTCATGGGTAGAGGATAAAGGCAAATTTGTTAATTGGACGTTCCACGTGAAATGGGGATGGCTGGCGTCGCATGAGCCCCTACTTGAAATATATAAGGATGGAGTAGAACTTCTAGATTTGAAGGGTCTTCCCAATAAGACTAATGATCAACTGGGAGTTTATTTGAAACTCGGAGTTTGTAAATGGAATTGGGCGCAACCTGATGATAAATCTGTGCTTACCAAACGAGTTGTTTATTATAATAATGTGAGCATTAACTAACGGTAACGTTGTGACTGCGTATAAGTTCTATCATGGGAGGACTTTACTCGGTAAACTTGCGCTCAAAATTATTAAGAAAGATAATAAGGATTTGTAATTTGGTAATGCTATAAGTTGTTGCTATTTTACCCTTGGGTTTTCCCAGGGGTTTCATATTGTTTGCCATGCGTGTTACCACCATGATAAAGTGGTGACAATCGTGGCCAAAACTATGCAATAGCTCGGATCGTTCTTTTCGGGTCAAGGGCAAGGGGTGATCATAATCCAACGAGTGATATCGATGGCTTGCAATGCTCAGCGACAGAAATTCAACAGCACAAATTTACAGTGAGCAACTGGCGATGAAGATATGTCATAATATTCAAGAGAAGTATGTCATTGCACTTGCGAATTTGCTCGAACAAATCAAAAGAAGGCTCTTTGAGTGATGTTCGAGACGGTAAGTTCCTGAGGAGGGATAGTGGATGGGTAGCGCTGAGGAGTTGCGCAAAAAAGTACAGATATATGAGACGATTCTTAACACTATCCATGAGGGGGTCTTAATTACTGACCCATCAGGACATGTCCTATTCTATAACCGGGAGATCGCGGTGCTAGAGGGTTTAGAGCCGGAGGATGTCATCGGAAAACATCTTTCAGAGATCTACAGCCAAGCTCCGGGTACTAGTGAGCATTTGAGGGTCTCGCGGTCGTCCAAACCACTTGGGGAAAGGTATCAGAAGTATTTTACACGCAAAGGTCTCGAGGTTCACTTGGTTGCCAGTACGGTTCCGGTGTTAGATAATGGCGAGTTATTGGCCGTGTATTCCGTGTGCCGTGAGGTGACTCATTTGAAGGAAATGTTGCTGCGTACTATGCAACTGCAAGATAATAAATCGGATTCGCTAGAAACGGGGAAAAAGCAGGGAGTGTATAACCCAAGGGCACACTTTACCTTCTCGGATATTATCAGTAAAAGTCAGGCGATGGAATCAGTCATTAATGGGGCTAAACGCGCCATGATGAGTTCCGCTAATATATTAATTTATGGAGAAACGGGGACTGGTAAAGAACTTATCGTCCAGAGTATCCATAATGGTGGTCCTCGTAAACGGCACCCTTTTGTGGCCATCAATTGTTCTGCGATTCCGGAAAACCTTTTGGAAACGATGTTGTTCGGGGCGGTAAAGGGTGCGTACACCGGGGCTGTCCCTACTACGGGGCTGTTCGAATATGTCGATGAAGGGACCTTGTATCTGGACGAAATTAATTCGATGAGCATTGGACTTCAAGCGAAGCTCTTGCGGGCTCTTCAAGAACGGAATTATCGCAAGGTGGGAAGTGTGACGGAAATCCCTCTGCATTGTCGGATTATCAGTTCCATCAACCTTGATCCCATCACTTGTCTGGAAAAAAAGCTTTTGCGAGAGGATTTATTTTATCGCTTATCCGTCATTTCTTTGACGATTCCTCCTTTACGCGAGCGAAAAGAGGATATTTCGTTATTAACCGAGTTTTTCATCAAAAAACACGCTCCAAAAAACCCGTCCAAGAAACTCAAGGTAGAGCAGGAATTGGCCCAAGCATTTCGGGACTACCGCTGGGCAGGTAATATTCGGGAGCTAGAAAACGCTGTTGAGAGCATGATCTGTATGTCGGGAGATGACTCGTGCTTGACACGAGAGCACCTGCCGATCTATTTGAAGCAGCTAATGGAGCGGAATTTGAGAGAGACTCAAAAGGACAGGAATCAGGCCCCGCATAGTTCATATTTAAAAAATCCAGAAGATGCTAGTGTCACGGAGGCTCTGAAGAAACATCGAGGCAATCTTAGTCGTGCCGCTAAGGAACTGGGTATTCTTCGGCAAAGTCTGCAATACCGCATTAAGAAATTCGGTATCGATGTGGAGCAATTTCGTCAGTAGCAAGGTGCAAACATAAATGTGCAATGCAAATTTTGCAGGGGGTTATTTTGCACCTAGTTGTGAAGTATTATTCTTGTATATTGGTTCCTTGGAGCTACTTAATGCGGAAAAAAGGCTAGAAAAGTCCGAAAACGACTTATTCTAGCTTTTTTTACTTCTATAGAGCCGGGGAACCCCTATTGCCTTACTTGGCACAATATTTGCAATATTAAGAAAGCAAGCTACTTTGGTTAGAGTTTAGCTGTAAGAATTTTTAGAATTAGTAGTTATGCAGGTAATCAAAGCGATAAAAGGGGGATGCTTTTCTTGAAAGTCAACATGAGCACACAAACGACGGTCGGACTCAATTTGCTGTCTGAGGGACAGATCGAAGAAATACATTCAGCAACACTTCAAGTTCTCCAGAGTGTCGGAGTAGAAGTGTATGAAGAAGAGGCGCTGCAATTAATGAAAGACGCTGGTGCAGATGTTGAAGGGACTCGGGTTAGGATTCCTGTCTGGCTGATTCAACAAGCGTTGGCTAGTGCTCCTAAGTCGGTAACTCTTTATAATCGAGCTGGGAAGCCTGCTTGTGTTTTAGAAAAGGGGAGAATTTACTATGGGTCGGGATCCGATACTCCCTATACGATTGATATAGATACTGGAAAACGCCGTTTGGCCACGACGGCAGATGTTGAAAATGCTGCGAAACTGGCGGATGCCCTGGAACATATTGATTTTGTAATGTCCTTAGGTCTTGCCTCAGATTCACCGACAATGGGGTCAGATGTTTATCAATATCAAGCAATGATTAAGAATACTCACAAGCCAATCTTGGTTACGGCCCATGGTAAACAAGGGATGTTGGATATTCATGAGATTGCCTCGATGGTGGCAGGCGGAGATCGTGAACTGAGATTGAAGCCTTCCTTTGCTTTGTATAACGAGCCCAGCTCTCCGCTTTTACATTCTAAAGATGCCCTAGAAAAGCTCTTGGTCTGTGCTGAGTTAGAGATTCCTATGATCTACGTACCAGCAACCATGCTCGGAGCGACTGGACCGGTGACACCTGCTGGAGCGCTGGTTGTAGCAAATGCTGAACAACTTTCCGGCTTGGTGATTCACCAGTTAAAGAAGAAGGGGGCTCCCTTTATTTATGGAGGCGGAACTCCGCCGATGGACTTAAAGACCTTTATTTGTTCCTACGGCTCTCCACAAAGAGACTTAGGGTGTACTTCCCTGGTGAAAATTGGGCAGTATTACGACCTGCCGACCTTCACAACCGCGGGGTGCAGTGATGCTCATGCCTTCGATCAGCAGGCAGGCGCTGAGGCAGGCTTTAATCTCCTTATTTCGGGTTTGGCAGGAGGGAATCTGATTCATGATTCCGGTTATATCGGAATTGGAATGACTTCCTCGCTGGAGATGCTAGTGCTTTGTGATGAAACTGCGAATAATGTGAAATATTACCTGAGAGGCGTGGAAGTCAACGCTGAAACGTTAGCCGTCGAAGTGATTAAAGCTGTGGGACCAGGCGGTAATTTCCTTTGCGAAAAGCATACGATGGATCATTTCCGAAAGAATCGAGTGGACACAAAGGTGCTTAATCGGTTAAACGTCGATCATTGGGAAGCGGCTGGTTCCAAAACCTTCGGCGAGTTAGCGAATGAGAGGGTGAAGAAACTCCTCGCAGAACACAATGTAGCGCCCTTGCCTGAGGATGTGCTCGCAAGAATTAATGCTGTTGTGCTTAAGGAGAGGAAGTAAGGATGAACTCGAGCAACACTCGTGATGCTTTGCTAGGTGCGGATAGTACGGATAGTCTGGTACTCACAGGACAGGATTTAACATTAGGTGATGTCGTACGTGTGGCTAGATTATCCGAGGGTCAAGAGGATTTTCCACAGGTCAGTCTAGATCCACTCGCCCGTGAGCAATTGGTTAAAGTTCGCGAATACATCGATAAGAATTGGTTAGGCGCGGATGCCCCTATTATTTATGGGTTTAACTCTGGGGTGGGCAAGCTAAAAGATACTCATATTGCGCCTGAGGAAAATGATTTATTTCAAAGGCTGATGATCGAGTCCCATTGCTCAGGGATTGGGGACGCGGCTAGCGAGGAAGTGGTCCGGGCGACTATGCTGATGCGGGCCAATTCCTTGGCCAAAGGGGTTTCTGGGGTGCGTGTGCAAGTCGTGGAACGCTTATTGGAAATGCTCAACCGTGGGGTTCACCCGGTCGTACCAATCTTAGGGTCTGTGGGCGCAAGTGGAGATTTGGCACCGCTGGCTCATTTAGTCTCGGCGCTCGTGGGACATCCGGAAGCAGAAGCCTTTTACAAGGGCAAGCGTTTGACGGCTCAGGAGGCTCTTACCCAGGCAGGGATGGAACCGAGTTTCGAAATGAAATCGAAAGATGTCCTCGGTATGATTAATGGGTGCACGTTTACGTTGGGGTTCGCAGTGCTCGCGGCACATGATGCTCGCCGAGTGACTAAGCTGGCGGATGTCGCCTGTGCTTTAAGTATGGAAGCGATGCGGGGCGAGATGGGTGCCTTTGACCCTAGAATTCAAGAAGCTCGCAATCATCCCGGTCAAATACGGGCAGCGGAAAATATCCGCCTACTCCTAGAAGGAAGTCAGTGGACGACGGATGAGGCTCGCAAAATCTTATTAAAAGATGAAGTGCGCTCCGGGGACTGGCAACCGAGGGTTCAGGATGCCTACTCGTTGCGCTGTGTACCTCAAGTTCACGGAGCGGTGCTCGATGTCTTGGAGTTTGTCGAACAAATTTTAGTACGTGAGGCCAATGCGGCCACAGATAATCCGCTGATGTTCAAAGAAGAAAATGGCGAATATGTGGGCTTTAGTGGCGGAAACTTCCATGGAGAATATCTGGCGTTTGCGATGGACTTTTTGACAATCGCCGTTCACGAATTAGGGGATATTTCTGAGAGGCGTAGTGCGCGCTTATTAGATCCGACGATGAGCTACGGCTTACCTCGCAATCTGGTGGGTACGACGGTGGGGCTCAATACGGGCTTTACGTTAGCTCAGTGCTCTGCGGCGGCATTGGTCAGTGAGAATAAAACCTTATGTTTCCCGGCCAGTGCGGATTCGATACCGACGAAGAGCAACCAAGAAGACCATGTTTCGATGTCGACTTGGGCCGCCCGTAAGGCCAGATTAGTGATTCCCAATGTATTTAAGATCCTAGGGATTGAGATTCTCTGTGCGGCGCAAGGCATTTCCTGTGCTGAACCTCAGCTTTCTGGCTTGCACTTGGCCCCTAACATGCAAAAAGTGTATGATCGCTTGCGAGAAGATATTCCGGCTACCGGAGATGATCGCTATATGAATAAACAAATGCGCTTGGCGATAGCCCTTGCAGAAGCGGATGCTTTCTTAAATTAGAAGTGGGAGTCTCACGATTGGATTAAGGAGTGAAAGAATGAAGCCTTGGGTGGAAGTGCTTTCGTCACAAGAACTTGAGCAAATTCATGCGGCAACGGTGGAAGTGCTGGAGACCGTCGGCGTCGAATTTCAACAGGATGAAGCGTTAGCTGTCTGGAGAGCAAATGGGGCTCGCGTAGAAGGTAGCCGTGTCTATTTGTCCCAGGCTTTGCTTTCTCGAGGGTTAGACACTGTGCCGGAGCGATTTCTCTTAGAAGCGAGAAATCCTGCGCGTTCAGTATGGATTGGAGGCGGGGAAACGGTTTTTGGTCCACCCGCGGGGTGTATCTATGTGCAGGACTTAGGAACGACTCGGCGCCGGGCGACAAGGGAAGATTATGCTCGTCTCGTGCGCATCCTCCACCAGAGTTCACACTTTAGTACCAACGGAGGCGGAATCGTCATTCCGGATAACCCGGATCTCACAGAGCTGGAAAATTTCACATGGCTGGCGCTGGCAGGGCACTGGTATTCCGATAAACCTCAGATGGGTTTGAATTTTGGAGGAGAAATCTCCCAAGTGACACTGGACTTGAGCGAGATAGTGTTTCAGGGGCGTCCGGGCTATCATGTGCTAGGGACGGTCAATCCCGATTCACCGTTAATGTATTCGAACACGATGCTCAAGAGTCTGTTTTTATATGCTCGCGCAGCGCAACCGCTGATTTTCGCCCCGTGCAGCATGGCGATGGCGACGAGTCCGGCTACCTTGGCGGGAACCTTGGTCGTGAACAATGCTGAGGTGTTGGCAGGTTTAACGCTTGCCCAACTGATTAATCCCGGCACTCCCGTGCTTTATGGAAACACTTCAACAATTTCTGACATGCAAACCATGGCGATTGCCCTGGGGGCACCTGAGCTGGCACTATTGGTGAGCGCAGTTAATCAGCTCGCTCGTTACTATAAGTTACCGTCACGCACGGGTGGGGCCTTGACGGATGCAAAAACGCCGGATATCCAGGCGGGCATGGAGTCAATGCTCTCGATGGTGGCCACTGTGACCGGTCACACGAGCTTGGTGATGCATTCAGCCGGAATCCTGGACTCCTTTCTGACCCTTTCCTATGAGAAATTAGTGATGGATGAAGAGGTCGGAGGAATGGCTCGACGCTTTGACCGAGGGCTGCTGGTTAATCAAGACTCCTTAGCTGTCGCTGAAATTCAGGCTAAAGGTCCTGGAAGTCATTTCTTAGATACCGACCATACCTTGCAGCATTTTAAGCAAGAATTCTGGAGGCCAAAAGTGTGTGATCGCCAGGTGTACCAACCGGAGCGGGACTATACTGGGTATAGTTTAGAACGGGCAAAAAAGGTGTGGCAAGGTAGACTTGCCGACTATACACTGCCGTTAATGCCCGCGCTGGTTAAGCAAGAATTGTTACGTTATTACAGGAATAAGTTTGACTCTGACCCGAACCTGGAGTGAACTCGTTTCGCATCAACAGATTATTAAATCCAAGGGAAAACTCCACTGCGGAGGTTGGACTCTATCCCCTCCGAAGTGGTGGATCGAGTACAGTCACGGTTTCTAGAAGTGTAATTCTTAGGATTGGATGAATAAAGAGGCATTAATTTTCAAATTTATAGAATTAAGAGATTGTCTTACGCAGGAAATGTGGTTAAAGTTGCCGAAAGTACAAAGTACAAAGTGCTAACTGAACGTTGGAAGTAGGGTGCGCTCTATATCAAGGGAGATTACGGTCAAATCTATGTGAGTGTTTTGTAGGATAGTGAACGATGGGAGGAATGGCGAGTGACCTTAAAGGATTTCCTGAATTTTCTCAACAAAAATACGGAGACGATTATCGAATATACTGGAAATCACTTTACGCTTGTCTTGTCAGCGGTGATTATTTCCCTAGTGATCTGGGTACCGGTCGGCTTATTGTTGACCAAAAGCGATAAATGGGCTGCTAGGGTCTTGGGTCTGGCCAATACAATTTTTTGTATTCCCAGTTTATCGATGTTCGCGATTTTAGTAACTATCCCGGCCTTCGGTTTAGGTCGGAAGTCCGCTTTGTTTGCTTTAATTCTGTATGCGATGATGCCCTTGATTCGTAGTGTTTATGACGGGGCTAAAAACGTCGATCGCAGTGTCATCGAAGCGGCAAGGGGGATGGGAATGAGTACAGCGAGGATCTTACGTGAAATTCTCGTACCGCTCGGTATGCCGATTATCTTCGCTGGTTTTCGCGTCACGGTGGTCATGACGACGGGTATCGCTGCCATTGCAACCTATATAGGAGAACGCAATTTAGGGCGCTTTATTTCAGAGGGGCTTATCCGTTCAAACACTCCTATGATGGTTACCGGAGCTCTGATTATCTCGGTGATTGCTATCGGTTTAGACACGATCTTGGGGCTGATCGAGAAATCGATCGTTCCCAAAGGCTTAAGAATTAACCGCTAACGTCATCTTATATATGAAGGTTTAACTGAGATCAGGATAAAGTTTCCAGAGGGGGAGTTTGATGATTGAGCTTAAGCAAATCACGAAGCAGTACCTAGGTCAAGCAATGCCAGCAGTGGAGAACTTATCTCTTTCCATACCTGAAGGAGAGATATGCGTATTAGTAGGTCCCTCGGGCTGCGGAAAAAGCACGATACTGCGCATGATTAACCGAATGATCGAACCGACGTCTGGGACGGTCACCATTAAAGGAGAAGATGTATCGAGCACGGACTCGGATCAGCTAAGGATGGGGATTGGCTATGTTATCCAGCAGATTGGCCTTCTACCGCACCGTACGATCGCTGAAAACATTGCCATCGTGCCCCGCTTATATAAATGGCCCAAGGAGAGAATTGCTAAACGTGTCGACGAGCTGATCGTGATGATGGGGCTTGACTTGGAAAAGACACGGGGAAAATATCCGTCTCAGCTAAGTGGTGGGCAAATGCAACGAGTCGGTGTAGCACGAGCTATGGCGGTTGATCCTCCGATCATGCTGATGGATGAACCCTTCGGAGCGGTTGATCCGATCGCACGAAATCATTTGCAGGATGAATTACTGCGTCTGCAAAAGGAGATTAAGAAGACGATCGTCTTTGTGACCCATGATATTAATGAAGCCATTAAGATGGGAGATAATATTGCCATTTTCGATGCTGGAAAGCTAGTTCAATTTGGAACGCCAGAAGAGATTCTCACAAATCCTAAGAATTCCTTCGTCGAAAACTTTATTGGGCATGATCGAGTGGTTAAAAAATTGAATCTGTATCGTGCTGACGATGCCATGCAACCGGTCGGGTGTCTGGTCAAAGAGTCAGACTTACAGAGTGCCGGACAGAGGATGAAGGACGCTGGAACTGAGGTGGCGTTCCTCTTAAATGAAGTGGGTCAACGGTTGGGGCATCTGACCTTCGCCGAGTTTGAAGCAGGTAAGGGGGATCTGGAGGGACTAAGGAAAAAGGTTCTACGCACTGAGAAGGCCTTTGTCCAAATATCGACCTCTTTACCCGATGCACTCTCGTTGTTGCTGGAATTTGACTCGGATTATCTGGGAATTTTGAAGGGCGATGAACTCTGTGGAATGCTTTCCTTCAAAGATATTCGGAAACATGTGTACCGTAAGGACGGTGAGTAAATGAGTTGGGAGAATTTCAGGTTTGCCCTATTCGAAAAGGCACCCGAAGCTTTATTTGAGCACTCGATGATCGTTGTGATTACGATAACCATTGCGATTCTGATTTCCGTCCCGCTGGGAGTATTATTAACGCGTCCCAAGTACAAAGGGTTAGGGTTAGTTACCCTTAACGTGTTGAATGTGCTGCAAGCGATTCCGGGGTTGGCGATTATTGCTTTAGCGTTACCGATCTTGGGTCTGGGAATGAAACCTGCCGTCGTGGCGTTGCTCTTTCAAAGTCTGTTGCCGATCGTCCGAAATACGATTGCTGGCTTGATCGGGGTCAGTCCGGATGTGAAGGAAGCGGCTTGCGGGATGGGGATGTCGCAACGGAGAATTCTGTTAGAAGTAGAAATTCCGCTAGCTATGCCGATCATTCTGAGTGGTATCCGAACGGCCACGGTATATGTCGTGAGTATAGGTACCCTAGCTGCTCTGATTGGGGCAGGCGGTTTGGGTAATTTAATTATGGGAGGCTTGGCGCTCTTCCGGCCAGAATACTTGCTGGTGGGAGCAGGGCTTGGGGCGATTATGGCGATTACCTTGGAGCGAAGTTTAAGTTATCTGGAGCGTCGGATCACTCCTCCAGGTATGAGGGTTTCGTAACTAGTTCTATAACTGGTTCTATAACTAGTTCATAACTGGTTCCACTACGATGGACATTGAATGCGTGGTCCCACTCCCACACCCATTCCCACACTCAAAGTGGAAGTATTTAGAAGTGGGAGTTTAACGATTGGATAAAAACCTGCGAATTATGTTGGAAGGAGGGGGATCAAGGGTAAGGGATTGAGGGGTATTAAGACTTAAATGAGATGCGTAAACACGTATTAGATGGAAGGAGTATGGATATGAAAAAGAGATTATCATTAGGCATAGTTGTGGCCTTGTCTCTCGCCTTAGCTTTTGGGGGAGTAATAGGATGCGGTGCAAAGCCAGCACCAAAACCAGCTGAGACCACACCACCTGCTGCGACTGACGTAGCTAAAAAAGGACCTACGATTAAGATTTCATCCAAGACCTTTACAGAAGCGGCACTCCTAGGAACAATGAGCCTGCAATACCTTAAAGGGCTCGGGTACCCTGTGGAAAATAAAATGGGACTTGGAGAATTGGCCGTCATTAGACCAGCTCTGACTTCAGGACAAATCGATCTTTATTGGGAGTACACTGGTACAGGCGTGATCAACTTAATGGAGCATGCCCCTGTGTTTGAGGCCGAAGAGAGCTATAAACTTATTAAAGAGTGGGATGCTAAGAACAATATCGTATGGCTGGATTATGCTCCTTTGGATGATACCTATGGGATTGTAGTCCGCGGAGATGTCGCTGAAAAATATAAACTAAAAACAATCTCGGATTATGTTGCCCTTGCTAATAAAGGTGAAGGCTTGAAATTCATCGGCTTCCCTGAGTGGGAAGGAAGAGCGGATGGATTGCCATCTTTCGAAAAGACTTATGGTTTCAAAATGCCTAAAGCTGATTATGTCAATGTCGCAATGGGCCTAAACTATGAGACTCTGGCTGCCAAAAAAGGAGATCTGGCCCTGGCGTTCACGACAGAACCAAGAATTATCACGGATAAGCTCGTCATGCTCGTCGACGATAAGAAAGCATTCCCTGTTTATAATGCTGCTCCTGTCGTAAGAAAAGCAATTGTTGATGCCTATCCTACATTGGCTGCTGATCTTAAAAAATTAAGTTCGCTGCTCGACACTAAGACCATCACAGAATTGAATAGGCAAGCAGACGTTGAGAAGAAGTCTGTTGAGGAAGTTTCCACGACGTTCTTGAAGAGTAAGGGTTTGTTGAAGTAAGCGACTTGAAGAGAGAAGAGGTGCGATTGCGGGTCGTAAGGCCGGTTCTGCTGGGGAGGGTCCGCGATCACACTTGTTCAGCCATGCGATTGTCGTGCCAAACTAAGGCTTTAATCCTTAATGGAAGCGGGCAGGGTTCCCGGCAAATGCGACATCCTTGTCGCAGTGCCGGCGGGAAACGTCCTTGTTTCCCGCCCTGCCGATGAGAGGGATTAAAGCCGAGTTTGACTACGACGCACGCATAGGCTTCTCGCCGTGTGATTGCGACCCTCCTGCTTTGCGGGTCCTGGACCGGGACTTGCTCAAGCAAGTCGGCACCTCTGTATCGGTGCTGCGCCGGAGGCTGGGTCCGCCGGGAGGGTCGAGATCACACTTGTTCAGCCATGCGATTGTCGTGCCAAACTAAGGCTTTAATCCTTATGCAAGAGGGCAGGATTCCCGGCAAATGCGACATCCTTGTCGCAGTGCCGGCGGGAAACGTCCTTGTTTCCCGCCCTGCTTTTAGTAAGGGATTAAAGCCGAGTTTGGCTACGACGCACGCATAGGCTTCTCGCCGTGCGATCACGACCCTCGGGCTGGCAGGATCTAGAACGGGAGTGGGGACGGTTCTTACTTGCATATTCTAGCAAGTCGCACCTATCTCTTGGTACTTACCGTAGGGTGCGGGAGAGGGGACGGTTCTCGCTTGCATCCTTGGGAGGGTCCGCCGGGAGGGTCGAGATCACACTTGTTCAGCCATGCGATTGTCGTGCCAAACTAGGGCTTTAATCCGTATGCAAGAGGGCAGGGCGAAACACGGATGAGTGTTTCGGCAAATGCGACATCCGCTGGCCATGGACGGCCGAGTGTCCCTGTAGCCATGGACGGCGAGAAGGGACCTTGTCGCAGTGCCGGCGGGAAACGTCCGTAAGCAGAATGAGATGTTGTCGAAGATAGCCCAACCGTTCTTCGTTCCGTTTCGAATCCAAGCCCGGGACGCAGTGTCACACGAGTGCGACGTCTTTACGTAAGCCGTTTAGCAAACTTCCGTGTAAGTGACCCCATATACGGGGCTGAGCACAGGACGTGCGAAGCCGGCAACTGAGTCAAGGAAGGCGAATTTGACGGGGACCCCGCTCCCACTTTAGGAGCTTACACGGTTAGTTTGCTCGGCGTCGTAAGTACCGAGCGCTGTGTCACACAAGTCCCGGGCTTGGATTCGAAACGGAACGAAGAACGGTTGGGCTATCTTCGACAACATCTCATTCTGCTTACGGACGTT
>CAKMJS010000088.1 GCA_927405585.1 uncultured Desulfosporosinus sp.
TGGGAAAGAAGGTGAAGACATGAAAGAAAAAATTCACCAGAAATACGAACAAACCACTGTGACATGTGCTAGCGGAGAAATCATTCCAACTGGAAGCACAAGAAAAGACATCAAAGTGGAAATCTGTTCGAAATGCCATCCCTTCTATACCTGTTTACAGCGGTTTGTAGATGTCGGCGGTCGGGTTTATCGTTTTAAAATTAGATATGGTATGTAATCAACGACCGCAGGCCGTTGTTTACATACCATATCTCTTTTTAAACCGATCAACCCGTCCGCCGACATCGACAAACCGCTGTACCCCGGTATAGAAGGGATGGCATTTCGAACAGATTTCCACTTTGATGTCTTTTCTTGTGCTTCCAGTTGGAATGATTTCTCCGCAAGCACATGTCACCGTGGTTTGTTCGTATTTCGGGTGAATTTTTTCTTTCATGTCTTCACCTTCTTTCCCATTTGAATAAAGGCACTTTATGTCGCGCCTGCTAATGACACAATTTCAGTCAACTACACTAGTTTAGCACAAATAACATTAACAGGTCAAGATACTATTTTCAATACTTTTTTTTAGGGTTTCTAACGCTTAGTCTATTTCGCTTGATAACGGGTCAGCAGCCCTTCATCGCGTAGTCAGGCTTCTTATCAAAGCGGTGACGTGCTTCAATAAAGCGAACTGTCCCAGTCTTTCCTCTCATGACAACGGTGTGCGTCAAAGCCCCTTTAGAGGTAAAGGTTACTGCGCGCAACAAGGGTCCTTCTGTAATCCCAGTCGCTGCAAAAAAGACGTCGTCCGTACTTACCAAGTCATTCATCATTAATAACTTTTGGACATCCTCAATCCCTAGAGCTTTTGCCCTGGCGATATCTTCTTCGTTTTCTGGCCAAAGGCGGCCTTGCATTTCTCCTCCCATGCATCGAAGGGCTGCCGCGGCTAGGACACCTTCAGGCGCTCCGCCAACTCCCATCATCATATCGACACCGGACTCTTCAACCGCGCAGGCCACAGCTGGGGAAACGTCCCCATCCGATATAAGTCGAACCCGTGCTCCGCAAGCACGAACATCTTGGATTAGTTTTTGATGACGAGGACGATCCAAAATGACAACGGTTATGTCTTTGACTTTTTTCTTTAACGCTTCAGCCACATTTGAGATGTTTTCAAGCACAGTGGCATCCAGACTTATCTTCCCAACAGCAGCAGGACCTACTGCAATCTTATCCATATACATATCCGGCGCATGAAGTAAGCAGCCCCTTTTGGCAATTGCCACAACTGCGATCGAGCCTGGCAATCCTTTGGCACAAGCGGTAGTTCCCTCTAGGGGATCAACTGCTACATCTAATTCAGGACTTTCTCCATTTCCGACACGTTCCCCAATATAGAGCATCGGGGCCTCATCCATTTCCCCTTCTCCGATTACCACTGTACCGTCCATGTGAATTGTATTAAAGACGGCTCGCATTGCTTCCACAGCCGCATTATCAGCAGCTATCTTATCCCCTAGTCCTACCCAACGTGCAGAAGCAAGCGCTGCAGCCTCTGTCACTCTGGCAAATTCCATCGTCAGTTCTCTTTCCATTTATCATTCCTCCTAAAGTATTATTCAATGTATTTTTCTCAATCAGTCACACAGTTTAAATTTATTATTATGTCACATTTATCTTAATAACTTTATTGTGACATACCCTGAATGCTTTTTCAACCGTAGTATGTGTCGTTCGGGGCTGACAAGTGGAAAAAAGTTGACATCCACTTATCTGTCTATTCAGATAGGCGAATGTCGATTTGATGATTATCCTACAACATATGTAACAACCAGTAGCACTACTTCGACTCGCTAAGTTTTTTCCAATCCGCTAAAAATTTTTCTAGTCCAGCATCTGTCAAAGGGTGACGAAATAACTGCCTCAAAACACCAAAGGGAACGGTTGCATAATCTGCGCCAATTTTCGCTGCTTCAGTGACATGCACTGGGTTTCGAATGCTTGCTGCAATTATTTTTGTTTCAAGGCCATGGACTTGGAAAATCTCACACATATCTTGGAGTAAGTTTAGTCCATTTTCGCCAATGTCATCTAGCCGCCCCAGAAATGGGCTAACATAGGTGGCTCCCGCTCGGGCTGCAAGTAGCGCTTGGTTCGCAGTAAATACAAGCGTAACATTCGTCTTAATTTTTTTGGCACTTAAAGCCTTTACTGTTTTGAGACCCGCTTCAGTCATCGGAATCTTGATCACAATATTCTCATGAATTGCTGCTAAAACATTGGCTTCCTCTAGCATTCCCTCATGATCAAGCGCAATAACTTCTGCACTTATGGGACCATCCACGATCTCTGTTACTGTGTTAAGGAGTTGGTGAAAATCTTTACCTTCCTTCGCCACTAAACTAGGATTCGTCGTTAGACCCGCGATCACACCCATGTCCCAAGCTTGTTTTATTTCATCGATATTTGCCGAGTCTAAGAAAAACTCCATGACGTTGCCTTCTTTCTTTATCTAATTCAAGACTCCCACTTCTTAGAAGTGGGAGTTCCTTTACTAAGCCTTCCCGTTGCTTCCGAAGACCCTTATTTTCTCGCGAATTATCGCGGTTGCAGCTTCCCGAGCTGGACCTAACATTTTACGGGGATCAATTTCTTTGGTATTTCCTTCAAGTACTTTTCGAGCTGCCCATACAAACGCTTCACGGATATTCGTGTCAATGTTAACTTTGCACACACCTAGTGAAATCGCTTCGCGTAGCGCGTCATCAGGCACTCCTGAAGACCCGTGTAATACGATCGGAGTCGCGATCCGTTCTCGAATTTTCCTTAATCGTTCGAAATCCAGTTTAGGTATTCCAATATATTGACCATGAGCTGTCCCGATAGCAATCGCTAAGGCGTCCACCTCTGTCGCTTGAATAAAGTGCTCTGCTTCAGCCGGATCGGTAAACAAAGCCTCCCGGTCGCTGACAGTAATATCATCTTCGGTGCCGCCAATTTTACCCAATTCAGCCTCTACTGAAAGGCCGAGAGGTCGAACCGCTTCAATGACTTTCTTCGTCAAGGCAATATTATCTTCCAATGAGTGTTTTGATCCGTCAATCATCACGGAAGAAAATCCGTTACGCGCACATTGCATAACTTGAGCAAAGCTTGTTCCATGGTCCAGATGCAAAGCAATTGGCACTCTTGCATTTTCGGCCGCTAATTTTGTCAAACCTGCAATATACTCAATTCCTGCATATTTAATAGCACCTTGGCTGGCTTGGATAATAACTGGAGCATTCTCTGCCTCTGCAGCCGCCACGATTGCCTGAACAATCTCCATATTATTGCAGTTAAAAGCCCCTACCGCATACTTACCTTTTTGTGCTTTTTCTAATAATTCTACCATTGAAACTAACGCCATTTTTTTTCCTCCTCTTTAGTCTTTGAAAGATGCTGCCCCCGCAGTGGATTGTTAATATTCCACGTTTTATTTTCTTCTAGATACATCGAATTTATTCCTTCAATTTGCCGAACGTTATCCGAACTGTCCGCATAGATAACTCCCACTGCTTCGCAGCATTCACAATAAAGTTCAATGCGATCCGGTAACAACTCGAAGGATAGCTGACGGTTACCGCAAGCACACCCTAAATTTCCGTGCTGGGCCAAACGATGCAGATATTCTAAAATTCTTAACATTACTTCAGGATTTTCGAAATCTTCCTCATAACCTAACTCTAATGCCAATTCTCCAATTGATTTCTCACGTTCATGACAGGCCTGAGTGACTTTCTGCTTAGGCCCAATATATCCGACAGAAGCTTCCACAGCAGGGCAAGTAAGCGGCATTGCAGCCTTCCCCCCCCATATGGCATGTCGGTTCAATCTTAAATAATGGGTCTCCCCACAGTAAGCACATGCATAGGTGACGTTGAACTGCTGAAGGTTACTACTGGTCACTGACATAAGCTGAAGACCACAACCACAAAGCAGGTTCTTACGACCTCGCCGAGAAAATGCAAAGAGAGAGAGGGCATTGAATTCTAGCTCCCCGCAATGGGAACATTGCATAGCGATCGTGGTATTTGTTGTTAGAATCATAATTCCCACCTCTTCCTACAGCATATACTTCGTCATGCAGGAAGATTTTCCTGCCTTTAGACAAACAAAAAAGTATACATTTGTAGGCAGCAGGACCATGGCTCAATACTATAACCCCTTAAATATCTCTCTCACCCGTTCTCTCAGTTCAAATAAATCAAAAGGTTTCCCGATATAATAGAGAATGTCAAGGTCCTTTGCTTGCTCTAGGATCTGCGTATCTCCGTAAGCCGTCATCATAATCACGCCCACTTGACGATCTAAGGCACGAATTTGCCCTAATGTTTCTATACCATTCATTCCGGGCATTTTCATGTCCATTAATATGAGATCTGGCTCAAAGGTAATAAGCATCTGCAGGGCTTCTGCTCCGTTCGCAGCCATTTCCACTTGATGTTGATCCTCCTGGAAGGTTTCAAAGAGCAAACGCCTCACACCAAATTGGTCATCTACAACAAGAATTTTACCCATTCCTACATCCCTTCCCTAATTTTATCTCATAAGGGAATATTCTGTATATAATGGTAAAACTCCTTCTTCCATAACCCGTTCTGAGGAGATTAGCCCATTTCGACAATATCTCCTAAGGATTCGAGGGTTTGCCACAGTTCGACGCAAAGGGATCCTAACCTCATCTCCCAGCGCACAGTCCAGCATCCCAACATCAAGCACAGTTAGCTGCATACCTATTTTTCCGGCAACGCGAACTGTCTTTCCATTCAGTTCCACCCGCTCTTGACCTAGAGAAATACCAAATAAAGCCGCAAAATTCTTAATAATTATTTTGAGGAAATCAACCCAGCCTTGGGGGGTAAAATGAGGAACTACGCCAAACCCATCCGCATACCCCACGGGGATCACAGCAAGCTGAGTCTCAGCCTTCGTGCGGTAGATACTCTGATACCCTACATAAGTCCCTTTGGGTACTTTACGCAGATGAACAATCCGACTTTTAGCCACCCAGGGGTCGTTTAGCTTTAGTTTCCCACTAAAGCCTTGCCCCGGATAATGTCCGATCAGCAAGGTCCCGATACGTACAAAGTCATGATGCCACTCGGGGTAATCCAGAAAAGCTGCGCTGTTGCAGACATGTTTCCAAGTTGGATGAATCCCCAATTCTTCCAGACGGGCCGTGAAGGACGCAAAATGTTTATATTGCCCCAAGGTATAGTCCTTATCCTTACTGGCTGCACGAGCGAAATGGGTAAAGACCCCTGCAACTTGAAGATGAGGGGCTTTTGCCAGGGCTAGAGTAAGCGCTTCTAATTCAGAATAGAGAAATCCTGTTCTCCCCATGCCAGTCTCTACCTTGAGATGCACCTGGATTAGCGGAGGGTGTTCTACCTCCAAATTAGTACACGTCTCATTCAACTCCACAATCGAGGATAGTTCAGAGAGCGTTAACTGCAACTGAGCCGCAATCGCCTTGGGCCATTCTCCCTGAGTGGATGGCCCAAGCACTAGAATTAACCCCTCTATTCCATGCTCACGCAAGATTAACCCTTCCTCAACTTTTGTAACCGCAAAAGCTCCACATCCGGCTCGAGCCAAGGCGCGTGCAACCTCTACTGCGCCTAAGCCATAAGCATCTGCTTTCACCACTGCCATACATCTTGTTTCAGAACGAAGTTGCTTAACAATTTCTAGATAATTTTCCACAACCGCATCAAGGTCAACTTCAATCCAAGTTCCAGCCATTGCGTTATCCCCTCCGCGCTCGCCGTAGCTTACCGATGATACCTTTTACAACATCCGAATAGATTGGTTCCAGGTGGTTCCAAATAAAATAAATTGCTGGACGATACACTAAATCCCATTCTCCGATGAATTCCGTGTACTCTCCGTTAAACCCCTTCTTAAAGCGATAAAGCCCGTAAAGTGGGTTGTCTTCCGTCAAATGCCCCGGTACTCCTCGGAAATCATAGAGCGTGCAGCCGAGTGACTTGGCCCAACGAATCATTTCCCACTGAATTAAGTAGTTAGGCATCACATTTCGATGAGCGTTTGACGAAGCTCCATAGATATACCAGGCTTTAGCTCCCATATTAAAGGCCAAAGTACCGGATATAATTTTACCTTCATACTCCGCGATAAATAATTCTCCCAAGCCAGCCGGGACTAAGGAATCATAGAGGTCTTCAAAATAAGAATAGGCTCGTACCAAAAAGTGGTCGCGTTCGGTCGTCTCTTTTAAGACTTCATAGAATTCCGGTAAGTCCTCACGCGTTCCAATCCGAATAGTAACCCCTTTTTTGGTAGCGAGACGAATGTTATAACGTGTTTTTTGTTGCATGTTGGCCAGTAAGGTTTCCTCATCTGGAGAAATATCTAACCGAAAAACATACTTCGGCTGAACCCCTTCAAAGCCCTTGCCACTCTCAGCAGAACTAAAGCCTTTGGAGCGTAAATATTGTTCCAGTTCTTTTGCTGAAGACGGTACATCAGGGTCGACCTTAAGAAAAATTGCTCCGCGGGTTTTCGCTAACTTACGAATTTCCTCTAGCACCAAGTCTGACAGGACGACATTCTTCCAATCCACAATCGGTCCTCGAGAAACGTAAAAAATGGGAATACCCACTACCGGGATTTTGCGTTCAAGAACAGAGGCTACAGCTACAATCTCATTGTTTTCCTCAATAACCAACCGCCAGGGTATCCATCCTGTCCGGCTCTTTATCTCTCCCCACTCCCAAGACTGGAGCACATGTCCTTTTGTATCCTTGGCCAAAAAAGCATTAAAGCGAATATGTTCACTTTCATCGATCCACCTTGCAACATAGGCCACTATTTCAGTCCCCTTCCTCTTTCCATTCTTTCCAAGGTATAGTTCAATTAATCAGCAACATTACAGGCCTTGTGTGACACAGCGCTCGGTACTTACGACGGTCCCTTCTCGCCATCCTTGGCTACAGGGACACTTGTCCATCCTTGGACAGCGCTCTAATTCAGTGTCGGGACATGCCGTGTAAGCTCCTAAAGTAAGAGCGGGGTTCATCCTTCGGCGATAGTATTCTTTTAAAGAACACGCCTACGGCGATAATCTCTACTGGAGACTATCGTACTGGAGACTATCGTGACAAATTCGCCATCACGGCGCCTTGCCATCCTTGGCGGCGCTACTAATCTCGAACGTCCTGTTCGAGTCTTGGCTCAGTTGTCGGCTTCGCACACGAAAGCCTCCGGTGGAGGGTTTCGCCGAAAGCGCACAACCCTTAACGGATACTATCGCGCTGAAGGTCCTGTGCTCAGCCCCGTATCTGGGGTCGCTTACACGGAAGTTTGCTAGTCTGCTTACGTAAAGACGTCGCGCTCGTGTCACACTGCGTCCCGGGCTTGGAATACGGAACATTTTATCCTGCTTTGCGTAACAAGGGGACAGGTTCAGGTTAGGTATCCATTTCTTAAATAAGTGCCTGTCTCCTTATTTGTTTCCTTGGTTGTTTTACACAGGAAGAGTTCGTGCTAGACCCTTATGATAGTCTTAGCAGAACTCTTCCTGTTGAGGTTAGAAGCGCGAGGTTCATATATTGAACTTCGCGCCTCGCGAAATCTATTTAAGTGCCGCCCGTATAAACTCTCTAAACAGTGGATGTGCCCGGTTCGGACGGGATTTAAATTCCGGATGGAACTGGGAGGCCACAAACCATGGATGATCCGGAAATTCAATAATTTCCACGAGACGACCATCCAGAGATGTCCCTGTAAACTTCAACCCCGCTTCCTCGAACTGGGTGCGGAACTGGTTATTGACTTCATAGCGATGACGGTGGCGCTCATAGACAACTTGTTCTTGATATGCTTCATGGGCAATGCTATCCTCTACTAACTTTGCAGGAGAAATGCCTAAGCGCATGGTGCCGCCCTTTTCTTCGATATCTTTTTGCTCTGGGAGGATGTCGATCACTGGATAGGGTGAGTCTGCATCAAACTCTGTACTGTTAGCCCGTTCCATTCCACAGACATTGCGGGCAAATTCTATAATGGCCGTCTGCATTCCGAGACAAATTCCCAAGAAAGGGATCTTCTGCTCTCTCGCATAACGAATCGCTTCAATCTTACCCTCAATTCCTCGATTACCAAACCCACCTGGGACAAGGATTCCATCAATACCTTCTAAGTACTTTTCAGCGGATTCTTCTTCAATCTTCTCGGAGTTTACCCAACGAATTTTTACTTTGGCTCCATGCTCGGTCCCAGCAGACCGTAAAGCCTCCGCAACACTCAAATAGGCATCCGGGAGAACTACATATTTACCTACAATCGCAATCTCGGTCTCTCGAGTTGGAGATTTAATTCTCTCTACCATCGCTTTCCAATTGGTCATATCGGCTTGTGGAGCCTCTATGCCTGAGAGTCGCAGGACAATATCATCTAGCCCTTCCGCTTGGAGCTTTAAAGGGACTTCATAAATCGTAGGTGCATCCAAAGCCTGAATAACTGAATCCAAGTCAACGTCGCAGAGCAGGGCCAACTTCTCTTTCATATCCTGGGAAAGTGCTTTCTCTGAGCGACAAACAATAATATTTGGTTGAATACCGATTCCCCGTAATTCTTTAACTGAGTGCTGCGTCGGCTTTGTTTTCAATTCTCCTGACATGGGTAAATAGGGGACTAGTGTAACATGTATGTATATTACATTGTCTCGCCCGATGTCATTTTTCATCTGGCGAATCGCTTCAAGAAACGGGAGGGATTCAATATCTCCGACGGTACCGCCAATCTCGGTAATCACAAAATCAGGGTGGCTCTCACGCGCGACGCGGTAGATTCGCTCTTTGATTTCATTGGTGATATGAGGAATGACTTGAACTGTCCCTCCCAAATAATCCCCTTTACGTTCCTTCCGAATGACTGACCAGTATATTGTACCTGTCGTGACATTACTGTTTTTCGAAACTGGTACATCAATAAAGCGCTCATAGTGACCTAAATCGAGGTCTGTCTCTGCCCCATCATCTGTAACAAACACTTCACCGTGTTGATATGGGCTCATAGTTCCTGGGTCAATATTAATATAGGGATCAAATTTTTGTATTGCTACTTTTAGACCCCTATTTTTAAGAAGACAACCCAGGGATGCTGCCGTGATTCCTTTTCCAAGGGAAGACACAACGCCGCCCGTTACGAAAATAAATTTAGTCACGCTTTACCATTTCCTTTCAGACCTTTAAATGTGAACCGAGTCCCGCAATTAACAAGCATTAGACAATTTCTTACCCAACGATCTACTGGCAATGAAAAAACATAAATAAAGCTAGTCCGAGAGCCGCACTAGCTTGATTTTTTCCTGTCAGAAAAGCTATGTTTTGTGTATGGGTTAACTCAGGCAACAACTCATTAGGGTCTAGCAAAATTTTTCTTTACCTATTGTTCTATTTTAGCTAGACTTGCAAAGGATGTCAAGATAAAGGACATCCTTTACAAAGCTGTCGTACAATATCCTGAATAGCATCCGTTTTTTGATATGACTACCATTTTTCTCCGCGTCGTCCCTCATCCGTCTCATCAAATACTTCGTCTGTTTCTAAGGGGTCTTCATCTAAGCTATCTTCATCTAGTTCTTCTGGATCTGACTTATCTTCCTCATCCGAGGATACCTTGTTCATCAAGGAGATGGGTGTCAGTCGCTTAGGAATTTTCGTGGGTTCCCATGCCTTCAAACCCCATTCACCCCGACCGAGAAATGAAAATCGAGTATCTAGGTTGATCTGAGTAAGCGCAGCAGCAATTCGAATGGCTTCCTGAGAAATACCTAAGCGATTAAGCACTTCTTCAATCAAGTTATGATAATGCATGGGGTTACCATGAGCTTTCAGCACCTCATAAGCCATATCTGCTTCTGTCGGCTTGTCTTTTCCAGTCAAAGAGTGGGTCACAACTCCACCGCCCTTCGTCGTTTTGAATATCAATATATTCGGCCCACCCCTAAATATTTCCTGCTTTTAGTTTCTGTTAACATAAGAAAAAATTATTTAAGCTTTTTACATTTTTTCTGGAGCTGATACACCTAGTATTCCCAACACATTGCTGATAATTTGTTTCACGGCCCTCACTAAGCTCAAGCGAGCCTTACGTAGACCCACATCATCAACGAGCACGCGTTGGCTGTTGTAGAAAGTATGGAAGAGACCCGCAAGATCGAGTACATAACGTGCTAAACGATGGGGTTCCATGAGACGTGCTGCGATGATAACCTCACTCGGCAAGTCTGCCATCTTCTTAAGCAAATCTCGTTCTTCAGAACTGTCTAGGCGTTTCAAGTCTTCCTCAGTCGCATTACTCCCAATATCTCCAAGTTCCTCCGCTTGCCTCAAAATACTACACAGTCGAGCATGAGCATATTGCACATAGTAAACAGGGTTATCGGAGGACTGTGCTTTCGCTAGATCAAGATCAAAGTCCACAGTAGAATCAGGATCCCGCAAATTAAAGAAGAAGCGCGCTGCATCTTTGCCAACTTCGTCCATTAGCTCGCGTAATGTGATGTACTGCCCAGAACGTTTGGACATTTTTACCACTTCTCCGTTTTGAATGAGTCGAACGAGTTGCATTAAAATAACTTGAAGATTATCTCCGTCATACCCGAAAGCAGACATAGCCCCTTTCAACCGAGCCACATGTCCATGATGATCCGCACCCCAAATATTGATCACTCGGGTGAATCCACGTTCAAACTTATTGCGATGGTAGGCAATATCTGCTGCAAAATAGGTTGGCGTTCCATTGCTTCTGATTACCACTTCATCTTTTTCGTCTCCAAATAAGGTCGATTTAAGCCAAAGTGCCCCTTCCTTTTCGTAGATATACCCTTTTTTCTCAAGTTCTTCTAGGGTCGATTTAACGGCGCCCGAATCATGCAGAGATTGCTCGTTAAACCAAACATCATATTCCACTCCAAAATCATGCAGGGTCTCCCTGATGTTCTGCATTTTTTCTTCTAATGCATACCGAACCAGAAACTCACGTCGAAGTTCCGGTTCTATCGCAAGGTACTTGTCCCCTACTTTGGCAACGAGCCCCTTTACTGTTTCAATCAAGTCCTCGCCATGATAGCCTCCTTCTGGAAAAGGAGAATCCTGACCTAGTTGTTGTAAATACCTAGATTCGAGTGACAAGGCAAAATTATGAATCTGATTTCCGGTATCATTAATATAGAATTCTCGGGAGACTTCATACCCTGCCATTGAGAGTAACGAAGCGAGGGTGTCACCCAGCGCCGCACCACGAGCATTGCCCATATGTAGTAGCCCAGTAGGGTTTGCACTCACGAACTCAACCTGAATCTTTTGACCCTTTCCAATATCTACTTGGCCATAGTCATCGCCGGCTTTAATTACCTCGTTTATGACATCTGTAAGCCATAGCGGATTTAAGCGAAAGTTAATGAAACCTGCTCCTGCGATTTCGGAGGAATCTATCCATGTTCCTGTAGTATCTAGGTGTTTTATGAGTGTCGCGGCAATATCACGAGGGGAGCGTTTTGCTTGTTTCGCTAAAACCATCGCTAAATTTGTTGCCAAATCTCCATGTTGTCTTTCTCGCGGTTCTTCCAAAACATAACTCGGCAATTCTGAAAAACTTAACTCTCCTAGCGCTTTCGCAGTTTGCGCGGCTTCTTCCAACTGAAGCTTAACTCGATTTTTTATACTCTCGTAGAGACTCATTGGGGGAAATCCTCCTTTATGTTTAACAACAGAACATTATAACTGACCAATATATCCTCGATAAAAAGATCATATTCTAGATTAATACGTCCCCCGTGGACTGTCAAGTCACATTCTACAATATAGGGTTTAACGCTAATCCACATTTGACCAAAACAAGTGGTGTAAATACTTCGATTAAGCATACCTTTTTTAAATTCTTGCTTATTATCGATTGCTCCCTTGCGATTTATACTAACCAACCCATCCTTAACACTTAGAAATGTTGTGACCCCATCATTCTCTGAATTTCCACCATCGCAATCCTTATAGATCAGATAGAAAACACCGTTTCGTTGATAAAACGTTCCCACGGTCATCACTTGCTGCTGATCTTCATGTTCTGGATACTTCTGTTTTCCATTGATTTGAATGGTCACTTTTCTTTGCATGTCTCTGCTCCTTTCTAGCGTAAGTATGGGGACGATTCCAGCTCTGCATACAATTACTCTATTTTCTTAAAGTAATCCAACAAAATAGCTAAGCCCGCCTCAAGCTCGCAGGAATTTCCTCCGAAGCCTAAACGAAAATGGCCTTCTTGCCCGAAAAAGATTCCCGGTGCTACAAGGACACCCCGTCGATGTAACTCCCAGCCCACCTGCTCAGATGGGATTTTAGAAGAATAACCCACCCAGGCGACTACACCTGCTTCTGCCTTTTGCCATGTAAGATTTGGATTTGTCCTTAAGGCATTTTCAAGAATAGTCATATTTCGAAGACGCAAGCGCCGATTGCGATCCCATATTTTGTTCCGATGCCGGAGTGCTGTGAGGGCTAAATGCTGCCCTATTGAGGGGGAGCACAGCGAAGTATAGTCACGTTTGGCCGCACAACGAGCAATAATCTCAGGAGGCCCTACCATCCACCCCACTCGAAGCCCTGCTAACCCATAGGATTTAGACATGCTGCCAATGCTAACTGCTTCGGACGAGTAGTCACGTATGGAGGGCAAAAGAGTCTCCCCGAGTTCTCTATAGACTTCATCGGAAAGGAGATAAATACCGCGTTCTAAACACAAGTCCGCAATCTGCCTCATTTCATAGGGAGAAAATATAAACCCAGTCGGATTATGAGGTGTGTTAAGCATGACAAGGGTTGGTTTTTGGTCTAACAGAGCTTTAAATTCTTGGAGGTCAAAACCCCTATCTTCGTGATACTGCCAAAGTAAGGCAGTTGCTCCTATGTCAATGCCCACTTGAGACAGTTGTTGATAATAAGGGGTTTGAACGATGAACCGATCGCCAGACTCAAGTAAAGTACTTAAAAGAAGATAATTAGCCTCGATAGCACCGATGGTCACGAAGACGTGACCCGGATCGGTAGGAGCAGAATAAAGTCTTGTTATTTCCCGTCGCAACTCAGGTATTCCTTCGGGTTCAGTATAGCCTAGCCGCGTCGCAAAAAGACTAAATTGCAAATCTGGATCATTAGCCAGGCTAAGGAGCTCGCGCAAAGACCACGCTTGAATCGCACTGGCCGCAAGATGATAACGTACATTAAACTCTGTTTGCGAAAAAAATCGCTCTAAGGTAAATGGCGTAACTTTCATCCGACAAACCTCGCTTTCAAGAACTATTCAATTGAATACATTAAGTTGCCTATTCTCTTTAAGTTAGAAAAAATCCTTTATTATACAAGTAAGAAAACTATTAGTTTTGATTAGAAGAGCGAGAGGAAAATGCTTCCTCTCGCCCTTTTGTTACTGGAGAAACTCGCCGCGTGGAGTTTTAATAATCCGTTGGATTTTCTCTTCGGCACCAGTTATTGCATTTAGATAGATGAGATATTCCTCTCCCTGGTACAGACCTCGAAATTCATAACTATACACCTCTTGATTTCCGGGTTTTGCGATAACTGTCAAGCGGCTTTCTGAAACCTTAAAATTTGAACGTAATTTCCGAACTGCCTGATCCAGCGATAGTTTAGCTGGGAAGGTTCGCGAATGGTGGAACGCGTAATAAGGTACTGCATCAAATCCTACAAGCTGACCGTTATCCAGAGCAATCATCATTCTTACTTTATCGGGATAAATTCTCACACCTTCTTTTTCAGCCACAAAATCATATTGAATATAGGCCCCGAAGTCCTCACTTGAAGTTAACACCAGTTGCCAGCCTAATGCTTGCATGACCATCTTAGCCTTCGTGGCGGCTTCTGCCTGACTCAGGGTCCGAGGTTCAATAGAACGCTGATCCCGGTAAAAGGTAACAACCCCACCCTGATGGCTAACTTCTAAATATGCTTCTTTATATTTCCAAGTATACCCACCTAGTGGGCCCTGAGAATCTCCCGAGAATTCTGGAGTAACGTTGGTATAACCCACCTTGCTCAGAAACCCTCGTGCAGTGACTTGGGCTTGATCCTTAGTTACGTTACCACTTGGAAGTCCGAGTGGTTTGGGCACAACACGGGTGGAGTATTCTCCAGTATACGAAAAAGGAGGAAGCTTTTGAAGACCCGCATCCAACTGGTCAAGACCAGATCTTACAGATTTTGATGGGCCTTCAGACCCATCTGCAGCTGCTTCTGCAATTTGAGTACTGATAAAGCCTAATCGTCCCCATATGGTTGGGGTGGGATCTGTCCATACTAATTCTTCGGTGTCCATTCTGACTAATAGGTCTTGAACTTTCTGATTTACAGGCATTAAGCGTTCATGCATGTCTCTTAAGGTCTTTTCCTCTTCGGCTGTAAGCTTACCGCCACCGGCAATTCGCTGTGTCAACATCCTAGAAAAATCACCAGTTTGGGTTAAAAACTGACCAATATAACTAAGTCCCGTTTGCTCAGCTGGGATTTGGGAAAAATCCTTCAGAGCTGCTTCACTTGTACTTGAGACTTGGCTTAAGTACAGAACTTTTTGGGCGGGATTACTGGCTACATCTCCTTTAGCCAAATCTGTCTCCAACTTATCCAAATGACTAGCAAAATCATTTAAGGCCCTACGGTTATTATTTTCCGCCTTAAGACGATAATCTCCTGCCAAGCGGTATTCATTAAATCCCCAGCCCAAGGAGATTAATAAAGCGACCGTTAAAGCGCCAATCCAAAACTTTCTATCCATGCTTGTCCCCCTACTTTGCAAATATATGATTTCCGATTTGTTTGATCTGTGGTCGTGACCAAATGTATTTATTTTTGGTCTTAGCAGGAGCGAAAAAGAAGACGGCCCCCCCTGAAGGGTCTGAGCCATTCATCGCTTCTTGAGCAGCTCTCATTGCAGAAGCAGAAGGCGGTAAATTAATTTGACCGTCATCTACGCTGGAAAAGGCCCTAGGCTGATAGATTATATCCGCTATCGTATTTGGGAAGGCCGGATCTGGAATCCGATTAAGAATAACGGCTGCAACTGCCACTTGCCCTAAATAGGGCTCTCCTCGTGCCTCTCCATTGACGCATCGGGCTAAGAGGTTAGTGTCGACGTTCTTATTGCCAACTGCCTTTCCTGTAGAATTTGTACTTTGACCGGTTAAGAGCTTTAGTTCCTTGACGGTTTGCGTTCCCGCCAATCCATCCACCCTAAGCCCGCGTTCCTTTTGAAAGCGCCGAATTGCGGTCTCTGTTTTCGCACCGAATTTTCCATCCACTGTTCCGACGACATAACCTAACTGTACCAGTTTTTTTTGCAATTCGATGACCTCGGGCCCTTTACTCCCTCTGCTAAGTAGACGATCCCCTAAGGCCCCATAGGCAATCCCGGACAAGACAATACTGAGAATCAATCCGATGGCCACCAGAACTCCCCAGGATCTAACGCGTACTTTCATACCCTCACCTCACTTTGTTTGATAGTCTTTAGTTTGGCAAAAGTTAAGGATAATTATCCAACATTATCCTTAACAAAATAAATTAATGCCTCTGAGTTCTTTATTCGCCCCTTTAATATAGAACCTCCCTACCCCAACAGGAGAAACTATTTTAGGATCTCTAAAATAAAGTTTATAATTTGTTAATAAATTGTTTATAGATAATTAGAACAATTAGTATACACTCTATGTAAAGAACTCTCCTGAAAATGATGAGTTTTTCAGAAGTCTCTTAGATCAAGACCTGAACTCTGAAAATACTTAGATATATTAGAAATCGTATGCACTGACTGGATACTGATAGGATGATACCGCCTAAGGCATTAAATAAAAAAAGCTCCGTCTTAATATTAAATTAATAGGAGGGATCCGTATGGTGGAACTAGATTTTTTGATAACGGCCATCTTTTTCTCATTTTTAGGATATGGATTATGCTATATAACCCTTTCAGGTGTTCTCAAATCTAAAACTCAAAAAATCAAAATCTGAATTCAAAATCCACGCAAAGATTAAAGTGATTTCTTCATTAGCGGTATGAAGTCTGACCAACAAAGAAAACCGAGGCAATGCCTCGGTTTTCTTTGTTTTTTTCTGTAGCAGGAGACATTGACACAATCTCTCCAGCGGAGGTGTCCAATCTATGGAAGTCGTCCTCTAAACTCGTGGTCCTCTAAATGGATGCATGGCCCTAGGTTTACCTAGAATTACTGACCACATAACCCCTTGGACGAGTTCTCTTTCCGTCAGAGAAAGACGAACACCCCTTAAACTCGAAGAAACAGTAGCAACCTCTCCAGTACTCTTATATGCCTCTAGCCCCAGTATTCCAACGTAGTCACTGGTTCCTTCGGTCCCTTGAGTTCCTTCGCTCCCTAGAGTTCCTTCGATTCCCTGGATCCCTTCAATTCCCTGAATCCCTTCGGTTCCTTGAGTTCCTTCGATGCCTTGAATTCCTTCAGTTTCAGCATAGTAATCTTGGCTAGGTTTCGTCGTTTGTGAGGGACCCGCTTGGTAAGAACCGTTTTCCAAGGCTTGCCTTAGCTGTTCTCGCCATGTTCCGGGAGACGTTCCCTGTAGCGACTCTCTTATTGAACGGACATCTGGTAATTTAAGTGGGCCAGAGACATTTCTCGGTGTTTGTTGCTTGCCCTTCTTCATAAGAGTGACGCCCAACTGGTAAATTACCCAAATGATAATTACAACCGTGAAGACTGACATGATCCCACCTACTTCTTCGTTTGGCTATCATTGCCAGATTCCGTTTTACCCGTTTGGGCAATGCTACCTCTCATCTGAGTGTCTGCCAAAATATTTTGCATGTTGTAATAATCCATAACACCCAGTTTACCTTCACGCAAGGCCTGTGCCATCGCTCTTGGGACTTCCGCTTCTGCTTCAACCACCTTAGCGCGCATCTCTTCAACAGATGCTCTCATTTCTTGTTCTTTGGCAACGGCCATCGCGCGACGCTCTTCTGCTTTAGCTTGAGCAATACGTTTGTCCGCTTCTGCTTGGTCCATTTGTAGCTGTGCTCCAATATTTTTACCGACATCGACATCCGCCATATCAATGGATAGAATCTCGAACGCTGTCCCCGCATCCAAACCTTTTGCTAAAACCGTTTGAGAAATCAACTCTGGCTTTTCCAAGACGGCTTTGTGGGATACTGACGATCCAATACTTGTGACAATACCTTCCCCAACGCGGGCAATAATTGTTTCCTCACCGGCTCCCCCGACAAGTCGATCAATGTTTGCTCGAACTGTGACTTTGGCTTTAACCCTAAGCTCAATTCCGTTTTGCGCTACGGCAGAAACAACCGGAGTTTCAATGACTTTCGGGTTAACCGACATTTGAACAGCTTGAAGGACATCTCGACCTGCTAGATCAATAGCTGCAGCCCGTTCAAACTGAAGAGGAATAGCTGCCCGTTCCGCAGCAATTAAGGCATTAACGACTCTGTCGACATTTCCGCCGGCCAGATAGTGAGCTTCAAGCTGGTCTGTCGTAATTGGTAAACCTGCTTTATGTCCCTTAATCAAAGGATTCACGATTTTTGACGGAACCACTCGGCGTAAACGCATACCAATCAAATTGAAAATTCCAACGTTTACACCTGCGGCTAAGGCCGAAATCCAGAGGCCTATAGGAATAAAGGAAAGAATCACACTTAGCAGTACAAATCCTAAAAATAGTATGATTAACAGCGGAATTAAAGATTCCATTTAACGCTCGGTCGTAACCGAGCTTCACCTCCTTATAATGTTTTTGCTTCCCTGACAACGATCCTGGTCCCTTCAACCGCGATTACTTTAATCGCAGTTCCATGTCCAATATACCCCCCTTCAGTCACAACATCTAAATACTCACCATCAAAATTACCCGTACCTGCCGGGCGCAACTGGGTGAGGGATATCCCAGTTCGACCTACATATGATTCAGCTTGAACTTTAGGTCCAACATATCCTCCGTCTAAGGTTTGGCGTGTACTTAAAGAGAACCTCTTCCACAATCGCCGGGTCCGTGGTGAACGGAAACTCAAGTATACGATAATCCCCAAAATAATCAGCGCACCTATGGTATAAAGTATCCCTTCAAGCACCGAATCAGTCACTAAAAAGATCCCCCAAATTAGAGAAGCCATTCCCAGAATACCACTGACTCCAAAACCAGGGACAACAAACACTTCCAACGCTAATAAAAAAACTCCGAGCACAATCAGCAAAATAATGATACTCTCTGACACAGTCCTCTCCTCCTTTCATCTGTTTCAATCGTCTAAATTAATTAACCACCGCTTCGCAATTTGTTTATATAAATTGGCTCTTGCCAATAAATTAAGAATTACCAAGGTAGTCGCAACCTTTTCCCTGTCTTCTGCTACCATCTCTTCTCCAGCAAGCGTGTCCTCAACTTCCTTCTCTAACTCATGAAGGGATTTCTCCCAGTCCATCTGAGACCGATCGAAGATTTCACTGTAATAACCATAAAGTTTGGTCGGATTAATCCGGTCATCGGAGGTGTCTAAAAGGTTTTCATTAACATATCCTAACAATTGAGAAATCTCTTCAAGCGATAGGATATCGCGCAAATCATTAATAAGAAGAATATTGGCAAATTGTTCACGATTATATTTTTTCTTCTGTGGGTGGGGAATATACTTACGTCTGACCCAGTTCTGAACGTGGGTGGGATTAATGTCGTTCTGACTAACTCGCTTCGCAACTTCGACTACCTGGGCAAGCATCATCGAGTCTAATTCTAGATAAGGGAGTGCTTTCTGCTTGGGCTCTAGATCATTAAGCACATCACGAATCGCCTGCATATACTTTGAATCCATACTTACACCTACCTATTTTAAAGTTCCCTTGGATTCCACCCGTGTTAGGCGATCTCTTTGATATCATTATATGTTCATTGTGATCATATGTCAATACCAATTTTTCATTATCCTGTGTATACTAATAACAATAATCTTTTTGTCTTCTCAACCCTTCACTTTATCTAATCCTTATATTCTCTATGCAGGTACTATACCCATCCTTGTAGAAAAGTAACTAAATACCAACAAACAGACTAGGAGATGGTAGTGTGTTTTATGAAGGAAAAATTTATCGACCACCCAGTGAAGCAAAAAGCATTATCTTACAAATCACGGTGGGCTGCCAGCACAACGCCTGCACCTTCTGCACCATGTATAAGGATAAATCCTTTCGGATAAAATCGCGTGCAGAAATCAACGATATCATCAACACCGCCCATGCGCAGGACTCCGACGCAGAAAGGATTTTTTTGGCGGATGGAGATGCAATCGCCGTCGATTCTGTATTGCTAATCGAGATCCTTGATCAACTTTACGAAAAATTCCCCCAGCTTAAACGAGTAGGGATCTATGGAGGACCTAAGGACATTCTCGCCAAGAGTCCCAAAGAATTAGCGGAACTAAAGGCACATGGACTTACTATGGTTTATTTAGGCGTCGAAAGTGGTAATGAGGAGATTTTAACCTCCGTTTGTAAAGGCGTCTCTCCTGAGCAGATGATAGCTGCCGGACAAAAACTTAAAGAGAGTGGTTTAGCACTCTCCTGTACTGTCATACTAGGCCTTGGTGGTAACATTCTTTCACAGGAACATGCTCTTGATACTGCACGAGTCATCAGTGCCATCGATCCTCATTATTTAGGGGCCTTAACCTTAATGGTTGAGCAGAGTACACCCTTGGCTAAAGCTATCAAACGAGGATCATTTCAACTTCTTACCCCCCTTGAATCCTTAACTGAACTTCGAACTCTAATTCAGCATCTTAATGTCACCCACTGTGTTTTTCGCAGTAATCACGCCTCGAATTACTTGCCTCTCCGGGCAACACTCCCTGATGAACAAGCAGACTTGTTGGTCACCCTCGATAACGTCATTGGAAGTCAATCACTTGAACGCCTTCGACCCGAATATTGGCGCGGACTTTAGTGAATTCGTTCAACTACATCCACCAAAAGCTTTCGTCATCGAAGCAAAGTACGGGGTACCACTCCCACTTGTAGAAGTGGGTCTCACGCATGGATCAATTGAAGCATTTCTTCCACGGCTCGTTCTGTGGAGTGACCGGGTAAAGCCTCTGCCGCTTTTCTCCTCATTTTCTCAATATCTTCTGGATGCTTTAAGAAGCGGCTTAGAAGCTCTTCCAATTCCTCTTCGTCCCCTGCAACACATCCTGCACCTATTCGTTGTATATAATGGGCGTTTTCTTCTTCTTGACCTGGAATTGGCTTGTAAATAAGGAGTGGTAAATGCTTCGTCAATGCCTCAGAAACGGTTAATCCGCCCGCCTTTGTGATAATTAAATCAGAAATCGACATTAATTCCTCGACATTATCAACGAACTCGAACCGTAGCACAGGGTTTCGACCCTGAGCAATGACCTCCTCCAAGGAGATGTACAATTTTTTATTCTTTCCACAGACAATAATTGTCTGGACTGGAACCAGAGAATCTGCAAGTTTTTTGCAGATTCTTTTTGCACTTTTCAAAACTCCATACGATCCTCCCATAACCAAAAAAGTGGGAACATCTGACTTTAACCCTAACTTGGTGATCATATGTATTCGATCCATTTTCCCTAGAAATTTTAGGCTTACTGGGATCCCAGTCACGTGCACGCGTTGCGCTTTGATTCCCCAGGACAGTAAACTTTCTTTCACCTCTGTACAGGACACAATGTAAGCATCAACCCCGTGATGGATCCAGTGACTGTGCACCGTATAATCTGTGATTATGGTGATCACAGGTACCTCAAGCAGTTGTTCGAGCCTGAGTTGCGCTAGAATCGAAGAAACTGTGGGGTAAGTACACACTATGAAATCTGGCTTATATACATTAATATATTTGAGAAACTCACCTCTCCCCAGTCGACTCAGGAAATGCTCACTCTGAGGTCGGAGGTGTACCTTAGCTGTTTTATAATAAAATCTCCCCCAAACTTTGGGGATATATTTAATAATCTCACTATAGACATATTTAATAACGGTATTAATCCGTCGATTCAAAAAATCCCCAAAATCCAAATGGATTATTTCTGCTGAAGGATGCTTGATTAATATCCCTTCAATCACAGCTTCAGCTGCCCTCAAATGTCCGTTTCCAAAGGCTGCGGAGAATAGGAGAACCCTTAACTGTTTCAAAAACTGCTACCTCCTCTCTCACCAATGACTTCTACCCGCTAACCTTAGTCTGTTCTTTTTCACTTTTCTAAAACGTTACTACTATTATAGGTATATCCTCCTGAAAAGAAAAGTAAAGAAGAAGAATCTAATGCAATTTTGCCTCAATCACTTGGGTTCCGACAAGTTGAGTTGTCTGATGCACCTCATACTTTTCCAAGCCGAACATAAACAACGCGAAGATAAACGTCGAAATTCCGATTAACATCCACCCTGTATCAATGCTCATATACGCTAGGGCATAACCCATGCCCACTGGACCTAGGGTTTCCCCTAGACCGAATATCATCGGAACGACGGAACTCATTCTTCCCCTATGGGAAACGGGCGTATGATTAACAATAAAAGGCGTCACACTAATAGCCAAAATAATTTCACCGAGCGTGAAGGTAAAAGCCCAGAGGAAAACAAACGCTAAAGAATGGGTGACTCCCAGCATCCCAAATCCGAGTGCAAGAAAAAGTCCTCCATAGACCATCCGGCGCATGCTTTTAACTCCTTCAGTGATTTTGGTAACAATAGGAGTAAAGAGCATGACTGTCAATCCGTTAAATCCTGCTATGAAACCATAGTATTTCGCGCCTTCTTGAGCAAAATTTTGCATTGTTTGCATCGGAAGCATAAACGACCACTGAGAATACGCAAAGTTATACCCCAACATTATGATTCCGAAATAAATTAGAATAGGTCGTTTTAACAAAACAGCAAAGATTGAGCCTTCTTCTCGTCTTTCCAACCTCCGACTCGCATCGGTGATGTCCACATGTGTTCTCAAGATGGTCTCTGGAATATAAAACGCGATAAGGCCTAAGGCAAGAAGTGCCGTCAGCGCATCGCCGAAAAAAACAAGGGGCAGGTGGTTTTTATATAACATTCCTCCAACAGCCGGCCCTACCGCAAAACCAATATTCCAACCCAAATAGGAAAGCGCGTACGCTCCATTTCTGGTTTCCGGTGTCGTCAGATCCGCAATCAAGGCATCGTGAGCCGGTTTCGCTGTAACCATAGAAGCACTCGCCAGCATCAAAACATAAATCATCGCCATCGAGGGCTCCATGCAGCCAGCCAGAATATAAAAAGCAGCTGCTAACCCATCGAAAAACATAATCACCTTCTTTCTTCCAATTGTGTCCGCTAGTTTCCCACCCAACATGACAGCTGGCAAATATAGAAGACCTGCAAGACTTATATAGAAGCCTGTCATTTGTTTGGATAAGCCAACGTTCTGAGAGAGAATTATCGTTAGTAGTGGCATAACAAAACAACCCAGCGCATTAATAATCCGAGCTACAAAAATTACATATATTTCTTTAGGCATCCCTTTATAGGGACTAAATAATGTGTTCAAACCTGTCATTCTATTCAAACTCCTCTTCAATAACAAAAGCCACGGTCCACAAGTCGTCTCAAGGACAACGAGGGTTCCATGGCTTTAATCAATGTTAGGGGGAAATCCCCTTAAAAAAAGTCACGGAATCTTACGACCCCGTGACTTTGCTAATTCAGTTAAAAAACTTTAGCTCGCTCCTTGGAGGCCGCAATCTGTAAATCAAAATAGCAAACGAACGCGGTTAACGCGGTTACAAAAATCTTCATTTACACGAACCCCCTTTCGAGCTAGTTAATACTTTCACAGTATAAATCTCTCTAGGCTTGTTTGTCAATAGTTTCCTCTGCTGGATACTGGAGACATAGGTAATGCTCACGTGTTTCAAATCTGGTTTTTTCAACCTAAAGGAGATATTATATAATAGTTATAAAGGGGTGAACTAATAATGTCTCTTAAAACGAACGCTGCTCGAATTCTTGACCAGAGCAAAATACTTTATGAATTAAAAGAATACACCGTCGATGAATCCGATCTATCTGCGATTAGCGTCGCCCAGAAGGTTGGCCTCCCTATCGAGCAAGTCTATAAAACCTTGGTTGCCCGAGGAGATAAAACCGGCGTGATTGTCGCTTGTATTCGGGGAGATCACGAACTCCATCTTAAAGGATTAGCCTCTCTAAGTGGAAATAAAAAAGTAGAGATTGTCTCCCTTAAGGAAGTACAACCTCTGACAGGCTATATTCGGGGTGGTGTTTCCCCCCTTGGAATGAAGAAGCACTATCCTGTCTTCATTGACTCCGACATTCATCATCACGAGAAGGTTTCTGTAAGTGCAGGATTACGCGGGCTACAGCTCTTTCTAAGCCCCCATGATTTGATTTCAGTAACGAAAGCCCAATTAGGTGTAATTTCTAAACCCAATGGAGTTTGAACAAATGGTATTAACTTTGGGCTATTTATAACACTCGACGCGCCCCAACATAAACGGATTTCCAGTATGGTCCGATCACATAGACAGTAACCCCTTTAGATGATGAAGCATTGATAAATTGCCCATCACCAAGGTAGATTCCGACATGACTTACGATGCCATTGCCTTCAAACGAGAAAAATACTAAATCTCCGCGTTGAAGATCTGCAAAAGCAACTTTGGTCCCTACCGTATACTGATCGCGTGAAATCCGAGGTAATGAGATTCCATTCTGGGCAAATACATAAGAAGTATACCCAGAACAATCAAATCCAGTTTGTGGCGTACTCCCACCCCATTGATACTTAACGCCAAGATATTGTTTTGCGGTCGCGATAATTGAATCTACTTTATTCTGGGTTTGAAGCTGCTTAAGTAAGTATGCTTGATTGAGTGCCTTTACAGTATTAGGTCCAACAATTCCATCGACTGCCAAACGGTAGGCTCTCTGAAAATTGATCACGCTTTGTTTGGTCATCGGTCCAAAGATACCATCCGCTTTTCCTACGTTAAACCCCACATAATTAATTTTTGTCTGTAGCTCAACGACATCTTGTCCTCTAGATCCCAGCTTTAGAGTACTGTCGCCCAGCGCAGCCTGAGCAAGATTTGGCAATGAAAACATAAAGATAATTACAAAGAACACAAAGATAATTCTTTTTTTCAAACATTCTCCCTTCCTTTCAATAAATTAATTTATGATTCCCAAACTTATTTTCCACTCTGCGAAAAATAAGTTATACTAGATTATCGTCGAGATAGAAAAAACAGTCCATGTAAAAAATGTTACAGTTTTTCCAAGATTCTCACATTTTGCACTTGGTCATTTTGGCTTGCCACACGCTAGCTCTATGTACTATAATAATCATTAAACTACGTCGCTTGTTATCTAAGAATAGAAAAGAAATTGCGAACATCCTATTCATGTTATAGAGCGCCGGATAAGGGGAGGAATCATTTTGCGCAGTGATATCGTTAAGAAGGGATCAACAAAAGCAGCACATCGTGCTCTCTTTTATGCAATGGGCTTTACCCCTGAAGATCTGGAGAAGCCACTCATTGGAATTGTTAATGCTTTTAATGAAATAATCCCTGGTCACGGGCACCTAAAGGATTTAGCCCAAGCAGCGAAGCTAGGGGTATCGGCTGCGGGAGGTACACCGATCGAGGTCCCTGCCATCGGAGTTTGCGATGGTATTGCCATGGGGCATAAAGGCATGAATTTTTCTCTGCCTAGTCGTGAGCTCATCGCTGATTCGATTGAAGCAATCACGCAAGCGCACGCCTTAGACGGATTGGTCTTAATTCCGAATTGTGATAAAATAGTTCCTGGCATGCTCATGGCTGCAGCACGCATTAACATTCCTTGTATCGTTATCAGTGGTGGACCCATGTTAGCCGGTCGCTATCAAGGCAAAAGCATTAGTGTTAGCCAAATGTTTGAAGCCGCTGGTCAATACGAATCCGGGAAAATTAGTGCAGAAGAACTCGCTACGATGGAGCAATCTGCCTGCCCTGGCTATGGCTCCTGTGCTGGTCTATTTACTGCCAATACGATGAACTGCTTAACTGAGGTTCTCGGCATGGCACTTCCTGGTAATGGGACAATTCCCGCTGCGAACTCTGGGGCACGAAAAATGCTAGCGAAACGCTCTGGATCAACGATTGTTGATCTCGTGAAAAAAGATATTAAACCTCGGGACATCATGACCCAAAAGACCTTTGAAAATGCCATTACCCTTGATATGGGCATTGGAGGGTCCTCAAATACGGTTTTACATCTCACGGCGATTGCCTATGAGGCTGGTATCGAGATTCCACTCACTCTCTTTGATTCGATCAGTGCCAAGACACCTTATATCACTAAGCTCAGCCCCGGAGGCACTCACCACCTTCAAGACCTTAATGAAGCAGGCGGCATTAACGCCGTTATGTATGAACTGAATAAAGCTGGCGTTCTGCAGACTGATGCTTTGACAGTTACTGGACCGCTCAGCGATCGCCTGGAAAACGCTCAGACGACTTGCCCTGATGTCATTCACTCAGTCGAAAACCCCTACCGTAAAACAGGAGGCATCGCAGTGCTTTCAGGGAACCTAGCACCAGATAATGCCATCGTTAAAGAAAGTGCTGTTGCAGACGATATGCTTGTGTTTGAAGGTCCAGCTCATGTTTTTAACTCCGAAGAAGAGGTGCTCAAAGCCCTATTAGACAAACAAGTGCATGACGGAGAAGTCCTCGTAATCCGCTATGAAGGACCTAAGGGTGGCCCCGGTATGAAAGAGATGCTCAATCCAACTGCCATTATTACCGGTATGGGATTGCGAGTGGCTTTACTTACCGACGGTCGTTTCAGCGGAGCAACTCGCGGTGCGTGTATTGGCCATATCTGTCCGGAAGCCATGGAAGGAGGACCTATTGGCCTCGTGGAAAATGGCGACCTTATATCCATTGATATCCCCAAGCGTTCCCTTCAACTCCAAGTCTCTGAAGCGGAACTGGAAAAGCGTCGCCAAGCGTGGGTTCGACCTGAACCAAAGGTCACTTCTGGTTATCTAGCTAGGTATGCTAAGTTAGTTTCTTCCGCCAACAAGGGCGCGGTTTTAATTTAAAATTTTATAAAGGCAGAGGTCGGAATTCCGGCCTCTGCCTTTTTGTGCATACTTGTGCAAAGTTAGGGGGCGGTACCCAAGTTTGTATGCAAGTTTTGGGACCGTAAATGAATACAATAATATAAGAAGACCCACCAACAAAGTATAACTTTAGCGGTGGATCTTCTTTTGTTAGTGGATGCTAATCGATGAAGCGATGATTATATGAGTGAACTCGTTCAACTAAAGTTGAACATCGAGTCTTCGGTGGGGGACTCTACCCTTCGCCGCTAAGTATTTCTATGGGAGGGCGGCTCGGCGATACTCTCCACCGGAGACTATCGCGAAGCGGAGCCGGGGGTACCTGCTCCCACTTGTAGAAGTGGGAGTCACACGATTGGGTGAATGTGGCTGGACAGATGGACGGATTGGACGGAGCGTCTGACAGGTTCTTATCTATTTTGATTCAAAGGAGCTCTTCAAAGAAACAATTCTGTTGAAGACAAGCTGACCGAGGGGTGTATTCGACGAATCGACATTAAAGTAGCCATGTCGGAAAAATTGGAATTTATCCTGCGGCTTTGAGTCTTTTATGTTTGGTTCTACGAAGCCATGGAGGATCTCTAGAGAATTAGGATTGATGTGCTCTAGAAAGGACGCCTCATCCGTCATATCTTCATCTAAAATCAACGCTTCATAGAGTCTGAACTCAGCTGGGACGGCTTGCGAGGCTTCCACCCAGTGAATCGTCCCTTTGACTTTTCTCCCCGTGAAGCCTGATCCGCTCTTAGTTTCTGGATCATACGTGCATTGCAGCTCGATGACTTTTCCAGCCTTGTCCTTGACAATATTATTACATTTAATGAAATAAGCGTTTTTCAATCGAACTTCATTTCCTGGGAAAAGCCTATGATACTTGGCTGGAGGATTCTCGGTAAAATCGTCTTGCTCAATATAAACCTCACGCGAAAAAGGAATTTGACGAGTACCCATTTCTGGATTTTCTGAGTTATTTTCAGCGTCTAACATCTCCACCTGATCTTCTGGATAATTTGTGATAACAACCTTTAGTGGCTCTAGCACCGCCATTGTTCTCGGTGCTTTAAGTTTCAGGTCTTCTCGAATAAAATATTCGAGCATCTTCGTGTCGACGACACTATCTGCTTTAGCCACCCCTATTTCCCTAGCAAAGTTGCGAATGGCATCTGCAGTATACCCTCTGCGACGAAGTCCGGAGATGGTTGGCATCCTCGGATCATTCCAACCATCGACGAGCAGGTTATCCACTAATTGCTTAAGTTTACGCTTACTCATAACAGTATTCGTGATATTTAACCGAGCGAACTCGTATTGATGAGGGATATTCTCCATCTCGCATTCTCGAATGACCCACTCGTACAAGGGGCGTTGATCCTCAAATTCTAAGGTACAAATCGAATGGGTGACCCCTTCGATTGCATCTTCTAAAGGGTGGGCAAAACCATACATTGGGTAGATACACCATTTGTCTCCAGTATTGTGATGAGTGAGATGCGCAATCCTGTAAAGGACCGGGTCCCGCATATTAATATTTGGTGAAGACATGTCAATTTTAGCTCGTAATACCTTTTGTCCGTCTTTGAATTCTCCTTGACGCATACGCTCAAACAATGCCAGGTTTTCTTCAACTGACCGATCGCGGTAAGGGCTACTTTGTCCAACCTCAATTAACGATCCGCGCATTTGACGAATTTCTTCGACTGTCGAATCACAAGCGTAGGCTTTACCCTTTTTAATCAGTAAGACTGCCCGATTATACATTTCCTCAAAATAATCTGAGGCAAAGAACAAATCGTCCCATTCATATCCTAGCCACAAAACATCTTCCTTAATGGATTCCACATATTCCGTATCCTCTTTGGCTGGATTAGTGTCATCAAAGCGCAAATGAGTCTTACCCTTGAATTCATCTGCTAATTCAAAATTTAGAACGATCGACTTGGCATGTCCAATATGTAAATAGCCGTTGGGCTCCGGTGGAAATCTCGTGATAATATGATCGACCTTGCCTGATTTAAGATCCTCGTCAATAATACTCTTAAGAAAATTCGAGGAAGATTTGTTTTCCATCCGTTATCAACCTTTCTGACTATAAATAATTCTGCTTTTGCCAATTTTACCCTTGCTCTAAATAATACTGCATTCATGGCGAGAGTTCAACTTTACCCTCTTAAATAAACTTATCTAATTGAATTTAAAGTTTAACTATATGATTTACAAATCATATAGTTAAAGCGACTGAACTGCTTAGTCTAAACACATAAAAGAATTCAAATGCTAAGTTATTAACCTTCCATATCTCAAAGAACAGGAAAATATTCGCCGTAAATAATGCCCAGTAAGTCTTCCATGGTCTTAATATCATAAGATAGGGTAGGTAGTTCGACATAATTGGGATAAGATACAAGTTTATTTACCCACTTAATGATTGATGCCCCCGCGTACTAATAAGATAGAAAGTTTCAAGGGAAAGCTCTAGCGCCTAGGAGGAAGATTATGGGTATATCTGGGAAAATTTCCGATCTAAAACTATTAATACGCTTATTCGGTAATGTAACTATAAAAGAGCTTCTTCAATTTAAAGAAATTATAAAGATTATACCCAATAATAAAGTTGCTTAAAGCTCATCATTATCTAATGGTTAAAATGATTCTCTTTACTTTATTGTCCAAACCTAGGAAACCGATGGTAAATATAAGCACCTAAGACTTCATAACGTCGATTTAGACCTAAGCTAGCTGTCTCTTGGCTAGGTCAAAAAAAATCCCTTTATTATTTATAAGCTCTTGGTAAGTCCCACTCTCTACAATCTTTCCCTGATCCATGACGATAATTCTATTACAATTTATAATAGTGCTCAGACGATGGGCAATTACGACTCGTGTAGCCTGGAGCTGATCAAGACTTTTGCTGACTATGGCTTGGGTACGGTTGTCTAAAGCGCTAGTAGCTTCATCGAAGAAAATAATTTTTGGTTTCTTAATAATAGCTCGGGCAATCATCAAGCGTTGCTTTTGCCCTCCGGAAATTGTCCCTGCTCCCTCGCTAATCACAGTATGCATACCCATAGGCATTTCCTTAATGTCCTCCTCAATGCCGGCCATCCTGGCCGCTTCCCAAGCGTCATCTTGAGTTAGGTAAGGGTTCCCTCCTACAATATTACCGAAGATGTCTCCGGACATGAGCTGTCCATTTTGCAGAACTACACCCAGTTGCTTGCGTACAACCCGAATATCTACTTTTGACAAGTCTTGCCCATTGTAATATATATTCCCTGTCTCCGGTTGTTCAAAGCCTAACAAGACTCTAAATAAAGTTGACTTACCACAACCTGAAGTCCCAACCAAGGCTACATAATCCCCCTCATCTATTTGGAAAGAGACATCTTGCAGAACTAAGGGTCCCTCTTCTTTATAACGAAAAGATAAATGACTGACTTCAATAGAACCTGTAAGGGGCTTCGGATTTATCTTGGTATCATCATACTCAGGTAATGTTTCCAGGATGGGCTTAGCCCTTTGATATAAGGGAATAACAATGTTGGCACTAATTAAGGACTCCGACAAAGAAACCATCGAAAACATAAAGGTAATAAAGGCCGAATTAAAGGCGATAAACTGTCCTGGTGATAAAGAAGCTGTTGCTGAAGTCAGAGCATGAAAAATTACCATGCTTGAAACGATCGGGAAAAAGGAATTAAAAGTAGCTAGCCAGTTACCGATGGTCTCTCTTTTATAAGCTAACTTCCGTTGTTCCCCAAACTCTTTGGCCCATTGGTGAAAGGCTCTACTTTCTGCACCAGCTACCCGAAATTTAGTTATTCCTCCAATGAGCTGCAACATCATACCGGATATCTTATTGGAGATGTCTAGCACTTTACGCTGATAGTGTACCTGTCGGTAACCTAAAAAACCCATAACCAAGATAGCTATCGCGACTAACACAGCAGCTACACTGGCTAGCCCAGTATCATAGTAAAAAAGTAAAGCAAAGGTAAAGACCGAAAAAATGCTGGATAGAATTGTATTGAGAGTTACCCCTGAGAGGATCATCCGTATCCTGCTTATACCCATAGCCCGCATGGCCAATTCTCCTGCCGAAAACTGCTTAAAAAAAGGCACAGGCAGGCTTAGTAAGCGATCCCATACCGAAGCCTGTATAGAGTACTCCATTTTTCCTTCCATCCGCAATGTGGCTAGAGAGCGGACAAATTGGAAGATCATCGTAGCCAGAACACTTGCCCCTAGAAAAAAGGCGATTTGCAGTAACTGACCTCTTTCTCCTTCAGGGATAATACTATTAAAGATGACCCCTGTTGCCAAGGGAATAGCTGTACCCAGGATGCCTCCCAGGACACCCATCAAGGCGATTATGATTAAATCTCGTTTCCAGCAACTTTGATAGCCAAAGAATACAAGATCCCGAAGCGTAATTATCTTTTGATCGAACGGACGGTAAAAAACAAAAGCAAAATGTTGGACCTTTGCAGCAGTATCTTTGTCCACACCCTTTATTATCCCCAAAGTGAAGTCATGCAATATGTATTTAGAAGGGGAAGCGGGGATTAAAGCAATTGGTCGATTATCCTCCTTCATGTAACCTAGGATGGGGCCACCATCTTGTTTATACCATTCTCCGTTTAAAGCCACCTCTCTTGTTCGCATGCGAGAGGCTCGGGCGATATCATCTAAATGAGTATTACTTTGACTCCCAGGATAGCTTAAGGGGGGTGAAACAATCTCGATATTCATACCCTGCCCTACTAAACGGCAGGCATCCAGTAGAAAATCTCCGCTTGCTTCCTCCAGCCTTCCTGTTTTCTCTTTTTGGTTAATTGAAGCAAGTCTTAAGATGGAGTTTGCCATCAGCCTTTTATTATATCTTGTCTTTTCTTGTAGGCGTTTTTCCTCGGCCAGATTTTGTTTTTGCCATAGGTCTGCTGCAGACCGAAGAACCTGGCTATGGTAATCTGACATAACCAAAGGATCGCTTAAGTATTCATACTCAGGCAACAACTCTTCTACGGTAGAAGAAATTTCTCCACCTGAACTATCGTCACTTTTAATGATTTCTGCTAAGGCCTTAAGCCAGTGCTCCACCAGTGTTGTAACTTCTTCAGCTGAATCTTCCTCTAATAGCTTACTAAGCTGGTTTACCTCAAGACGTACGAGGCTGGAACCTAATAATCCAGAGGCCAGAAAAGTCATTTTATCAGGGAAACCTTCAGGGACAATACCAAATAGTAAATCCCCCCGCTTGGCTTCAAACAAGAAGTTTTTGACCCCTGTCCTGTTATCCTTGGTTAAAGTCGTTAAGAAAACAGAAATCTTCCCTTGGTCTACAATCCATACATAGCTGGCATCATCTAAAATCTGGGATTTGTTGCCATCAATACTGGCCTGAGTGCCTTCTTGCTTAAAAAAATCCGAAACCTTCATTGAATTCACCCAACCCTTACTCTACTCCATATTCAACTTCAGTTGAACGAGTTTACTAACCTGTTTTAATCAACTTGGCATAAATTCCAGCACTATCATTCAATTCTTCATGGGTACCTCTTTCCACAATTTTTCCCTTATCTAGGACGATGATCTCATCACAGTCCCGAATGGTACTCAGGCGATGGGCAACTATAATACATGTGCAACCACGGCGCCTGATATTTTCATCAACACTCTTTTCCGTAACTGGGTCCAGGGCACTGGTGGCTTCATCCATGATAATAATCGTTGGATTTTGGGCTAAAGCCCGGGCTATCTCAAGCCTTTGCCTTTGCCCACCGCTAAAGTTTTTCCCACCTTCCTCGACCGGATGGTCATACCCCCCAGATCTGGCAGTAATATCATCATGGATACAGGAAGCTTTGGTAGCACGGATCATCTCGAATTCCGAAATGGTCTCATCCCACAAGGTAATGTTATCTCGCACTGTTCCATCGAACATATTGATTTCCTGATCTACCATTGCCAAGGAATTGTTAATGACTTCTTTGGGGAATGATGTCCGAGGTTTACCATCAAAAAGTATTTCACCGGACCCAGGGCGGTAAATTCCAGCGATTATTTTGGCTATTGTGGATTTCCCGCTCCCCGAACCACCAACCAGAGCTACTCGAGATCCTGGCCTGAGCACTAAACTAAAATCTTCGATTAACTGAGGCTCTAACGAGCTGTAACCAAAGGTAACTTTACTGAGTTGAATATAACCCTCTAACTTTTGCCCAGTATAGGGAGTCGTTTCTCCCAGTTCACCCTCAGTTTCTTGATCTATTGGATATTTGAGGACATCGTCTAAGCGATTCATTTCCCCTTCCACTTCCTGGAGCTCAGCCCCGAGCCCTACCATTCCTGTCACTGGGCTCATAAAACTGGCCATGAGGCTTTGAAAAGCTACCAGCATCCCGATGGTCATTTGCCCTTCCAGAATTAGAAAGCCTCCCAGAGCTAGTACAATCGTATTATTGATTCCTGTCAGGAAGCTAGGAAAGACTGATAAGAATTGAGAAGAAACACCTAACTTCTGCTCAGAATTTAGCGCTTTCGCCTGGTATCCTGACCACTTGGCAAAGAAATCCGATTCTGAGCCTGTGGCTTTCAGGGTCTCTATGATTTGTAAGCCGGACATGCCTGTACCAGCAAGCTTACCCCGGTCTTGCAATAGTTTTCGATTCTGGTCTACTCTTTGAGCAGAAACGAATTTTAAATATAAAACATTGATCAGTGCAATAACTAACCCAACTATAGCTAAGGTCACGTTGTATTGTAGCATTAATATAAAATAGAAAATAATCATGACAAAATTTAAGGCTGTGGTGGCCAGTTGTCCCGACAATAATTTTGCAACCCTGTCGTTGCTCTGCATCCTGGAAGTTATGTCCCCGGCAAAACGCTGAGAGAAAAACTCCGTCGGTAACCTTAAAATGTGCCACAAAAATTGCCCTGATGTCGTTATGGCAATTTTAGTTTCAAGTCTTAGCAGATAGTACTGTCGCAGCCAGGTTAAAACTCCTCTTAGGACTGCTGTAATGCCCATGCCTAACATGAGGGGAATGACCCAGGAATCTCTCCCCCCAAGCAAAATGTCGTCCACAAAGATTCTTGCAAATACAGGGATAGCTAATCCAGGGATTACCAAAGCCAGCCCTACAAGGATGATATAGATTAAAGCAGTTTCTGAGCCCTTAAGACGTTTTTTCAGCGCGGAGATAAGACTAGGCTTTTTCTCTTCTTTTTGAAACTGGGGCGTTGGGGCAAACGTTATAGCTATCCCTGTAAAGGACTGACTGAATTCCTCCTCTGTCACGACCCGACTGCCAGAACTAGGATCGTTTAAAAAGACTTTCCCTTTATGGAAACCTTCCAACACTAAGAAATGACTAAAATTCCAGTGAACAATCAAGGGCATTGGCATTACTTTTAATGACTCAGGTTCCTTCCGAAACCCTTTGGCCTCTAGGTCATACTTTCTAGCTGCTTTCAGTATATTGCTGGCTTTACTGCCATCTCGTGATACCCCGCAGGCTATTCTTAATTCCTCAAGAGGTATGTATTTGCCAAAGTAGGCTAGAATCATAGCCAAGGATGCTGCCCCGCACTCGACTGCTTGCATCTGGAGTACAGTAGGAACCTTAGCCCTTGTGATCTTTTCCACCTTATCAACTCCCCCTCTTTAATGAACTACACTACTAAAAAAAGGGATTACCTTGCTAATTGGCTTTTCTCTGTTGGTAATCACTGCACTTTTAATTATTGTTCCACTATGTATTGATATAGGAGGTCCCTCAGGAGATGACCATCTATAACCACTTTTAGTGCTGCTGTCAGGAATCAAGTCAATCAGAACCATTAGAGGAGCACCTTGCCCCGCTAGCAGCGCAACTAGATTTTCATTTCCCAGAGTTTGCATCATACTTTGGGTCGTAGCAGGATAGTCAGAAATAGCAGTAACTCTTCCTAACATAAAGCCATACTCTTCTTTATTCATAATAGTAGGGGATATCTGAGCTTCCATCCCGACAAAGATGTCTCCCCCTAGCTCAGCGGGGACATAGATAACAGCTTCCATCTTGACCGTTCCACCATATTGATCCAAAGTAACAAGGGTTTCTCCCGGCTGAATAATGCTTCCTTTTTTTATATTCAATTCTAAAATACGCCCACTAATTTCTGAAATAATTTGGGAATCATAATCTAATTCTTCTCGAAGTTGTATCACTTGTTTTTCCACTGCTTTATAATCTGGCGAATCGACTCGCTTGTTACTTTCCATCTTGGAAAGAATGCTTTGTAGACTGTTAATCTCCGCAACAAGTTTAGGCTGTTCAATCCTTGCTACAACATCACCCTTTTTAACCATATCTCCATGCTTAAACCTAACATCAATTACCTGTCCAGAGGTATGATGCTGTAACGAAAAAACCCCTCCGTTATTCAAAAGAATTCCATGACCTTCTATTTTGGTAGGAATACTGCCTAAAAACCCCCAAGCAATTGCACTAATCAGAAGACAGGCAATAGCTAGCAAAGCAAGCCAAGCCTTAGGTGAGGTTACATTTATTAGTTCATCGAGTTGCTCCGGCGATGAGAGCCTCTCTAGGGATACTTCCCGGAATATATTTTTACTCATGATAGGCTCCTCCATTTTGCAGAAGTTATAAGAAAATGTTTATCCAGGATCTTAGTGCCGCTTATTCTCCCACAAGAAGGGGGAGGGATAGAGTTCGTTTAGCTATCGGATGAAGCTACTTATTGAGATATTCAAATTTTCCAGCCTGTAATTTTTTAAGCACCACGAAATTACCTACGTCATCTCCCTTTTTGTCAAATTCATGGAGACCTACTACGCCTGTCCATGTGCCTAAATTCATTAATTCCTTAGCAACTGACGAACGGATATTCAAATCAGATTTTTCAATTGCAGCAGCCAGCAGCTTTACTGCGTCATAGCCTAAAGCCGCATTGGCACTAGGTATTTCCTGGTACACTTCCTGGAAATCCGTCACAAACTTCTTTACTTCTGGACGATCCAGATAAGGATTAAACACTGATCCTATGATTGTCCCCTCTGCCGAATTGCCAGCTATTTCTGAGAGCATAGGAGAATCCAGAGCATCTCCAGCAACGAAAGGCACTTTAATACCTGCTTTTCCAGCATCTAAAATAAACTGCCCTCCTTCAGGCATTATTTTAGCTATGAAAATCCCATCCAAACCATAGGCTTTCCATCTGTTATGTAAGATTCTTAAATCCCCCGGGCTGGTATAGTAGTCAAATCGATCAACAATCGTTATTCCCTGTGACCTGGCATGGTCTTCAAAGGAATTTGCCAGCCCGGTACCGGAAGAATCATCAGAATAATAAATGACCATCCGCCGATATCCCTGTTTGGCAAGATATAATGCCAGTTGTCGTGTTATCTCATCATCAGAAGGTATATTGCGAAAAACATGCTTAAATCCATTCTTGGTGAGGTCCGGTGCTGTGGAAGCCGGAGATAACATTACAAGACCCGCCTGATCATAAATAGTGGAGGCTGGTATCGTTATAAAAGAATTACTATGACCGATTACAGCCTGAATTGTTTTATTCTCTGCGAAAGACTCGGCAATCGCCATCCCCTTTACAAGCTCACCTCCATCATCCTCTTTAAGTAGTCTAAGTTCTCTACCTCTAATTCCGCCGTTGCGATTAATCTCTTGGACAGCAAGATCAATCCCTTCATTAAATAAGTTGTTATCTGTCTTAAACGGCCATGCCACACCTATGACTATTTCCTGTTGTTCTTCTAATCGCGTACAGCCTATTAATAAAAGAAAGCTTACACTACAAAGAACAATGATTCGGCCCATTTTCATTAACATAGCCCCACTACCTTTTCTCTTATAAATAAACCTATTGATTATTGCTTTAGTGTTAATACGACAAATCGCATTAAGTATTACACCACTTTTGTAATGATACTTATACTTAAACGTATTAAATATTATATTTAGTCAAAGGGAGAGGAACTTATGGATAAAAAGGATATTATGCCGTTTCAGCTTTTTCATCATCACGGCAACCATTATGTGATTAATATTGATCGTATGCAAGCAAGCCCAATTAACAAAATAACCGCAGAAACCCTTAATATGATTATCAAGGAACCTGAAAGTTTATTGCCTATCGACCTAGAAGAAACCCTTAATTTGCTCGGATTAATCTCTAGAGACAGCGGAAAGAAGGAAACTATCATAACGAAAGAACCCGTTCCAATTGTTTATATGTACCTTTTCTTAACCCAATCTTGTAACCTTAGATGTATCTACTGTTATGGAAATGGTGGAGAATACGGAACCGGCGGCAGTATGGAAGAGGAAACGGCCTTTCAGGCTGTAGATTGGTTCATAGAAAAGGCCGAGAAAATGAAAAAAGTACATTTGGGGTTTTTTGGAGGAGAGCCTTTATTAAATTTTCCACTGATGAAAGCAGTTGTGGAGTACGCCCAAAAAAGAACCAAAGAAATGGGCAAAGAAGTTGCATTCTTTCTTACTAGCAATGCCACCCTTTTAGATGATGAAATAATTGCCTTTTTTAAAGAAAATCAGATATCCGTACAGATCAGTTTTGATGGACCTAAGGAGGTACAGGATGCACAGCGACCCTATGCCAGCGGCCAAGGAACCTATAGCGCCACTGTCCCCAAAATAAAAAAATTGCTGACAGCCGTTCCTAGAACTTCTGGCCATGCCGTTCTGGTCGGCAATACCGATCCCCTGCTAATAAAAGATGCCCTGCAAGAAATCGGGTTTACCAAGGTATCTATTTCGCCGGCTTCCATATCCTTGTTTAACGAAGATTCGGCTAAAGAAACATCGACACGAGATACTCAAACGGTCCTCCAGGCGCTGGAACAAGAGGCAGAAACGTGGTTACACCTTATCCAAAGCAAAGACAGCGCAGGCTTAAAGAGCCTAAAGGCCAGTAGTGGATTATATGGATTATATCGAGGGATGGTATCCTTGCTCCATAATAGCAAAAGACCACATTTTTGTGGTGCTGGTCGGGGACTAATAGGGGTTTCGGTTTCGGGAGATGTCTATTTGTGTCACCGTTTCGTAGGAATGGAAGAGTATAGATTAGGAAGTATCTTCGAGCATGACCTGAAGCGGGAAGAATATCTAAAGAATCCCATAACCTGCAATCAACTATGTGCCAATTGCTTTGCTAGAAATTACTGTGCCGGTGGATGTAAACATGATAACCTGAGTTCCTGTGGCTTCATAACAACACCCTCTGAGGACATGTGCCGCTTGAGATGTCGTGAACTTGAGCTGGCAGCAACCATCATTTGTAATCTAACGCCTGAGGACAAGGCTTTTCTGGTTGAAGAACAGATCATTGCTCCCAAACCATGTCCCCTTGATTTTTAAGAAAGCCCGCTTATATTAATTTTAAATCCGACCGTTCTTTGAACGACTGGATTTATTTGGGCAGTTTTCAGTTTATGTGTATCGGGGTCCCCTCGACACACCCATTGATAACGACGAAGGGACTGAACCGAAAAACAATAGTTTCAGCACAGTCCCTTTCAGGAACGATAGTCTAGAATAGTTCACCCAAACCGCAGCTATCCACTAGACAGCCGCCCCCAGCAACACCGTCTAATTCGCTGTCACTAAGTTCTCCACCTACCTGTTTAATTTCTTCAGCTGAAAAACTAAAACCAGCTTGCTCTACGAACGCCCTGCGCTCCTCCGCATCTTTACATTGCACTACCTTTGTGTTAAATTCCTGATCCGTTTTCAATCTTTCCAGAAATGCCTTTGCTGATTCAATACTCATTTTGATTACCTCCTCTTTTTTATTAAGTGCACTTTATGTACACTTGTTACGCTTTTCAAGGGTTAATACGTTATTTCACTGAATGTATTACATATAAAAGAAATCTTTTTATTCTTCTAAAAATTTGGTTATTAATGATTGCAAAAACGACATTTTCCATCGAAGTTTATGGCTCTGGAACCGCAATAAGGACAAATATCTTTTTGCTCCGCTTGTTGTCCTGCAGCAGTAATATGTTCTAAAGCCTCTTCATCTAGTTCATAATCCTTACTTGACAGTACATCTAAATTTGATCTTTTAATACTTGCTAAAAGCTGTTTTCTTAAGTTCTCTCTTATTTTCATGTTGACGCTTAAATCAGCAGCTATCATAGTCTTTGCCAGCATAAGAAGCTGTTCAATCTCTATATCCTCAATAGGTCCAATATCTTTTTCCCCTGCTAATATCCGTTCTAAGTACGCAATGTAACTATCCGCCTTTATCTTTTCAGCCATAAATACTCATCCCCTGGCTTTCTAAGATTACGCGTAACCTCCGCATCGCTCGGAATAATATAACGGCTGTATTGCTTTCACTAATACCGGCCAGTCTAGCAATATCCCGATTGGAGGATCCGCTCCAGAATTTTAAAGCAATAATCTCTCGCTCGCGTTGGGTTAAAGAGGTTAAGGCCTTTAGCAAGTGTTGCTGAGTTTCATTAAAGGCAACGATATCACTAGGATCTGGCTCAGAATCGATGAGATCGACTGTAAACTCCAAGGAAGTATGATGAGTCCTTGTCACACTTCGATAATAATCAACTATGGTATGACGAGCAATGCTAAAAAGCCAAACAGAAAATCCCCCCTTTCCTGACTGGTAGTAACTAAGTCTGGAGAGCAGCTTTTCAAAGATCTGACTAGTTAAATCATCACAAACATGTGAGTCAGCTACACGATAATGCACATAGTTATAAACCCGAGGAAAGTAATAATTGTACAACTCGGTAAATGCACTTCCATCATCATTGGCCCGGGTAATTAATGATGTTTCCTGTGCTTGAGTTAACATTGCCATCCCTTTTTAATCCCTCCAAAAAACACCTCTTAAACTTTGTGATACATCCCATTAAGTAGTATACTGTAAAATGGCAAATAAATTGACTAAAGTCATTGACTTTAGTCACTGACTTTAGTCAATTATACAGTTATTTATATTATTCTGTCAATATAAGGAGTGAATTCACCCATGGAAGCAAAAAAAGAAAATTCAAGGGTTATTAAAGCGGCCCAAACAAAAAAAAGAATCTATGATAGTGCTCTAATATTGTTCAAAAGACATGGATTTGGGACTAGCGTGGATTCAATAGTAGAAATGGCCGGCGTCTCCAAAGGATCATTTTATAGTCACTATAATTCAAAGTTTTCCTTGATTATCGACTATGTTAATAACTTAGATCTGGGCTACGCAGACTTTTTTACTTCTCTGCCCTCGGATATACCGCCATCTTCGATGCTAATTCTTGTAACGGAAAAAATTATGGATGTAATTATCAATGACGTCGGAATTGATTTGATAAAACTCAGCTATGAAGCTCAGATAACAAAAACTGTTAATACTGATATTCAACTTAGCTATGACCGGAAACTCTATCAAATCTATAACCAAATTATCCAGTTGGGGGTTCAACAAGGGGAGTTTAAGTCAACTCTTGATATAGAATCAGTTTCAAAGCACTGTATTATGAGCATTCGAGGGATAACTTATGAATGGTGTATACGTTTCCCCGATTTCGATCCTAAAGATGAAATTATTAAACACCTCAATTTACTACTATCAGGCATCAAAAAGGGTTAGTTTCTATACGATACTCTAAAAATATTCCATACAAAAATAAGCCTGTAACTTAGTTTTCAACCTAAGTTACAGGCTTAATAATTTCTAATAGTCTACGCTTATCGCGAGCGGCTTTCAACTTTCTTTCTAATGGTATCCACCAAACTCTGGTCAAATACTTGTTGTCCAGAAGAAAGCAGCTCTCCATCGCAAATAACAGCAGGTGTCCGGAAGAGAAAAATTGTATTGAGGGCTTGGAAAAACGGAATCCTGTTATTAAACGTTTCTTTGATTAATTTGGGGATTAAATAGAGAGGGTTCCTGGGATCGACCAGGATCACTTCAACTCGATCAGAAAATTCTTCTCTTAACTTTCTGTATAAATCCCTAGCGCTTTCGGTTTCCAATTGATTATAACTAAATGGATCCTCTTTACCAAGTTCCCTGATAAATTGTCCGTCCAACGGAACGCAACAGGCCGCTACCATTTCGTCCTGTTCACGGATTATGATTACATTATGCTTTGGCATTGGTCTGGGAAGGATTACTCGATTTTTTCAGGGCTTGGAATGCGAAAACCGCTAAGACAATAGCTAAAACAAAGAGAATAACTGCCATTATGGCGAGAGAAGCATGCCCTGCTTTAAAATTATTGATACTAAATAGCGCTAAAGCGGTAAGGGTAAACGAGAAGATAAAGTACATGGGAATTTGGGTAAATAGGCTACTCTTACCGATTTTAGTCAGCCAGACAGATACTGCTAGGAGCGCCAAAGCAGCAAGTAATTGGTTCGCTGCGCCGAAAATCGGCCAAATAGTCATTCCTTGACCACTATAAGCTAGATATGCACCCGGGATTATGGTAATAATCGTAGCAACATACCTATTTAAGGAAGATATCGTTTCACCTTTAGCATCTTTATTGCTGGCAGCAGATTCAAAGAGTTCTTGGAGAATATACCGTCCTAAGCGGGTGGCAGTATCTAATGAAGTGAGAGCGAACGCAGAAACTACTAATGATGCAAAAACCTTGCCGACTGCCAGAGGAATTCCGAATGTGGCCAAGAAGGTGGCTGTACCACTGGCAAAGACAGGAACTGCTCCGCCACCGGTAGTCATAATTTGCTTATAAACATCTGGGGCCAACATTATGGCAGTTATTAAGGCTACTACTGCCAGCGTAGATTCAATTAACATACCGCCGTACCCAATTATCCGAGCATCGGTCTCTTTATCCAATTGTTTAGAAGTAGTGCCGGAAGCAACTAAAGAGTGGAATCCCGACAAAGCTCCGCAAGCGATTGTGACAAATAATACGGGGAATAAATAATTCGTGCCTACTTTAAAGCCTGCATAAGCGGTCATTTGGATTGTCGGGTGGTACAGGAAAAGACCAATTACAGATCCAGCAATGAGTGCATAGAGTAAGAAAGAGTTCAAATAGTCACGTGGTTGGAGCAAAACCCAAACGGGAATAACCGAAGCGACGAAGACATAAATCATTTGCAATGTAATCCATGTACTAAAGGAAAGTTTAAGCGGAAATAGTATCCCCAGCCAAATACAGACGAAGAGCAGAGCGACGCCGATTATAGTTGTAATAAGCATCGGTAAGTTTTTGCGGTAAACACCAAAACCAAAACCTAGGGCTACGACCATGAAGAGAATTGAAGCGGTTCCTGCTTGTGGGGTGGCCACAAATGTTTTGGCGATGATAATTGCAAAAACAGCAATGACTAAAATAAGGGTTAACCAAGCAAAGATATTAAACAACAGCTTACCGGTCTTACCCATAGTATCGTTAATGACAACGCCTATGGATTTACCTTTATGCCTAACTGACGCAACAAGCGAACCGAAGTCGTGTACGGCACCAAAAAAGATACCCCCGAAAACAATCCAGAGATACGCTGGAATCCAACCGAAGGTGGCCGCTGTAATCGGACCGACAATTGGAGCTGCTCCGGCGATCGAAGCGAAATGATGCCCTAATAATATAGGCGCTTTAGCTGGAACATAGTCTACACCATCTTCCATAGTATGGGCAGGAGTAGGTCTTGTATTATCTAAACCAAATTTGTTCGCTAACCATTTACCATAGGTTAGATAAGCGACTATAAAGGCGATAAGAGCAACCACAATCAATACTAATGAGTTCACAAAGATAACCTCCTCACTATTTCTTAAAAGTAATGATTTTTCTGAGTTTATTAAATCCCCTGTCTAATTGTGTTTGCTTGAAGACCGGTAAATAAAATTTTTTCACCTCCTTGCCTCTTCTATTTGCAACGACTTTATTAGAAGAGGGAATTACAAGAATTAGTCGGATCTCAGCCCATCCTTCCAGAGTCAACTTGTAGTTCTTCCGGTAACGAAAAGAACTAATTTGCGCTTCGAGCTGAGAATCCGGTTCTTGGTCAACAATCAGGACACCTGTGATTATACTTTCCATATGCTCAGAATGTGGTTTCACCAAATGTGTAATTGCATCTTGCAGATACTTTGTAAATTCATGGAAGGTCTGTTCATTGAGATCATTGAATGATTTAATGAAAACATACTCATAATTCTCGGCCCCCCAAAGCTTGATATTTTTAGAGACAAAATATTTTTCATTTTTTACTTCTAAGGTGGCGAAAAGATCAATCACTTGACCCTGTAGGTTAATATGTTTTTGAATACTGAAATATTCGGATAATCTATTTTCAATAATGTCTAAATATGAATTTATCATTTGATCGCTTCTCCCTTAATCAATTAAATCACAAATTTACCAAGGTTTTTATATATTAGTTTTTATGTAAAAATATTCATATTATGTTCGTATTTTGATTTTATGCCTAATACCATGAGAAGTCAATTACTAAATTTTCAGATTTTATTATAACTTCCAGTACTCAATTTTGCTTCACTTATATGGCTGCGTAGCATTATGGTTCTGCAAAATTAATCAAAAAGTAGCTCTACCGTTTAGGTTTGTTTGTACGTGTCTGTTTTAATTAACTGCACCATAATTCCTTTGACATTTGACGACAAAAAAGCATGTAACTCGGTTTCTATAAACCTAAGTTACATGCTTAAATTTCAGGCGGATAAACTTATTCAGACTTTATTTCCGTAAGCGTCACTGAGACGTCCATAGTCTTATTCTCGCGGAACACCGTGACGGTAACCGTGTCACCTGGCTTATACTTAAACAATTCACGGGTCAAACCCAAGGAGTTCTTAATGGCGGTACCATTAATCTTCGTCAGGACATCCCCGGTACGAATTCCTGCCTTATCGGCTGGTCCACCAAGCGTCACTTTGGCAACGTATGACCCAGCTGGCCACCCTTTTTGACTTGCATATTCCGTGGTATAACGAGGATCGATTTGTACATTAAGACCTGGATGACTGGCATATCCTTTTTCTATCAGTTGTTTAATCGTCGGCAATGCGTCAGAAATCGGGATCGCAAAACCCATTCCCTCAAATCCTGGTTCCTTATTCTTTGCGGAGTTAATCCCAATAACCAGTCCTTGGTAATTGACAAGAGGTCCGCCACTATTTCCTGGGTTAATGGCCGCATCGGTTTGGATGAGGTTAAAACTTGCCTCCCCCTCAATCTCTAAGATCCGATTCATTGCCGAAATAACGCCTGTCGTCACGGATCGCGCAAATTCTTGGCCTCCGGGGTTTCCGATCGCAACCACCGGTTCACCGACTTGTAGTATAGAAGAATCTCCCTGTTGCGTGGCAGTTAGATTTTTGGTATCTGATATTTGTACTACCGCTAAGTCCGTACGCCTATCGCCACCTACAAGTTTGGCATTAATATTTCGACCATCTGCCAGGCTGACAACAATTTTTTCCGCACCTGCGATCACATGGTTGTTCGTGACAATGTAGCCATTTTTTGAGTCAATGATAAAACCTGACCCACTTCCCACTTCTGTTAGACCACTCCCACCGAATACAGACCCTGTGGTTCGAAAATTTGCAATTCCAACCACAGCGGGGCCAGTGGCTTTGGCAATCTGAGCTACAGGAAAATTAGCAAGCCCTTCCGTATTAACTGCGGGAGTTGATGGCCCACCATTTAAAACTACTTGATTCGTGGGTGGCTGTTGTTGACCATATATCGATGGAACCAGTGCCACCGCGATGACCCCTCCCAATAAGGCACTAATTAAAGCAACAGCAACCGTCGAAAAAAAACCGGATCGTCTACCTGAATAATGATCTTTATCGTTATAATAGCTCATGAATGACTAACCCCCTCTGACTATTATTCCTTCAACACGATCAATTCATGCGGCGAGTGACGCGGTGCAACCTGTACCTGCACCTCCATGCACTCTTTCAATCTATTTGAATCTCTCAGAATACGCATAACAGTAGACAACGCGATTTCCGGAGTATTATTTTCTTCACTAAGATGCGCCAATAAAATCCGCTGAGTGTTTTCTGCCATCCACTCTAATAGTCCTTCCGCTACCTGCATATTATCTAGATGCCCGTATTGTCCCCTAATCCGCTTCTTCAGATACGCTGGATACGAGCCAAACTTTAGCATTTGGTCATCATAGTTCGCCTCAACGACAAAAGCATCACACCCTTTTAAATGACGGTGCATTTCTTCTGTAATTGTTCCACTATCAGTGGCAATGCCGATCGCCAAATTCCCCTTACCTTCACATTTGGGTTGTGAAATCTTTAGCCCAAAGCTTTCTCGACTGTCATGGGACGTTGGATAGAGCAAGACATCAAGCCCTGCACAGGAAAATGACTCTTGCACTTCCATCCGATGATGTTCTGCTAGTTTTCCTAGGAAAGGACTCATGGCGTCCCAAAGCCTAGTTGTGGCATAGATCGGTATATTTAGTTTGCGGGCGAGCACACCCACTCCCCGGATATGGTCCACATGTTCATGCGTCACAACAATTCCTTCAATTTCTGAGCCCGATATATTTAAGCAAGAGAGGTTATGTAATATGCTCTTCCCACTGATCCCACAATCCACGAGTAAATGTCGGTTACCCTCTCCGACAAGAATTGCGTTTCCGGAACTTCCGCTCGCTAAGGTCGTAAAATGCATTGATTATCCTCCGTTCCGGTAAATGAATTATAGCAAGAAACTACCAGGAGGAAGTGAAGCTTTTGTGAACATCTTGTTAACAAATTTCAAATCCTCCTAGGTTGAGTTGTAAAGTTATTCTTTTAAAATAGGATTTGACAAACCGTCCGGTGCCTTACCCTCACTCTTTAATTGGCTTTGTGCTTGACTAATGATTGACTTAATCTGTTCTTTTTCTGTAGCAGTCTTGGCAATTTCCTGAGCCTTTTGCCACTGAGCTATAGCCGCTGGCAGATCTTGCTTAACATTAGCCAAAAACACCCCATAATTAACCAAACCGTTATAAAAATCAGGTTTAAGTGCTAACGCTTCTTTAAAACTCTTGTCCGCGAGTTCATTATCTCCACTTTTAAAGGCTGCAGTGGCCAAATCCACCATAACGTTAGGATCTTTATCTGTCTTTAATACATTCTGGTAAGCCATAACAGCTTGTTTATAATGTCCCTCTACCTCAGTTGGCGCAGCCGTTTCGGCTGCCAGCCCTGTGTCATAATACTCATTTCCCAGAGCTTTTTGGAGTGGAATATTCTCAGGTTCCAGCTTAGCTTTCTCAACGATCCCATTTAGGCGCAGCTTTTGGGCTTCGTAATTTGCTTTTGCATTGCCTGTTTGGTTAACTCCACTCGTACCGTAAGGTGCCTCATCCCCAGTAAAGAAAAACACAAGAAGTCCTGATCCCACCATAGCAACACTAACTAGAATAGCGAGAATTCCCGCAAAGATACGTTGTGTTTTTTTCTTCAAAATGATTCTCCCCCTAGGCTATTTCATTTCCAAATATTATTGTAACATGTCTAATCAAAACCATCCAACCTTTTGTCTCAAAACTATTAACTTATTAACAGCGAACTTCTTGAGTAGGAGAAGAGATTCTATTCTGCTGGATTTCATTAATTTTAAGATAAAGCGCCACCTCTAAGCGTTTCTTTTGAAGCTCGCACCCCAGAGTATAAACATCTGTCAGTGTCTGGGTGAATGAGACATTCGCAGCATGACACCCCCCACTACAAGAAAAGCGTGCCCAACACTCTCGGCAAGACGATTTGGCATAGACATTTGCCGCGCGAAAGGCCTGAACCAACTCGCCCTTGAGTTGATGAGGATTTTCGTCATAGAGTGAACCCATTTTATAGTCAGCTTGACCAACAAACTGATGACACGGATAAAGATCACCCTCGGGAGAAATCGCTACATACTCGTGACCAGCGCCACATCCCGATAGCCGTTTGATCAAACAAGGCCCCTGATCTAATGCGACATTGAAATGAAAAAAGTTAAAATCACGATCTTGGGCTCGCCGTAGTATGAGCTCCTCCCCAAGGCGATCATACGCTTCGAGAATTTTATCTAGATCCCCTGCTTGAAATGCATAAGCATCCTTCGGGCCTGCCACGACTGGTTCCACAGAAATCTGCTTGATACCTAAATCTGCCATATGCAAAACATCCTGATCAAAATCACAATTGAAATGGGTATACGTCCCACGAACGTAGTAATAATTCCCTACCGCAAAGGGTGAGCTTTCCGGCCGTTTAGCAGCAAACTGCTTGATAAGAGGGGTAACCTTGGCGTAACTTCCTCGACCGTCAGCGTAAGGCCTCATACGATCATGAACCTCTGGGCGACCATCTAAGCTTAAGACCACACTGATCTCCTCTTGCTCGAGATAAGCTTGGATTTTCTCATTTAGTAATACGCCGTTGGTGGTCAGAGTAAATTTAATGGTCTTATTTTTCTCTGCTGCAGCTTTCTTACCGTAGTCTACTAAATCTTTAATCACCTTAAAGTTAAGTAGCGGTTCTCCACCGAAGAAATCAACTTCACAATGATTTCGGTGACCTGATGACTCTATGACAAAGTCGATCCCCCTTTTACCCGTCTCAAAATCCATCAGGGTCCTGCTACCTCCAAAGGCCCCTGTCCCTGCAAAACAGTATTCGCACCGCAAATTACAATCATGGGCCACATGTAGGCAAATCGCTTTGACGATGGGGCGTTCAGGGTAATTCGGAGTTACTAACTCCGCCTCAACGGAGAAAAGCGTTCCTTCCCGACGCAGTTCATCAAGCTCGGTAAGAATCTCAGAAAGTTCTTCTTCCACAAGGGTTTGTTTCCCAGCTTGTCTAAGGACCTGGTTAATCCCCTCCAGCGAAATCTCCTTCTCTGATTCTTGTAAACTCTCGCATGCCTTTATAACCTCATAAGTTCCCTCATCCAGCAGATGCAATGATCCAGAATTGACATCATGCGCAATCAATAAATCTCCTTGACGATAACTATGAACGTTCTTGCTGATATGATATCCATGAATATTAAAAATATCTAACATACATTGTCCTCTCTTTCTTACCTATCCATTAAATAGAACAGAACCCAACCCGTATGTGGGTGGGTTCTGCAATCTTATGTTCAAATATAGCCAAAGCGTTTATTTAACACACACTTGGTTCCCAACCGTGCACGACGTCTTACAAGCAGATTGGCAAGAAGTCTGACACTTGCCACACCCTCCGGTCTTCACTGTTGCACTTAGGTTTGCTTTCACTATGGTCTGAATGTGTTTAGCCATTCAAACACCCTCCTCTCGATACTCACGTCATTTAATTCATTTTTAAATTATAACACATAGACAAGGAAAAAGGCACGAGGTTTTTAACTAACATTTTGGGATTTATGTCCAAAGATACTATGTGAGGTCATGCCGAGTATCACAAGACCCATCCCAACTAAAGACCAAAGGGTCGGATATGCCCCATGGAGAATCACCAATTCTCCAATGAGAACAAAAATAACTCCCCCTGCTTGCGTCGCTTCGACGGCAGCGAGTTTATGGACATCTCCCTTTGTCATATCAGTTGCTGAGAAGAAGAGTATCGTGGCAATGACCCCGGAAGAAATGGCCACGATAAGAGTTTGAATTATCTGGTTGCTGCTGGGAAGTCCGACTTCTGCTACCCCAAGTGCCGATAATATCAACCAAAAGGGAAGGCTTGCCAGTGTCATTCCAAGGACTCGTTGATAAACGTCGAACTGGCGCCCACAGGCGACCATCATTTTTCGATTACCTAAAGGGTAAGCAAAGGCAGCGAGTAGGACGGGTACACTTCCCAACAATACTTCTTTAACAGTAAGTGCCTGGGCCTGCTGCAGCTGAATTAGCATGATACCAACTATAATGATTAGAGAAAGGGCCAGGCCTTGTACAGGGATTGTAGATCGGACTTTTCGGGGTCCTGATTCCGTTTGAATCACTATATAAAAAAACGGAGCAAGCAGCGATCCTGCCACAATTGTAATCTGCCACATACTGGCGACTAACCAAGCGGGTCCATATGCAGCTGCAAAACATAGAGGTGCATAGAAGAGTCCGAATCCCACGGTACTCCAACCGAGCCAAATCACGGCTCTTTTACGCATATCCAGTAATAGAGGCCTAAGATTCCCTCTCACCATAACAATAATAAGTAGCATCGGTGCCATAAAAATAAATCTTAGAGACGCACTCCATATCCAACTACCTCCTGATAAGTCCATAGCCCGATTCATAACAAATGTCACAGCAAAAAACAACGATGCTAATACCCCCAGCGCAATGGCCTTCAAACTCTTTACCACCCTATCGAGAAATTTTTAATTTGTTATAGAATAACACGAATTACGGCATTAAGGCAGCTAAGCCTAAATAAAAAAAGACTCAGAATTCCTTCTAGGAAACCCTGAACCCTTGTGATTTCATATGGAGCGGACGACGAGATTCGAACTCGCGATCCTCGGCTTGGGAAGCCGTTTAAAATCTTCGAATGGTTCAAACCCGCATCACCACTGCATTTGAGGTATATTGTTTTCTAACAGAGTAACGGCTTACTCCTTATTTTGCATTATATACAAGAATTTACGTAAAGTCCATCGATTACATATTATCCTAATTTACATTGCCTTATAGAATTTGCCTATCAACGGAGAAAAGAGGCTTAGAGGTAATATCATAAACAACCCTATTAACACCCTGCACCTAGTTAAACACTGATGGAATAAGGGTTTTCGATAGTGGTGGTTTAGATGTTTTACTAATTGGTGGTTTAGATGTCTCAACTTGCACTTCTTATTATAATGTATAGAAATACGGATTCCAACAAAATACCAAGAATACTGTTCAAAGTACACAATATTTAAACTTTAAGCTTGTTGTTGTTCACTTCAATTCTTCTTATAGTATGAGCTATTGAGTCTTTCTTTTAACAGTTCCCTCCAAGTGCCATGAAAAGTGTGTTTTACATTATTGGGTATAGTCAAGTTTTCAGCTGTCATGGAAAAGTTAGTTAGTTTTACTCTCAATAAAATACGTAGCTTCCATATCCGCAGTACTTAAAGCAAATGATAAAGGAAACTGTTCAAAGGAATTACCAATACTCCTTTTATCTTCAGTACCAGAAAAACCCATATGATACCTGATAGCAAATGCTTCCTCACGTGTAAGTTTCATAAAGCCTGTAATTATATATACAGATTTTTCACCATGACCATAAGGAAGCTTATCGTCATATTCATAGATTGGCACAGCTCTCCAAACTCCATTATCATCCTTGACGTTTCTTGAACCTTTTTTATAGCAGTTTATTTTACAAATATCATGCAAAAGGGCTACAATCGCTATTGTTTCGTCATTATATGCCATATTATATAATTTATTAACTCTCTCTCTTGACAAATAGTCCTTTAAACAATGATAAACATTTATACTATGCTCTACCAATCCACCTTCGTAAGAGCCATGAAATCTTGTACTTGATGGTGCAACAAAAAAATCACTTGACGTAGATGTTAAATATTCAAGTAATGAATCACATCCAGTCCGTTTAATATTAGATTTGTATATATTTAAAAATTCTTTTCTTTTATCCACTTTTTTCCCTCTACTTTTCTATAGCACTTTTAACAATATCTATATAATCACCAGGTATATTTCCATCCTCACTGTAATAAAGATTGCATCTAATATGTGTTTCAAATCTATTACTTGGATTTCTACGTAAATACTTCTGTAATTCATATAACTCTTCAAAAAGATAATTATGTTTTCTTGCCATCCATTTGCATAAAAAAGAACAGGGACTACTACACTTATGTGTTTTATCATCAATAATTTCAATGGCTATCTTATCTTCGTTTATTTTGCTCTTTAAATGTTCACAATTATTTGATTTGATAGCAGTCAGTTGCTTAGTATTAAGATATATATCTACACAAACCGTTTCATGAAACAGTTCCTTTTTTAAATAACTTTTAACCTTATCTTCCTCTGGCATATACAATTCATACTTTGTATGAACTTCACATTTATCAATAGCCAGATGTGAAATCCAATGGAATTTGGACATGTCTGGCATGTTCTTAATATTCTGACGTAAAATATTTAAGCTCACCCTGTCCTTTGTCATATCTAACAAATCGGCTAGTCTTAGTAATATCATCAAATATTTATCACTTATTATATCGTTTTTCGCATTTGATTTAAGTCCATAAACATCCTTACAATTATATCCATGAGCTTCTGATATTTTAGAAACAAACGCTTTTACAGCTTTGTCGATAAAATAAAGATCATTTGTATCATTAATGAATCGCGAGCTTGCTTTTGCATGATTGTCTCGAATATAAACCTCAAAGTAATTATTAACTTTTTCGTAATAGTCTTTTATAAAATTCTTAATTAATGACTTCGGTGCGGTTTCAGTACATTTAATTTTATCTAAAAAATCAATTTTCCATTGACTATAAATCAAGTCAGACTCCATCTCAGGTTCAGCAAATCTATTTAATTTTGGATACAAAACCATAGATACATCATGTAAATAACAGGATAAAAACAATATGAAATAATCCATTTCCTTTAAATCATAGTAATCTATAGATTTTGTTATATCTAAAGTTCTATTGATTAATTCTATTGAATGTTCTTCATTATGCATAGTATAAAAATGGAGGAATTTTGAACCATTTTTCCATATTCCATTTACATATTTATGCGTAAGTATTAGCTCATCAATATTCTTGGGACTTTTAACATATCTTTTAAATATAGGTAAAACTTCTAATATGGAAAAGTCAATTTTTTCAGAACAAATTCCTTTTTTAAAATCATTAAGAACTTCTTCAGAAAATAATACAAATTGTTTTATATCAAAATATTTATTTCTTACAAAAGCTAATAGTCTTAATTGGTAATATTTTAAAGAGCGAGAATCCATTCGAAGAAAATTATAACTATCATTTATATTTACGCACATAATTCTTGAGATTACACCGTTTATTATTATTCTTTTAAATTCAGAAGATGAATAATAGATAAATTCGATATAATCAGTTTCAATTCCTAAATAATCTTTGATTAACAAAAGTTCACCTTTATTAAGAATTGTAATAATATTGGATAATTCTTTTATTTCATTTTGAGAATTGACCTTAGTATAAGGTTCAATTTTCTTAGAAATTATTAAATCCAATGTTTCATATTTATCAGTCTTATATTCTAGCTTTATTATATTACCAGTTAATACTTTTTCAAAATAATAATTTGATGGCAATTTTCCAGTTGAAAGCTTTTTCTCAAGTTTGGAAATACTAGAAAGTATTTCTTTTTGTTTTTTTGGATTTTTGCTTAATTGTCTTATAATCATATGAGCTTCTGCTAGGAAAATATCTTCATCAAGCATTTTAAATAGTTTTTCTATTTGGGTTTTATCGTCATTTTTTAAATCTAAAGAATACTTATTATAAAAATCAATTACATCACTTTCTGATATTTTATTATTATCACGAAGCTCCATAATTTTAAGTCTATATTTAAAAAACTTCTGATATCTTTTCAAGAGTTTAAGATAGTTATTTCGCTCCTCAAGTCTAATTGCGGTGGAATTGCTTTCATCTTCTTGCATTGTATCCTTTAGTAATTGTATTTCTTTTTCTGTTGCGAGTTGAAAAACAGCAATTTTTTCTTTCAAAGTAGAATCCTCAAACTCATCTGAAGAAGTAGCAATATCAAATGGAACTGTTGATGCTTGTTTGGCGAGAAATTCAAGATATACTTGCCCATACTTTTTGTCAATTTCACTTATTGAACTTTTCCCTGTAGGATGAATTTTGATTTCGTAATTAACAAGTCTTTCGAAAGATGGGATATCTAAGAAATCGAATTCCTCTTGTATATATTTAGTAGCTAGAACGGCGTTTAGCTTCTTTAGTTTCTCTGGAAATTCCTCAACCGATAAATCATTTGCATATATAACGGAATCATCAACATAGTAATAGGACTCTCCTTTAAAACTTGCATCAAATTCTTTTGAAATATCTATCATGCATAAGTTTGCAAAAAAATATGCTTGGGGTAGCCCTTGGGGAATACCTACAGAATAGAATAATTTCTTCTCTTTGATAATCTCAATCGAGTCTATGGATTTTAGAGAAAGACCATAATACAACTCAGCATATTCTGAAATATCATGCATTTTAAAGTATAACATTTTCTTTATTAGCATTTTGAGGCATTCCATTTCATCTCCTATATATATTGTTGATAATTTCTCAAGGATAATTTTATTTACAATGTTTGGATTTATTGACGGGAAAAAATTTACCAAATCTAATACAATTTCGTATTTATATTTTTTAGTCGAACTGTATTCTTTATATGCTGATATAAAGGCTTCCGAATACTCTTTATACTTTGTTTTCCAATCTACAAATAAACTACTAACATTTGTGCTAGGAATATTTCCATAAAAATTAGATGGTAGCAACTTACTAATATCGGATAATTTTCTGGTTTTTCCATCAGAATCATCAAACATTATCTGATTAAGCATACATACTAAGCATATTTGTGTAATCAGATTAGCTGTATGCATTGGACGAAATATAGCTTGTTCTGTATCATAATCATATTTTTTAGGTTTAAGATAAACACTGATTTCAAACAAAGTTTCTTCTTTAAGAAAAATTTCTTTGAGTTTTTTCTCACAGGATATCATTACATGATTTATAAGCTTAAAATTGAACTTATCTCTAAGTTCATTTAGTAGCTTTATGTCCTCTTGTGATAATAAATCTTTTTCAAATATATACGACTCAACGCAATAAATAGATGAATAAATATTCGACCTATTTATAACTCTTTTATATAATCGTGTATCTTTAATATTCATTAGATAATCTCCACTCTCTACTCTTATTTTTTAGATAATGATAATATAAATGTAGCAAATTTATTATTAATATCTTCTACTACTTTATGTTTTGTAGAATCTTTACAATTTACATTAAAAACATATTCCTGAACTGGCTCGCTCAGAGTACGACAAATAAAAACTATATTATTTTTTTTAATTTCATGATAACAAAAATCTTCATTATTGATGATAATTAATTTTCCTATACCAGGTATGCGATACTCAAAAATATTATCAAATAATAAACAAATATTAGGTATCTCTTCACTGCTTTTAACACTTTTAAGTATAAGCTTAATGGATTCATTACAGATTAAATATTTCTCTCGAAATATTTCTACTTTACTAAAAAAATCATCTAGAGAATCCGTTAAATATGTTTGATTATATTTAAAATTTACATTTGATGAAAGGTAAATAGAAAATAGTTCCAAAATATCTTGAGTATTTGTGTCAATGGTTACATCAATAGATTTTTGTAGGATGTCTTTGATAAACATTGATCTAATCCCCCTCTTACATCTAGACATAAATTATATCCAACTAAAACAAAGGTTCTGTAAATCCTTTTCAAAACCCATATTTATCTCTATCTTTCAACATGTTTCCTTAATATTCCTCCTTAAACATTAATTGTTGGAAATATATATATTAAAAATCAGTAAATATCTTGTGGGGCAGACAAAAAATGAAGAGTTAGTTAATATTTATGACATTAAATTGTGTTAAAATACTTCAACCAACCAAGGACAGGTGTCTTACTTTTTCTTGGTTATACTTGAATTCAGCCTCAACATCATTTCGGAGTTAATACGGTAATTACTAATTGTTAATCACTAAGCCTAATTCTTGTGTTTAACTGTCTTTAGTTTTCAGAGGAATTTATCTCCACTTATTGTTTTTTTATAGATTGGTGAACAAAGAAAAGATTCACCATTACAACTAAATGAAAGATTTTCATTGTAGGTGGGTGATCCAGTCACAGTTGTCAAAATAACTTGCCGATAAATGAAGATGTACTATGCACATTATAGTTTGTTAAAATAATGTCTACTGTTGTAAACACCCCCACCTATAAGCACAAAAAAGAAGGGTTATTATCCCTTCTTCTTAAGCTTCGTATTCATTAATCATCTTCGTATTTTGCAATTTGATTAATCTCTGTACCCTGAGGGTCATTGAGGGAATCAATTAACTCTTTAAGCACAATTAAATCCATTTCTCTTTGCCCACTATCCCCCTGTGTTACGATAGTTGACGTAAGGACTTAGGAAAAGTATCCTTGAAAAGGAACACAGGAGGGAGAACGACATGAGATATCCTAAAGAGTTAAAGAGTTCTATCATTGCGAAGATGTTACCGCCCAATAACCAGTCT
>CAKMJS010000089.1 GCA_927405585.1 uncultured Desulfosporosinus sp.
CAGGTAGCAAACTTCCGTGTAAGCGACCCCAGATACGGGGCTGAGCACAGGACGTGCGAAGCCGGCAACTGAGCCAAGACTCGAACAGGACGTTCGAGATTAGTAGCGCCGCCAAGGATGGCAAGGCGCCGTGATGGCGAATTTGGCACGATAGTCTCCGGTGGAGATTATCGCCGTAGGCGTGTTCTTTAAATTAATACTAATCGCCGAAGGATGTACCCCGATCCCCCTTTAAGAGCTTACACGGCATGTCCCGACTCTGAATTAGAGCGCTGTCCAAGGATGGACAAGTGTCCCTGTAGCCAAGGATGGCGAGAAGGGACCGTCGTATGTACCGAGCGCTGAGTTACACAAGTCCCTACCCCTGAGCCTGAACCCAAACTCTTAACGTCGTCAAATTCTCCGACTTGTAAGATAACCTTGTATATCGCAGAAAATCCTTCGGTGATACTATGACTAATTTCCCCGGTTCCACCTCATGTAGATCCTTCGAATCTGTCCAATGAACGCCGTCCGGACTCAGGGCTACTTGTATATGAGCGAGGTGGGTACCGAAGTTATAGACTGCAAAAGAGAAGCGAGGTAGAGCCGAAACATCACGTGTTGTCGTTGAGGATATTGTCTGGGTCGCAGTCACATCTTCCAAGCTTTCGTGAAATCCGTGTCCGCTAATTTCTACTTGTGCTCGTCCGCAAATTGAAGTGGCTAACGGAGCTTGACTACTTCCGAAAATTTGCACCCTGTCGCGAGTCGGTGTGAGGTTTCGGATATCTGCATTAACATTCGCTTGAACTGTCAGTGGGATTTTCAAAGGAATTGGCATTGCAAGATGAATTGGTTTAATTATTTCTCCGATGGTTTGGATATGATTTATGGGTTGAATCTCCTTCTTCGCTTTTTTCACTCGCCTTTTCATACGATGTGGTGTAAGGGGATACGCAATCAGTTTATATATGAATAAGTCACCTGAACCAATAACACCCGTCTCTAATCGTAGAAACTGAATCTCACACCCTACACTTATGACTTGTTTAAATTGATCTTGCTTCAATCCTGGGTGAAAACAAAATTCCCATGGCTTTGAAACAACACCATTTGAACTAATAGGATAGATACGCAAATAAGCCTTTAATTCAGACGTACCACTTTTGAGAACCATTAAAATCTGCCAATCTTCATCTTTTCGAACATCAAGAGAAGACTCGAAGGTTTGGATGATTCCTGCTCTCAGGGCATTCGAATTTTTTATATCTAAAACAGGTATTTCTTTCCTTGGTTCATGACTTGGTTCATGACTAAAATTCCAACTAGTTTGGTGATTTCCGCCAATTCTGAGCCATGCATCCGGAAAATTAGTTTCGGTCCTACTCTTTATTTGGAAATTACCGTTATATAGTTTATTGAATATCCCTAATTGTTTCATTTTCATCTTAAAACCCTCCATTATCGGGCGATTAACAAAGAGCTGTCAACTTATACTATCGTTCTAATTGCAAAAATAGCACTGAAATTCTTACAATTCTTGAATTGTCCCAAAAAGTGGGTATTGATTCCTTACGTGATTCGTGGTAAATTTGTGTTGTACAAGTTATATAAATAGAAAAACTAAAGACATAAGCGCAAAAATTTAAGCCTCCCGACGGGGAGGTTTCTTTTTGTCCAATCTCGAGATTATGAAGGATTTCGTAAAGGTAATTCGCGAATTGCTCATGACATTGGCAATATTTAGGGCAGGGGCAATTTATAAATTACCCCTGCCCTATTACATGGGTAGCAGCTTTACGCTGCCCCACACTGCTAAGCGATCATCCTTAATAATGATGACCCCTTTAATCCCTGTGATCTCTGACGCAAATTCGAGCGATCTTTCCAAATCGTCCGTCGACTGTACGAGGTTTCCGCAGGCCGTTGCTACGGCATCTGCCAAGGGGACCGAGGAAGAGAGCACCACAACAGCGTCGGCTTTGCCAAAACTTAAGGAATGCCCCACTTTTCCGGAGGAAGTACAAATCCCAAGAGGGGTTTCATCTGGTCGAATCTCAATCGCCACCTGATTCGACAGCGGTGAATCCCCGGCAAAAATCCCAACCCGACGTATTTTGCTTGTGCGTATGAAAATATCCCCACCATTTTCCACGATCACGTCTCGTGAGCGCTTGGCAATCGATTTTCCAACCAACTCCGAAACGGCACCGGCGACCGCCGCCATGGGTCCCACCCCTGCAAGACGTCCGGCTTCCGCCATAGTCTGAACAATCAAAGGTGCATTTGGCAATACTGTGTATGGCGTTAAAGCCTTTACAAAGCCAGGATCTCTCTGAATATAGTCCTCGAGTGGTCTACGGCAAGCTCGAATCGTTTCTTCTACCCAAGCAACCAGTTGAGTAGAAAACCGTTCTTTGCGAACCCCGATATCGAGGTCAGTTTCCTCTACTGCCAGCTGAAAATGCACTAGATCTACCTGCCGGTGATCCTGTCGGTAAAAACGATCGGTGAAATCCAATTACAAACAAACCTCCATAGCCTTCATCGGGCAGACTTTCACACAAAGTTGGCAAAAAACACATTGGTCTCCATCAAAGCGAACTTCCATTGACGGTCGTTCCATATATAGGGCACCCGTAGGGCAAATTCCTGTACACATTCCGCACATGACACACTTATCTTCGTTTCGTACAATTTCTTGATTAAGGGCCTGCACCGAAACTCCAATATCGCGTAAATAGTTTAATCCTTCTTCGCTTTGATCCCCTGTTACCTCTAAGATCATCGTTCCTTCTTTTTGAGGGTTGACATCCGCTTTGACAATATTGACCACCAAGTCATAATCTTTAACCAAACGATAGACAATCGGTTTAACCGAGATATCTGTTCCGAAACGCAAAACGATTCTTTTAGGCGACATTATAATCAAGCCTCCTTTATACTGTGAGCGATAAAGCCGTCAGTGGGTGAGGGAAGAGTTTTGACAGGTTCTGTCAACTGAAAGTCGCCTTTCTGGATCCATCCCTTAAGGGTTGAGGCAATCTCGCGAGCCCGTGGCATACTGGATAACGGAGCGGTCAGCACCTCTTTGCCATTGACCTTAATCTTTCCACTCTTTAGTTCTGCATAACTGACATACCCTAGATTGCCCGGCGTAAACGAGGGATACGCTTCCCCATAGTCGACTATGGGAGCATATAATTCTTCATCCTTTAGGGCAGCGTACCGGGCAATTTCTTCATTGAGAATGGGGATGGGAATTCCGATCCCTACACTAAGAGTAGCACCATATCCTAGATAACTGGTTCCGACAAGCCACCTTGGACTCATTTGTTTCAAATCCCCGGTGAGAGCGAGTGTCCCCCCTGCTGAGCTACGTTGACCTTTGCCCTCGACGTTCATCATCGACGGGAAATGTTGTGTCCCGTTCCAAGCGACATATCCAATACCACCACCGAGAAAAATCTTCGTGCCAACCCCGATTGTATTAAAATGAGGGTCCTTCAAAAGTGGGCTAAGTTGTCCTGAGGTTGAAAAATTAGCGTTGCCTAAATGAGGTTTAATCATTCCCATATAGGTATAAATCGTTCGGTCGGTCAGGTTCACCGCGCAGTTGTAATTCTGATAGCAATTCCGTGGATTAAAAAGGATCGCCTCATTGATCTCATCCAAGGTAATGGTGGTTTCCAGATTTCGGCGTGGATAACAATCTGTACCATATCCTAGCGCTTTTAACTTGACTGGTTTCCGGGCAACCAGATCTTGAATGACATGGCCCCCACCGTACCTAAATTCACCGGGGTAATGGCTATTCAGTGGGTCATCTTCATGCATCTCAGTCGCACCGATATAGGCGTCAACAGCTGCTATGCCTGTATAGGCAGATACCCCATTCAGCCAGACTTTTTGCATTTTCATCCGAGGGGTTGTGTGTCCTAAACTTAAAAAAGCACCTGAGGAACACATTGGCGCAAAGGTGCCAGTTGTTACTACATCCACTTCTTGTGCTGCTTTGGAGAGGCCTTTTTCCTCCACCAGGGCAATGAGTTCCTCAGCAGTCACCACGACCGCTTTACCGGATTTAATCTTAGCGTTAATCTCTGCGTACGTCTTTTCTACACTCATGAACGTCCCCACCTCCTGATTTGTCCTAAACACTTGTGTGTCTTCAACTTCATTCCAGCAATCCGCTGGATACAGAAAAGACCTCTTCTAAGATAGAAGAGGCCAAATTTGATATTATCGACGCTCCTCTTATCTGCCAGAAGAATCTCTTCTGCAAGAATTAGCACCATGCTACGCAAGCTATGAAAGTCATTGCTGCAAAGCGGGTTGCCGGGTTTCATTGGGCTAGTCCCTCCACCACTCCGGATAAGAGCATACAGTATTCAATTCATTACATTTGATATTAACA
>CAKMJS010000090.1 GCA_927405585.1 uncultured Desulfosporosinus sp.
CCCCCTGTGTTACGATAGTTGACGTAAGGACTTAGGAAAAGTATCCTTGAAAAGGAACACAGGAGGGAGAACGACATGAGATATCCTAAAGAGTTAAAGAGTTCTATCATTGCGAAGATGTTACCGCCCAATAACCAGTCTCTCAGTATGATTCAACAGGAGACCGGTGTCCCAGAGGGGACATTGAAGTTATGGCGGAAGGAAATACGCGGAAAAGGATTTGCAGCCCCTGCTGGTGAACAGCAAAGTGAGCAGTGGAGCACACGCGACAAGTATCTCATCGTGGTTGAGACATCCACACTCAGTGAGATCGAACTAGCAGAATACTGTCGCAAGAAAGGCTTGTATGTTGAGCAGGTCAAGTCTTGGCAAGACAACTGTATACAGGCAAACGGGGGTGTGGCTCAAGAATTAGCTACTTCACAGCGGCGAGAAAAAGAGACTGAGAAGGAACTAAAGAGAGTTAAGAAGGAACTTCAGCGGAAAGAGTCAGCACTGGCTGAAACGGCTGCCCTGTTAGTTCTAAGAAAAAACATCAATGCGATTTGGGGACCAAAGGACGAGGAAGCCTAACCAGCACTGTGAATCGCGACATAATTATTAAGCTGGTAGAAATAGCCGTAGCAAGCGGAGCACGCCAACAGATGGCTTGTGAAGAGATTGGCATATCCGTGCGAACATTGCAACGCTGGTGTAAGGATGGGGCACCTGTAGCCGATCAGCGCCCCTTGGCGAAGCGTCCTGAACCGGCGAATAAGCTCACGGAAGCAGAGTGCAAGGAGATTCTAGAAATAGTCAACCAACCTGATTATAAAAGTTTGCCACCCAGTCAGATTGTCCCGATTCTTGCGGATCAAGGTATCTACATCGCTTCCGAATCAACGTTCTATCGAGTCATGCACGAAGCGGGGGAACAGAATCATCGTGGTCGTTGCAAGGCGCCCACCAGTAAACCAAAATCAACGCATTGTGCTACCGAACCTAATCGTGTATGGTCTTGGGATATTAGCTACTTGCCTGGCCCTGCCAGGGGACTCTATTTCTACTTATACCTGATCCTGGACATCTTTAGCCGTGACATTGTCGGATGGGAAGTCTGGGTCGAAGAATCGGCAGAACATGCCAGCCAACTCATCCGGCGGGCGGTCATGGCCCAGAATATAACCAGACAAGACGGCCCATTAGTCTTACATTCCGATAATGGAAGCCCGATGAAAGGCTCATCCATGCTGGAAACGCTCTATCAATTAGGTATTACGCCTTCTAGGAGTCGCCCCAGAGTTAGCGATGACAATCCTTATTCGGAGTCCCTTTTCCGAACCTGCAAATACCGTCCAAGCTATCCAATCAGAGGATTCGCGACTATTAATGATGCCAGAACATGGGTCAAGGAATTTGTCCATTGGTATAACTACAACCATCACCATAGTGGTATCAAGTTCCTCACGCCACACCAGCGTCACAGCGGCCAGGGTGAAGAAATACTTAAGAAACGGCACCTACTGTATGAGGCTGCAAAGGCTCGACATCCGGAACGGTGGACACGTCAAACAAGGAACTGGACCTTGATCAATGAAGTGTGGCTTAATCCTGAGAAATCTCAGGTTGAAGATATAACAGAGTCAAAAACAACAGCATCATAGATTGTTTGATGAAATTAATGAGTTAGTTGTCCGTGTCCCACGAGGGATACCGGAAGCCATTAGGCTGAGGATATGCTCGCCGGGATCACAGGGACAACAGCGCATATGGAGAAGCTGAAGGACCGAAGGGACTTTTTGATCCGCAGATCACAAAAGTTCCTTCTGGCAAGCGCCGAGCGTTTCGTCACCTACATGCAGCGTCGCAATTAACATATTCAGTTGTAAAATAATTTTGGTCAAATACGACAACTATCTTGACAACCACCGTAGAAAAGAATGGAATGCTAAATAATCATCTTTAAAAGTCAAAGAACCTGAGTAATCAGACATGGGTTTGATTACTCAGGTTCTTTTTGAAAATATTTATTACAATACAATTACTAATGGTTCAAGAATTCAATGAAAACTGAATTAATATCATCAACAATGTCATTGTCAAGTTGTCCTACGTTCACCATGCTCTTTAATATTTCCATCGCTTTAACATGATCCATACGCTTCCTGTAGGGCCTTTCTTCTCGTAAGGCTTGATAAATGTCTAAGCAGGCTATTAACCGTGAATTGAAATCAAGATCTTTGGCCATCAAACCATCCGGATATCCTGAGCCATCTAATTTTTCATGATGATTAGAAGCCCACATAGTTATTTCTTCAAATCCTTTAATGTCTTGTAAACATTGTTTGGTTATTTCTGGATGCTTCTTTATTTCATTAAACTCTTCGTTAGATAATTTACCTGGCTTGTCTAATATACTATTACTAATGGCTAGCTTACCAAGATCATGTAAATCAGTTGCAATTGATAGTTTCAAAGTCATAATACTATCCATTTTATAAAATTCAGCCATTATCTGAAGCTTATTTGTAAGATCGGATGAATGAGACTGAGTATACTCAGATTTAGCATCAATTATTTTAGAAAAGGTCTTAGTTATCGTATGGATTTCATTATAATTTAGCTCATAACTGAAATTAGGAGTCACTTTTATTAAGCTATAATCAATGTTCTCGGCTTTTAATGCTTCCCAAAAATCATCATGAATCGAAATCTTCAAAAATTCGTCTGATAAAACAGGTGAAAATAATATATTTCTATTTTCTTTAACAAATGCAGTAATTATATCTCTATTCAAGGAATCGTTTAAATCAAATCCCAAGTCTAGAGTATCTGCAAAAGAAATAATTTGAGCCATAAGTGGAATCTCATGTTTCGATAATCCGAAAAATCCAGAACCATCATATTTTTCATGATGATATTTCACTATATTTTGAGGATTAGTCAAAAATGGGAAATCATTAAGATTATCTTCCCCTATGCTGCAATGCTCTTTTCTGCTTTCAATGATATTAATCTTTTCTCTGACGGATCCTTTTAAATTATCATGTAGAATTTTCAAGCTTGCTCCATTGTCGTGCATTATGGCCAACGAAACAAGATCAAATATTTTTTCATCAGATAAACTGAGCTCATAAGCGATCTTAACGGATATATAGGCTATCCTTTTAGAATGATTGGTAGCCATCCCGAATAATTCAATTTCAATAATGTCTAAGGTGTTCGCTATTGCACCTAAAAATTCATTTAAATTAAAGTTCATTGAGACATCCCCCTGCGGTCAAACTATATTATTTGTAAAATTAAAGTATATCCATAGCTTTTGCTACTGAATAAATTCTATTACTTAAGGAATTCAATAAGTTTTCTAAATATTCCTCCCTAATTTGACAATTATTTATTCTATGCTGCTCATAATGATTCCTTTACAAACACATAAACAAAAACACGGGTATATAGGAGTGCCTTCCTACCCGTGCTTAAAAGGGTTTTGTTCTCATATCCGTAATGATCAAGGAATACTAACTTTATTTTTGATATAGTAATGGATAATGTGTGGATTACTCGTTTTTCGAGACTGGATTTCAAATTGTTTTAAGGATGATATGAGTGGAGCTAGCTTTGTATGTCCGTAGTTTCTTGTATCAAAATCCGGGTAGCGTTTATTAAGTCTTTTTCCGACCTCACCCAGAAAAGCCCAACCATCTTCGTCTGAACTCTCCGGTATGATAATTTTTATAGATTCTATTAGTTTTTTCATATTTGATATACCTTCTTTAGGCGCATCCTGTTTTTCTAGCCGATCACTCATTTGTGTTTTATCTGGATTAATGGGGATCGCAGCTAAAACTTCAAGATATTTAAACTGCTCACAAGCAGCGATGAAGGGTGAGGGTGTTTTCTTTTCGCCCATACCGATAACATACATTCCGGACTCTCTTAAGCGAGCGGCAAGTTTAGTAAAATCACTATCACTTGATACAATGCAAAAACCATCTACGTTATTTGAATAGAGAATATCCATTGCGTCAATTATTAATGCTGCGTCTGTTGCATTTTTACCTGTTGTATAACTGTATTGCTGAATTGGGGTAATAGAGTAATTAAGCAGTACGTTTTTCCATGGTGTTAACTGGGGCTTTGTCCAATCTCCATAAATACGCTTATAGGTAGGTGTTCCATGGTTGGAGATTTCATCAAATATATGCTTGATATATTTGTCAGACACATTGTCCGCATCAATTAAAACTGCAATTTTCTTATCTTTTTCCATATAGTTTCCTCCCTTGATATTATTATTAAATAAGATTATTGGTTACATTTGCAAAGGCATCTTGACCTAATACCTAGAAATATTTAAGAAGGTGTCAAGGTTAGTCACCTTTACACCTTCCACGTCTTTCCTCAACTTCCTTCAAGCTTGGTAAATATATTACAATTTTACAAGGACTTGAGTACTCGACGGTTATTTGCCTATTAGTTGACTCTCAACATTGAAGAGAACCTCACAATCACAATGTCCACCATTCTTTTTAAAAACCTCTAGTACTTCGTTTATTTTCCCTCGACCCAACTTCATCTGTGTCAGAATCTGGTTGCTCAAGCGGAGGGTATGATCACAGGTTAATCCTGAAAGTTTTTCATTCAATCTATAAAAGAACATTCTATGGAAAAGTAGGCTCAATAAATTGAAGTCCTTGTTTAGATTTGCCTTATCATAATTAAAAATAGAATCATACTCTAGAGTTTGCGTTTGCAGTCCGTTAACAAGTCGTTGTTTAACTTCTTCTCTAATCAATTTTCGGTCCTTTAAAACCTCTGGTAAAGAGGATAATTGTTCTTCAAGTTCTCTCCGTTTTTCTCTATTAGCTGTTCTTTTACCATTACCTAGTGACATGAATACTGCCCCCTGTTTCGAATAATTCTAGCATTTCAACTCCTTGCTATGCTTCTCTTCTATTGTAACCGATATTACCTAATTTCTATAATTCTTTGCCCTCTATAATTCGATGTATGAAAGGAAAGAAATCCGATTATGGAAAATATAATTGCTAAAACAAAAAAGATTGTCATAGATACATTAATATTATAGTTATAGACATTTGCATTTGCAATAACCACGTTGTTGAGCATTAGCTTTTTTTAAAATCCCATTCCATAGAACAATAAAGAACAAAGGTAACAAATAACTGTTAATTTCGGCATTATTCACCCTCCAATAAATGAATTATCAAATGATCCGCTCTAAGCAATACTAAATCCCACCAGTGGATAAAACATACATCCGTTCTTTTCTCCATATATACAGTACATATATTTTACTTAAAGGAACATTTGTTCTTATTATAGACCACTTCTGGAGGAATATCAATAAATATCTGCTAGAATCTTAGAAATCCAATCACGCAGTCTCGATTAATAATCCTCCTATAGGAACACAGTTTTGAGGATCGTAACACAAATCCATAGGAACAACATGTAAGCAAGAAAACTAATAATCGAATCTCTACCCTTTGCTAAAAGATCAAAGGAGAAAATTACGGCGATCAAAGTTAGCATTAAATCTGTAAATACATACATAGTGAAGTTAGCTAAAGAATCATTACGGAGGGTCGCAAAAAATAAGTCTAATGTAGATAGCATGATAATTGATAGTAAGAGCGTATTGGCGAATGTCGCCCATTTCAAATTGATTTGTTGTCTGTTTTTTACCCCTGCTTGGGTGATTTTCATAATTGACATTGTCTAATCCCTTCCCTCTTCATAGTTTACAATATTCCATAATTCACGTTGGTAGAAATGTTAATTTTGATGGTCACTTATTCACTAATTAAATTGTAACACTGGACCAAGACAAATTCTTGTTGACGGTTTGAAGAGTTCTTAGACGTTTGATCAAATGATAGAAAGACAGAGAAGCCACCGTCGAAATTATTGGCGGTGGCTTCTCTGTTTGTTTAATTTTCTTGATGTATAATTCTATGTTAGCGCTTATCTCATAGGCTTTAATGTATAATAAGCAATTGCTATTGTACCTGGTCCAACATGTAACCCAATGACTGGTCCAATATCCATGATATCGATGTTAACATGTAATTTCTCTTGAACTATTTTTGCAAATTCTTTTGCTTCGTCTAAGCAATTAATATGTAGTACCACAATCTCGCCTAAATCAAATTTCCTTATGTCCTGTAGCATTGTTTCCGTCATTCCTAAAACAGCATTTTTCTTAGTTCTAACCTTCGTCAGAATTGTTGTTTTGCCATCTTCCACAGTTAATATAGGAATAATTTTAAATAGATTTCCTATCAACGCACCTGCGCCGCCAATTCTTCCACCTTTTCTTAGGTACTCGAGATTCTCAGGGATAAATAGGAACCGACTTCGTTTAATATTTTCTAAGGCTGCTTCTCTAACCTGCTCCAGCGACTTACCTGCTTTTGCTGCTCTCGCTGCCATGATAACAGCAAAACCAAGCTGCATGCAGTTGGACCTAGAATCAATAATTTCTATCTTTGCATTCTCATACTTTTCCAATACCATTTCTTTTGCTAGTTCACCTGTTGAAAGAGTACCACTCATATCCGAAGATATGAATATACAGCAAAGACTATCGCCCTTCTCTATCACACCAAGCATTTCTTGGTACATGTCCCCCACTGAGGGCTGTGAGGATGTAGGAATTCCATTGGAAGCCATCATTTTATAAAATTGCTCGTTATCTATGTCAACTTCTCTCATGCTGTCGTTTCCAAAGGTAAGATTTAAAGATACCATCTTAATATTTAAGTCTTTCCTAACTTCTTCACTTAAATAGCTTGTGCTATCTGTTAAAATTGTTACTGTCATGCTTATTAACTCACTTTCATTTATGATTTTCCGTCATCAGACATGCATATATTCGACTTAAGTATATTTTTCTATATTGCTCATTATAACCTTTATTGACGATCTTGTAATCCTTTTAGGATGGACCACGGATTCCATTGATGTTCTAATTATTTACGCAAACGCTGAGATTACTTATGGTTAAAGGCATCGGATTACAATAAGAAAGAAAAAGATAATAAAAGCGAACTCGTCACCAAAAGACAATATAGAGAAAGCCCCGAACAAAGGCGGTATATTCGCCTATTCAGGGCTCTCAAAATTCAAATTGATATATAGATAATCCTTTTAAAATCAAAAATTAATAATACTTACTCCGTCTCAGTTACTACCTCATCAAGTACCAATGCATTCTCTATCAAGGCAGCAATGTGAACCATTTTCATGCCAAGTTTGTAGTGCTTATTCATGTCATTAAATTGGTCCATACAGTTATGACATGGAATCGCTCCTATTTTAGCTCCAGTAGCGATCAGTTGATCAACCTTAGGTTTTGCTTTCACCATACGCTGACTTTTAAATTCAGGTACTGCTAAAGCGCCTCCACCTGCTCCGCAACAAATGTTATACTTCCCGCTAGGATTCATTTCTCGGAAATCCATGACAGCATTTTTCAACACATAACGCTGTGGCTCTATGACTCCTTCTTTACGGACAGTATTACAAGGATCGTGTAAGGTTACTGGAAGTGGGTTCTTGGTCTTATCGAGTTTAAGACGTCCATCCTTAATCCATTCGGCAAACAGCTCGACTACGTGGCGTACCGGGATAATATCCCCTTTCCAGAAACTACGTTGTCCCATCTTCACAGAACGGAAAGCATGGCCACATTCCGTAACAACAATTGCTTTAGGTTTTAACCTATCCGCTTCTTCAAATAGCGGACCGGTAATTTTCCAAAAATCGTCGTTTTTCCCTGAAAATAGAGCAAGGTTCGTAGCATCCCAACGACTTGAACTAATCGTATAGTCTGCTTTGGCGGCATAGAAGACTTTCAAAATCGATTGTAGCTCGTTCGGATAATATTTAACCTCTCTGGCATTAAAAACAAACATAAAATCTGCATTAGGCTTGTTCATAGGGATTTTAAAATCAGGATCGTTAAGATCTTTCTGAAGTTCTTCCTCGATCCACTCAATTGTCTCGTCAAAATCCTCTTGTTCTACTGCCATTTGATTACCTGTCCGGATATGGTCATCGACTACATGTTGCATATGACCACGTGAATTTGGATCTTTTCCACGGAAGGTTCTTGTGAGAGCAGCAATGTTTACACCCATTGGACATTCTACTGTACACCGTTCACACATATTACAATTCCAAACAAAAGGATCTTCAGCTAACTCTTCTCTCATGCCAAGAGCAATTTTGCGTATGAACTTGCGGGGATCATTATCATCTACTAGTTCACTATAAACACAACCGGCAGTACACATACCACAAGTAAGGCATTTAGAGAAATCAAAAGCTTTAACTAAGCCGTTTATTTCTTCGCGCAAAGTCGGATCTAAACTTTTTATTCTTATGGGTTCACTCATCTTACTATCACCTCCTGCTAATAATATTAGTATTCACTAGGTAGTTCCTTTAATTGAGCCATGGTAAATACCGGTCCATCTTTACAAACGTATTCCGTCCCGATATTACAACGACCACAGATTCCTAATCCGCACTTCATCCGCATTTCCAAAGAAGTGATGATCCGCTCTGGTGGAAAGTTCAGTTTTTCTAATACCGGCAAAGTATATTTGATCATAACCGGCGGTCCGCAGACAACAGCATAGCTATTCACTGAAGAGGGCGCTACTTGTTCCGTAATGGTAGGAATAAAGCCTACCCGTTGACACCAGCCATCGCACTCTTTGTCAATTGTGGTGACGAGGTTAATATTAGGGTTCGTCTCCCATTCTGCCAATTCATCCTTGTAAAGCAATAAACCAGGGTTTCTAGCACCGTAAATAACGGTAATATCCCCATAGTCGGCGCGATGTTTTTCATCCATCATATAGACGGCCAGTGAGCGCAGAGTCGTGAAAGCAAAGCCTCCACCGATAATAACGACATTTTTACCTTTGAAGTCTTCTATCGGATAAGAATTGCCCATGGGTCCTCTGACCCCAACCATGGTTCCCTCTTCCATCAGGTGCAAGGCATTGGACACGCACCCCACTTTAGCAACAGAAAATTTGAGAATTCCGGGTTCAGTCGGTGATGTAGCAATCCCAAACGGAGCTTCTCCGTGACCAAAGGCACTAATTTCCGCAAACTGTCCGGGCAAATATTTGAAGTTTTCTTCATCTTGTTTATTGAGAAACTCTAAAGTGAAGGTATTGATATTTCTATCTTCTGTTTCCACTAAGTTTTTGATGAGTCTCATTTTAATAGGTAGATAAGGATTCTGTTCCATTAGTTCACCACCAATTCTGCTTTGTTAACCCCATCGATGACCTGCCGAATATCTAAATTTACTGGACAACTCTTGATGCAACGACCACAGCCCACACAGGAAATATCTCCACTGTTATGGACAAAGTAGTTAAATTTGTGCATCATCCTCTGGCGCCAACGGGATTTTTTCTTGTCCCGAGGGTTATGACCAGAAGCATGTAAGGTAAAGAGCGGAGCCATGCACCCATCCCAAGTTCTAACTCTGCTCCCCTTATTATTGCGCACTTCCTCGGAAATATCGAAGCAGTGGCATGTGGGACAAGAAAATGTGCACGAATTACAACCGATGCATTTTTCTTGGAGAGTGTCCCAGTAGGAATGGTCAAAGAACTTCTCAAGCTTGCTCGTAATCGTAGAGACATCCACTTGACTGGTTGTTTGAGCACTTTTAATAGTGTCAACTAGGGTTTGATCCTCGACGGTCAGTTCGACTAATTCAGGAAAAACGGCAGCTAGGGCTTTCCCTTTCTCCGTTAGAATCTCCACCTGATAGGAATCGCCTAAATCAATCAGAAAAATATCTGCGCCAGCACTGCTAGCTGGAGAAAAGCCCATTGAGGAGCAAAAACAGGTCGGAGCAATTTTATTACAGGCGACTCCAATTACAACGGTATTATCACGACGTTCAAAATAATATGGGTCAGTAAACATATCATTTTTGAAGACTGTGTCTAAGAGGAGAAACGCTTTAGCATCACACGGTCTGACCCCAAAAAGAATCGTTTTTTCTACCTTCAGTTCATTCTTAACCGTAACATCTTTGCCTTCCTTTACATAAGACAAAAGTTTTTCATGTTGAGGAAAAAAGAAGGATTTAGGAGGAAGCTTAGAATTTAGATAATTCTGTTTGACTTCGGAAAAACTCTCTACTGCTTCGTAATTAACAACTCCCGCTGCATCACTAACCGGAGCTATTGTTTTGTACTCAGCGGCTAGAGCATCAAATGATTGACCAAATTTTTCTTTACTTATCTTCATATTCTTCACCTCACTCCTTTACTAAAAACGCTTCTGGGTCATCTGCGCTGAACTCATTAAGAGCTGGTTTGATCGTTTCGCTAATACCTGCTTCATGGTGATACATAACTAAAACGTCTTTAGCCGACTTACGGTTCATAGCCCGAATATCTACATCTTGTGGGCAGGCACGAGCACACGCACCACAATCAACACACCGTCCAGCTAAATGCAGAACTCGTCCAGCTTGGAACATGAGATTTTCTGCACGATTAACTCCACCGGTCAGCCATTTAGGGGAATTACAATCCACAAAGCATTCAGGGCAATAACACATTGGACAAGCATTTCTGCATGCATAACAGCGAATACATTTACTCATCTGCTGGTTAAAGTAGGCTTGACGCTCACTATCAGGCTTATTCTCCATTTCAATAACGTCCGCAAACGGTGTTGATTGGGATACCTCAATTGTCACGCCCATATGAATATCCTCTATAACAGGATTAGGGTAACGGCAGGTTTGACAGGTTGCATCTTTTACATCAGCAAAAGAATACTCTTTAGAGCCTTCCATCCCTTTTACTGAAATAGTTCCTTCAGCAATCGTTGCTTCGAGGATTTCTCCAATTTCGGCCTCAATTTTCCTCTTATTGACGACTCCTGGACAGGAAACACCGATAATATAAACATCGTCACGGAGCAATTGATTTTCCTGAATCAGGACAACCAAAGACCGGCTGTCACACCCTTTAGCGATGATGGCTTTTTTTCCAGGTGTGTTAGCAACAAAGGACGCTAGATTATTCTCGCATGTTTCGTCCCAGATCAAGCGATCGACCTCTTGAGCCGAACGCACAAAGCAAGGGGTCGCCTTTAATGGTAAGGATCCTTTTTCATAACCAATAACAACGTCAACTTTTCCATCAGCAAGTAATTGACGGGCTGTTTCTCGGATATCATTAATAATATTATTCACCCGCTGCACCCCCGTCATCTACTTTAAAGACACCTTTATTGGGTCCCAGTGCAGTAACGCGCTCAGTAACCCCTTTAACCACTTCAGCAAACCGCCCACCTTCTGCTGCGGATACCCACGAATAACTAACTCGGTCATCTTCTAAGCCCACATGTTTTAAGAGAGACTGGATTAGGGCAAATTTTCTGCGGGCAACATAATTACCACTGATATAATGGCAATCGCCTGGGTGGCAACCAGAAATTAAAACTCCATCTGCCCCATTTGCCATTGCTTTTAAAATATACAGAGGATTGATTCTTCCCGAACATGGGACCCGAATCGTTCTAATGGTCGCTGGATATTGAATCCGACCAACACCGGCCAGATCAGCTCCCGCATAACTACACCAGTTACACAAAAAAGCTGCAATTTTAGGTTTAAACGCACTCGTGTCTGGTTGGTATACTTTTACCTGACATTCTCCCATAATCATCTACCTTCCCATATTATTGTATTTATAGGGAATTTAACATTTGTACAATTTGCTCATTCGTACACCCTCTAAGACTGATGGCACCGCAACGGCAACTTGAAGCACACGCCCCGCACCCTTTACACAGAGCATCGTTCACTATGGCCACATGGTTCGCTAAATCGACTGTAACAGCTTTAGCAGGACAGATAGCTTCACATGTACCACAAGCAGTACATTTGCGTTTATCAACAAACGCATTCAATCCTGCCGATTCTACCATTTCCTTAGACAAGGCTACACCAGCGCGTCCAGCAGCTGCTTTGGCTTGAGCGATAACTTCTTCCATGTTTTTCGGACTATGGGCTATCCCAGCCATGAATACACCATCCGTGCTGAAATCGACAGGGCGTAATTTCATATGCGCCTCTAAGAAGAAACCTTCAGCATTGAGCGGAATTTTGAACCACTTGGAAAGTTTCTTGCCATCTTCAGGCGCAATAATGGCAGCAGCTAGGCATAGAACGTCCGTTTCAATCTCAAGAGGACGATCTAAGACGTGATCCCGGACCGTTACGATAAGGATATCCCCTTCTTTGGTCAGGACAGGCTTGTCATTCTCACTATAGCGGACAAAAATTATGCCAGTTTTTCTAGCAAGTTCATAATCCTCTTCAAAGTAACCATAGGTCCTCATATCACGATACAGAATAAAGACATTAGCTGCTGGATTCTTAGCCTTAACTTTAAGCGCTAATTTAACAGATTTTGTACAACAAGTCCGGCTACAATAAGGATTTTCTTCACAACGTGAACCGACACATTGTACGAAGACATAATTCTGAGCATTTTCCAATTTGGGATCATGCTTTACTAATGCTTCATCCATCTCTATTTGAGTCATTACACGGTCATCTTGACCGTAGAGGTATTCCTTAGGCTTATATTCTTGACCACCAATGGTTAGAAGTGCTACACCATGTTCAATTGTTTCTCCATTGTCCAAAGTCGTTGTAAAGCTACCTAAGAAGCCTCCAACATCTTTGATACTAACCCCTACATGGAGTTTAATATTAGGGTGTTTGCTAACTCTTTCAATCTGATCAGCAACAAACGATTTAATATCTTCCCCTCTGAGTCCTGTAGAGAATCTTCGAGCAATACCGCCCAAAGCAGTATCTTTTTCGACTAGATGAACTTCATACCCTTGATCAGCTAACGATAAGGCACTCGTCATTCCGGCTACCCCACCACCAATAACCAAAGCAACGTGGTTCATTGCCATAAAGATAGGTTGAACTTGTTGCTGCATTGAAGCACGAATAACTGCTAGCTTCGTTAAATCTTTAGCTTTTTCAGTGGCTTGCTCAGGTTCATTCATATGCACCCAAGAGCATTGGTCACGAATATTAGCCATGTCAAACAAGTGAGCGTTTAGACCGGCTTCTTTCAATGTTTCTTGAAATAAAGGCTCATGGGTTCGTGGACTACAGGAAGAGACAACGACTCTATTCAGTTTTTGCTCGCTAATCAGGGCTTTAATAGAAGCCTGAGCATCCTGAGAACAGGCATAGATTTTTTCAGTGGCATAGACAACGGTTGGTAGGGTCTTTGCATAGTCTACCACTGAAGGGACATTAACGATTCCGCCGATATTGACACCGCAGTGGCAAATAAATACTCCCGTCCTAACGACATCTCCAGCAACCTGCATTTCAGGTGGATATTGCTTTTCACTGACAAGCGTTCCACGCTCATCCGATAATAATGCGGAGACCGCTCCTGCAGCAGCACTGGCTTGAATCACTGTTTCCGGAATATCTCTTGGACCGCTAAAAGCTCCGGCAGCGAAAATTCCTTCTTTAGAAGTATTCACTCCACTGAGCGGTTCAAGCTCAGCAAAACCGTAGTTATTCAGTTTTAGATCTAAAAGATTAGCTAATTTCTTGGAACTATCTCCAGGCTCAAGTCCTACAGACAGAACTACCATATCGTATTGTTCCGAAAATATTTTGCCATCTTCGGTAGAGTATCGTATGACAGCATCCCCTGAACCATCGGTTGCCTCTGTTACTTCATAAATACGAGAACGAATGAAGTTAACACAATGTTGATTCTTGGCGCTTTCATAGTACTTTTCAAAATCTTTGCCATGGGTTCTCATATCCATATAGAAAATAGTGGTATCCACTGGAATATGACTGTGTTCTTTGGCGATAACTGCTTCTTTAATGGCATACATACAGCAAACACCTGAACAATAATTATTGTTGATCTTGGCATTTCTGGAACCAACACACTGAATCCAAGCGATACGCTGCGGCTCTTTTTGGTCATGAGGTCTCACTAAATGTCCATCAAAAGGTCCAGAAGCACTTAAAAGACGTTCGAACTCCAGACTTGTAACAACACTTTTAATCTTGCCATAACCGTAATAATCCAGCCTAGTGGCATCGAATACTTTAAAGCCAGGGTTTAGGACCATTGAACCTACTTCTACTTCGATTTCTTGGTCTTCCATCTGATGATTGATTGCTCCAGCTTGACAAGCCTTTACGCATTTCAAACAAACGTCTTTACCTTTTGCTCTACCACGTGTTTGATATAAACAAGTCTTTTCATCAATGGCAAAAGCATTTGGGAAGGCTTGAGAATACTGTTTAAAAGCTGACTTACGCTTACCTAAACCCTGATTGAACTCATCGTCGACTTTTACTGGACAGGCTTCAGCACACGCTCCGCACCCAGTACATTTGTCAAGATCGATAAAACGTGCCTTCTGCTTAATGGTTACCTTAAAGTTTCCAGCTTCACCCTCTGATTTGACAACTTGAGAATTCGTATAGATACGAACATTAAGATGACGTCCACACTCAACTAATTTTGGGGAAAGAATACACATAGAACAATCATTCGTTGGGAACGTCTTGTCTAACATAGGCATGGTACCGCCAATTGCGGATGTCTCCTCTACCAAGTGGACCAAGTAACCTGACTCTGCCAAATCAAGTGCAGCCTGAATTCCAGCAATCCCCGCGCCTACTATTAAGACAGCACCGACTTTATTTTGACTCATTACAACACCTCTTCATCCTTACTCTTTGTTATAGAGATAGTTAATACAATCACAATGTATTTTATTCGCCATAAAGTTCGAAACTCCTGCATCATGCCGGTGAAATATTTTGGAAAAGTGTGATTAATCTGCTAAGCTAGACTATTCAATGGCCATATCAATGGAATTAGAAGGTCTTATGATTAGGGATTAACAGATTGTAATTTATTTGACAAATGAGGTAAAGTATGGTATCTGTATAGAATTGCGAAGCTCAGGTGAGATAGAAATTTCGCGTCCAAGTGAAAATGAGTAAAGTGTACATCGTGAGACTTTGATCTTAAGTAGGCGTTCAATTGCCAATGCGTAAAGTGAAAGTTGAAGGGTATATCGTTCTCGCAAGATCTGCTC
>CAKMJS010000091.1 GCA_927405585.1 uncultured Desulfosporosinus sp.
ATAATCAGAGTGGCATAGAGCTCGATATCCAGTGTTTTCAGCACGTTGATCGCCTTTTCGTTCATGTCCTTGTCCGTTTTTTTATTGTATAACTCCAGGTCCCTAGCCCTTATGGATTCAATGCCGACGATCACCGCCTGAAGCCCCTGCCTTTTGAAATCGCGTAGAAGATCTTCATTGGCTGCCACAAAATCAGCTCGACCGTAAACCAGAAAGTGTTTTCTAATCCCTCGTTCTTTTAGAAGTCTTAAAAACTCTTGGATCCTTGCCTTGCTGTAGAGGAAGTCATCGTCGACGATGTAGATCTCTTGCTCAGCAATCGCGGCCAGTTCCTCGACCACATCCTCGATCTCCCTGGTGAAGTAGAATCCGTCTGTAATCTCTTTGCAGAAGCAAAAATTACAGTGATACGGGCAGCCAAAGGACGTCTTGACCAAGGCACAGGGGCTGTGGAACATATAGTAGTAGCCGTGACGATATCTAGAGACCGCACTCCGGTCTGGATGCTTATAGGAAAAAGACGTCTTCTTCTCGCCCATCCCATCGAGGGTCTCCTTAATCTCTTCGACGTTCCGGCTCGCCAGCATCCCCCTGAGTGTCTCATTGAAACCCTCAATGCCGTTTCGTGAATAGACAAAGTCGATCTCTGTCGCATCGAAATCCTGTGCTACCACTTCAGCATGGACTCCTCCTACTCCGGTCAAGATACCCGGGACGAGGCCCTTGGCCACAACGCACATCGCTTTGATGATTCCGACATGGGTAATATAGGCTGTGAACACCACAAGTGACGGCTTAAGTCTGGTCAGAATGCTTTCATAGGATTCCTTTTCCAGGATCATATCCACAATCTCAAGCCTGACCGTTGACCTGAGCTCATCTGGTACATTGGAGACTAAGTACTCCAACTCCAACGGTTCACAAATCATGACATGCTGCAGCCCGATGGTTTCGTTATCCGGCTTGGGCCTTACCAGAAGCACATTCATTAGCAGCACTCCCTGCTGTCCATCGTCTCGTCCGTCGTCTTGCTTAAAGTCTTGTCCATTGCCTTTCCCATCGTCTTGGTCATCGTCTTGTCCGTGGTCTTGTCCGTGGTCTTGTCCAACGTATTGCCTAGCATCTTGCTCATCGTTTTGTCCATCGTTTTGTCCATCGTTTTGTCCACCGTTTTGTCTATCGTAGTGTCTATCGTCTTACCCAGCGTATAGACCGCGATCTTAGGCATAAAGAATGCCCTCTTATTAATAATGTTCAGTTTTTGCACTTGAAAGTACTCCTTGACCAGGTCCACAAACTCCCGGTTGCTTGGATAATGCGCTCTTCCTGTAGTGAGTTTCACACCCGAAAGCACTGCTTTATCGTACATACTGTTGCCGCTGGCGAAGCCGACAATCAGCCTTCCATTCTCAGTGAGAAGCCTGCTTAGATTTTTGAATACGTCCTTGGGGTCCCTGTAGTAAGGCAGCGAATGGGTGCAGACAATGATATCGTACCTCGACTCCAGCCTATCTAGCTCCGCTGCGTCTAGGAGAATATGCTTGGTATTCCTGTTCCTTTGCTGAGATAGTTCAAGCATCCTTGGTGAATAATCTACCCCTGTGAGTGCTAGCTGAGGACAGTTCTCCCCTAGTTCAGACAGAAGCTCTCCCGGACCGCAGCCTAAATCGAGTAGGTTCAACTTCCTGCCGCGGGCTATTTCTTTAATTTCCCGTAAGACATACTCTCTAGTCGGTCCCAGACTGACCTTTTGCACCCACAATTTGCTGTACCGATCCGCCCAGAAGTCCCAAAGTTTAACTGACATATCCATTTTCTTAACGCCACACTCCTGATTATGCTTTTAACCTTTTTATAAATAGAGCAGCAAAACTTATTTATTACAATGATTGCTTTTCAAATTTCTTCATTTGCTTACTTTTCGAGAACTACTGTTAAAAAAACTGTCGAACGAAGCTGCGCATTCTTTTAGACTTTAGCAGCCTCCAATGCAACCAGTAAAACAGTCCGTAAAACACAACTCTAGGGAGTCTAGGTTCCAGTACAAGATGTAGAAAGTCGAACTTCTTCGGGTCCTCCGTCACCAGTTCAGATCTCAGATCCTCATAACTGCGAGTCCCTTTGAGGGGTGTAAAGATCGATATTGTATAGGTATCAAGCAGGTTTTCTTTAATAAATTGGTTTAGCCTGAGGAAATCCGCCAGACCATAATCAGGCCTCACCATGAAAAGCGCCGTCAGGTCAATCTCATGGTCTCTAAGCAGCTCAATAACCTTTGGGTAATTGAGGGCATTGGTTTGTTTATGGTACTCTTCCAGCTCAGCGTTGCCAGTCGCTTCAAACCCCACGATGACTTCATCGAGTCCGCAAACCTTGAGTTGCCCCAGTAAGTCACTCTCTTTAATGATGAAATCAGCTCTCAGGTAGGCAATGAGGCTTAGCTTTGTTTCTCCCTCGCCCTCCGAACCCGTCATCCCTTCGTAGGCTTGAAGGTAATCCAGCGCATCCTGCCTGGAAGTTAAAAATACATCATCGACCAGCCAGTGATAGTTCGCTCGAATCCTTCGCACGTCCCTTAACAGTTCCTGATAGTCACTCTTGACATGGACCCCGTCATTCATCCGCTTACAATAACAGAAATCACACTGGTAAGGGCAGCCAATCCGGCTCTTTACGAGGGCAACCGTCGTCTTGTCGAGGTACCGTGTCCTCTCGCTAACTAGATTGCTCAGGGTTTTGGTAGGCTTTATCCTTTGAAGTGCCTCTACCGAGAGGCGGGTCCCTACCCGCCAAAGGTCACTGCCGTCCTCGGACGCGATGCGTCGATCCAGCCCGGCTAAGGGCAGTTCCAGAAGGTCTCCTTGTAGAAATCGCAGAACACTTTGGAATACGGTCAGATCCTGGCTGTGCAGGACGAAATCAATCTCGTGCTTGCGGAAGGCTTCCCGATTGAGTTCGACATGTAGTCCGCCGACGATAATTTTCGCGTCGGGATAGACCTTCTTGTAGGCTTTTGCTTCTTTCAAAATTTCTCGCTCTGCTGTATTGTAGCCTGTCAGGACCACCGCCTGGGGTTGGATGCCTGGAGGCTCAAGCAGTCCAAACAGGTTGTCAAGGATAACACTTTCAATGCCCACCTGATCGGAAGCTGCTTGCAGATAGCACAGTTCAAGCGGTTCCACCCTCACTGGATCGAGTAGGGAGAAGAGCGTCCTCGCCCTGACTTTCTTCAGGAAGATCGTCATCACTTCGCCCCCTTCCCGTCGAGGCCATCGTCTACCTTGAACACTCTATGCTCAGTCGGGTACCCCTTCTCTGAGAACATACCAGAAAGCCGCCTCAAGACAGCGTCGATCAGGGGGTTGCTGTGCCTTGCATAGAGGTACTTCTTCTCTTCCACACAGCCTAGTTTAAGCTTCGTTTCTGCGGAGGTCTGTCCCAGGTTGATCCGTTTGTAGCCCTGCTCGATACCATGCTTGATGATGAAGAGCAGCAGGTTCTGATAGAGGATTGCGCTGTCCCCAGAGCTACCCGCGTTTTTTTCCTCTCGTTTGAAGCCGCAGAACATAAAACCCAGCGTATCTCCGATTCCTCTCATCTGAATGAAGGCGAGCAGACGCCCTGTCGAATCTCTGGTCTCGAAGATCTCCGCCGGATAGCTTCTGAAGAACTCCAGAGAGAGTACTTCAAGAGGATAATCCGCACGTTCCATGATACTTTGATAAAGCTGATAATGGTCCGTTGTAAACTTCTCGGGAGAAACCTTGTGAAAGGAAAGATCCTTACCCTTATGCAAAGTGATCCTATGCTGCCGCCTGTAGGAGGACCTCATGGCATGCAAATATTGATCAAAGCCTGTGAACCGGTTTTGGAAGACATAATTCGAGAGAGTTCGGTTCTGGCCAGGTAACTCTAGATCGGAGTTCAGAACGACAGTGAGTCCCTTGAGCAGCGTCAAGGCCTCCAGCACTTTTTCCTGCAACGTACCGTCATCCTCATCACACGTCCAGATCCCGCTCCGGCTGACGGAAATTGGCAGACCGATCATCCTCGTCCCCACCTTAAGTTTCAGTTTCTTTCGGAAGCTCAGAAGATTGAGCTGGCAATGGTAGGTGATCAGGATGATGTCCTTGTGAACGTAGTATTCCTGACCGCACGGATTGACAGCCTCGAGTAATTCAAGGAGATGGATGAATCCAATGTTCTCGTCAATAATCCGTCTTAAGCTCTTGGAAAAGGATTCCTGGTGGACTTTTCCACACCAGTCGACCAGCGCTCCTATGGTCAGGAACTTCTCCATCTAAGTCACATCCTTGGTATAGGCCTTGTACTTCTTGAAGCTCGAATCCGCTAGTTTTACGCCCAGCATTTTTGAATCGGTGTTAGATTGTAGAACCCAGCCCGACTCGAATTGGGAGTACTTACCCTTGGTCAGCTCGAACACTTTATTAATCAGTGCCAACACAGCGCCGTTTTTCATCTCCTGAGGCAAAACACCCATTTCCACAATTTTCACCGTTCTGACCCTACGCGCCAACAATTTGTTCCTGATCACGGTTTTGATTCCTATGGTCTCACCAGGCTTCATAAGTTCATGGAAATCGGGATACCAAAGCATGAAGCCCACCGCTTCCTTTCCCTTGTAGGCAAAGAGGAGATTTTCGGCCCTGAGAAGAGGCTTAAAGTCCTGGAAAAGCTCCAAGTCCTCAGCCGCCTTCCTGGGATAGTAGAACGCATGATTTTGGAAGGCTTCGTTGTTGATGCTGGTATAGAGATGGGCATCCCGTTCCAGATGTTTATAATCCAGACTTCGGATGGAATAGCGACGGTTCAGTCGTTCCATCATCCTCGGCTTAAAGACTTCTTCCAGTTCGCCTAAGTCCTTCTTGAAGCTCAGTAGCTCGATCGCTTCGAAGCCGTTCTCTGAGAATAGCTCATTATAGAATTCGGGGTTGTGCATGGTTCCAAAGCCCTGAGGTTTGTCAAAATCGCTCGCCAGGAAGCCTAGGCCATAGTTGACATGAACATTGAGGGATCCTGTAATCTTACTGGCTCCCCGTTCCTTGGCAAGCGCATAGGCCCGGTCGAGGATAAGCTTGAACGCTCGGTCCTCCTTGTAATCCGCTTCAAAAAACGCGATCTGAAGGAAGTCAGGTATCCTGTCGACATGGGTTAAGAGCGCGATCATCAGGATCTTCCCCTCATCCTCGACCATCACTGGTTCCAAATAGGCGGATCTGCACATCTCACTCTTGCCATTAACGAGGTTTTTGAGCAAGCCTGACATGGAGTTCCTCTTCAGGGGATCAGTGAGATATCTCTTCTCATAGAAATTTATAAATGCCTTGGCCCTGGCCTTATTCACAAATTCGAGTTTCATTTTTTCACCATTCCATATCAAAACTATCCTAAAGCAGCCATTTATCCCTGTAAACCTTCGACATTTTTCCCTATAATTCCTTCTTTCCATCACATTCTATCGCTCTCGATAAGGTGGCAAATGATAACAGTGACCGCCTACCATCGTGAGCAGTCACTGTTATTAAGCTATTCCCTGTTTTTTATAGCTGATCCTACACTATCCCAATCGTGTAAAAAAGAACTTCGCTACCTTGCTATCCCTAAATCTATCCATAATTTTCTTAAATTCTGCTTCTCTTATAATAAAAGCGTCCACAATATCTGGGTCGAAATGAGTTCCTCTCCCCTCTAGAATGATAGTTTTAGCTTCATCATGAGTAAATGCGTTCTTATAAACTCTCTTACTAATCAGAGCATCATACACATCGCTAAGTGCCATAAGGCGTCCCGAGATGGGAATTTCTGCTTTGGATAAGCCTCTTGGATATCCTGTCCCATCCCATTTTTCATGGTGTGTTAAGGCAATTTCCTTCGCAAGTGTCAAGAAGGAATCTTCTCCTAATTCATTGATCCCCACCATTAAGGATTCCCCTCCGTAAATTGTGTGTTTTTTCATTTCTTCAAATTCTTCCTCAGTCAAGCGTCCCGGTTTCAGTAGAATACTATCCCTAACCCCAACTTTACCAATATCGTGTAACGGCGCTGATTTATACAACAGCTCAATATAATCATTGGTCAAAACATCCTTATACTCAGCCTTACCCTGTAATTCAAGGGCCAGTTCTCTAATGTATTCCTGGGTTCTTTTGATATGTTCCCCTGTTTCTGGGTCCCGTGTCTCTGCTAAAGCAGCAAGGCAGTAGATAGCAGCCGAGTTCGTTCGTTCGAGAAGTTTTGTCCGATCCTTGACTTTTTCTTCGAGAAAAAGATTCTGATTTTCTAGAAGTAGACGAGCTTCTTCGAATTTTAGTTGCGTTCTAACCCTGGCCTTAACCTCAACCATTTCAAAGGGCTTCGTCACATAGTCCACGGCACCTAACGAAAAACCCTTGGTCTTCGAATCACTATCCGTAATGGCCGATAGTAAAATAACCGGTATATGCTCAAGCTCAGGGTTTTTCTTGATCGCGTTCAAAACATCATAGCCATTCATCTCAGGCATCATGATATCTAACAGAATTAAATCCGGTTTTTGCTCTTCAAGTAACTCAATCGCCTCTAACCCATTGATGGCAATAATTAATTCATAATCCTCCTGAAGTGCCTCCACCAAAATAACTAGATTCATTTCGGTATCATCGACTATCATGATCGTTTTTTGTCTACCCATTTTTGGACTCCTTAATAAAATTTATTATTTCCTCTACCATAGCCTTAGCCTCTTTAAAACGAAAGCGATCAACTAATTTCTTTGTATCGTTTATTTGTGCACTATAGCTCATTTCCTGGGCATGGGCAACCAAGTAGTTCATACTATCTTTAATTTCCTTAGCACGGGCCTTTTCTAAAGCATCCAGCAATCGACTCAAGGCTTCATCAACATCAAACTTAGAATTCCCTAGCGTTTCCTCAGGCTCCTTGACCGAACTAACCCGTTTTATCGTCTTTAATAGTTCCTCATTTAACTTTGAAAGTTCCTTAAGTTTTTCTGCTAAGCTCGTCTCATCGTATGACTCATAGTGTTCTTCAAACTGAACAATAAATCGGTTCAGCTTCATAGCGCCAATATTTCCAGTTACACTTTTGAGACTATGAATCAATCGTTTGACTTCATCCTCCTGTTGATTCAGCCTCAGATCCTTTAGATCTTCTAACAGGTGACTATAATTATCCGAGTATCTCTTCAATAAGTCATCATAAAACTCTGGTTTATTGCCTAGTCGAATTATAGTTTTATTAACATCTAATATTTGAAGAGTTCCATCTGAATACTTTTCAATGTTTTCCACACTCTTCCCTAGGAGCCATTTTTCAAGAGTTTCAAACAACAGCTTGGGGTCAATTGGTTTTGAAATATAATCATTCATACCGGACTGGATGCTTCTTTCCCGATCACCCCAAAGGGCATTGGCAGTCATAGCTATAATTGGCAATTCTGAACTTGAATAGGTTTCTCTGAGAATTTCTGTGGCTTTGTACCCATCCATAATCGGCATTTGCACATCCATCAGCACTGCATCAAATTTATTGACGCGGACATGTTTAATGGCTTCTTCACCATTACTAGCAATACTGACCTGTATACCAACTTGCTCTAGAATATCCTTAGCAACCAATTGATTGATATCATTATCCTCGACCAGTAGTACACGTTTATCCGCAAGCGCCCTTTGATACTTTATATGGTTTACTTCATTTTGGACCATATTCGCTTGACTCCATGCTGTTCCTTTTAAAGCATTCATCACCGCATCAAACATTAATGATTGATTAATTGGCTTCACTAAGAAATTCTTAACCCCCAATTGATTGACTTGATTATAATAGCTTTCCCGTCCAGTAGCACTTACGAAGATAGTTTTCGGTAATCTGATTTCTGTATTGGCTACTAACCTTTTATACAACTCAATTCCGGATAATTCTGGTAAATTAAAATCGATCACTAGAAGATCAAAGACTTTCCTTTGAAGCAGTTCAATTGCTTCATAAGGATTTCCAAAGGCTGTGACCTCTAAAGAAAATGAACGAAGCATCCTTTCCAGGATTAATAATGACGTTTTATTATGATCGACAACTAACACTCTTTTTCCTTGCAAATCGGGATAGTCTGCATAACTCGGTTTTATTAAATCGAACGCTTTATCAAACTGGACCACGAAATGAAAGGATGCACCTTCACCATAAACGCTTTCTACCCAAATCTCCCCATTCATGAGTTCCACTAATTGCTTTGAAATGGTTAACCCAAGCCCCGTCCCACCATATTTTCTGGTCATTGAACCATCCGCTTGGGTAAACGCCGTGAACAGTCTTTCGATATGCTCCTTTGTTATTCCAATCCCTGTATCGGTAACACTAAAATGTAACTTAACTTTGTCTTCTGTTTCATCAAGAACCCTCACAGAGACATTGACTTCTCCTTGGTTAGTAAATTTAATCGCATTGGTTGTCAGATTAGATAGAATTTGTTCTAAGCGAAGCGGATCACCGATGAGTACGTCCGGCACTGCTTCCCCTGTATCAAAATTAATATCAATACCCTTATTTGTTGCAGAAATTGTATATAGGTTCGAGACATTCTCTAGTACCTTATCCATATTAAATTTAATGTTTTCTATTTCAAGTTTGCCCGCTTCAATTTTTGAAAAATCCAAAATATCATTGATAATTCTAAGCAGTGCTGTTGAAGCTCCTTCTATTTTAGAAACATAATTTTTTTGTGACTCCTTTAAATCAGATTGACCAATTAAGTGGGTAAGCCCCATAATTGCATTCATGGGTGTTCTAATTTCATGACTCATATTGGCAAGGAATTGACTTTTTGCACGGCTTGCTTCTTCTGCTTCTACTATGGCAGCCATTAAGGCTATGGTACGATCTTTGACACGACACTCTAGTTCCACATTTAAAAGAATCAGTTCCTTTTCAGCTTTTTGACGTTCATTGATTTCGCTGTTAAGTGCTTGGACATTCCTACGAATATTGCTTGCCATTTCATCAATTGTATTCGCTAGTATTCCGATCTCATCTTTGCTGGCCTTAAGGTCATTTGGCATTTCAATATTTGTACCATCCGAGTGCTGGATAATTTCAACCATCCGAGTCAATGGTTTTGTCATCACATTTGTCATTTTATTAGCAGCAATAAAAATGAAAAGGCAAGCAACCATTGCACCCCCGACAATTATGAATAATAAAAATTCCAGAGCTTTTGAAGACTCACTATGTTCTATCCCTATTGCTAAATATAAGCCCTCGGTATGAGGTATCTGTGAATAAATTAGATAATTTGATTCATCCGTTCGAGTCGTAATTTTCACTTCTCCTGCAGGCTGACGAGCAATTAGTTCTTCAAAGTTTTCAATATCAGGCAATGGCCGTTTCCCCATATTTGGGTTGATAATCGCTTTACCCTTTGAATCGAGAAACCACATTTCACTAAATTGGCCCAGTTTTGTTTGTAAAAACGCGCCCATTAATTGTTTCACCCGTACATTAATGATGAGTAATCCCTTGGTATTACTATCATTATCCAGAATCTTAGTGCCTATATAGGTGATATATTCACCATCCCTGTCATCCACAACCGGTTTGGATATCAACGTAAGCTTTTCTCCAGTTAATAATTCTTTCTCATAACTATCGAATGCCTTGATATTACTTGGGTTATTATCATATTCTTCGCCAGACACCACCTTGTATTTCATGGATAGCCATAAACCATCATGTCTCTCCAATTGATTGTCGACCTCTTTTTTGATACTAGAAAAACCCCCATTTTTGAATGTTTCTGTACTTGCCAGTTGTTCTAACATATTTCCTTGATTAACGAACCGCTCGCCAAGATATTGTGCTTCGCCGTCAACAACCTGTAAACCGATATGACTAATCAGGGGTTTAACAATGTTACCCACTTGATAATAGACAAAAGCACATATTAAAATTAGAACAACAAACATAAGTAGCGTATACGTTGCTCTCAGTTTATGTTTAAAGGATTTAGTGACAAAATTCTTTTTCAAACGATAACCATCTCTTTTCTTTGTTAAAAATCTCCTAAAAGGTCTCCTCTTATTTCGACAAACGTAGTACCTTCTCCTGCATTACCCAACCCCTTACCTTATGATGTGCTATTACTCCCTTGTGTTTCGCATAACCATGTTTTGATACAGTTAATAAACCTTCGTGCAGCCGGGGAAATGTTAGTTAAGCATACTGTGGCTATGCCAATTGAACGGTAATTCTTCCCTTCTAGATCAAGAACACAAAGGTTATCCAGCTGGTTAAATACGATCATTTCAGGAAGGATACTAATACCAATACCGTTTTGCACCATTGCCATAATAGCATGGTCATCTGCTACTTCAAATTTGATAGTTGGTGTGATGCCATGTTCCGTAAAAATTCGCCTCACATCATTATCACACCCAACCTTAGGCATAATAAACGGTTCATCAACAATTTCTTTCAAACAAACTCTTTTCCGTTCAAGAAGTGGGTGTTCTTTAGGCACAATACAAAGCATTCTGTCTTTTTTCACGGGAATTATATCAAACGAACTAGAAGTCGGTAGAGACACAAAACCAAAATCGATGGATCCATTGGAGATCCATTGTTCTATATCAGCGTAGTTCCCCTCAAATAGTTTAATTTCAATAGAAGGATGAAGCGTATGAAACCGTTTGATTATTCCTGGCAACCAAAGTGTTGAGACACTAGTAAAGGTGCCAATTCGGACCGTACCTGCTTCAACTCCATTAATTGCTGCTGCTTCTTGATTAAGTAATTCATCCCAATGCAAAATTTCACGAATGTATTTCAATATGCGCTCTCCATTGTCGGTTATGTTGATTCCTGAGCGGTCTCTTTTTAGAAGAGAAAACCCCATCTCGGATTCCAGACTGGCGATAGCATGGCTTACACCCGATTGCGTTAAATTGAGGGTTTCTGAAGCCTTCGTTAGACTACCTGCTTCCACAACCGTTCTAAATATCTTAAACTTAGTCAGTGACATTAATCCCGCTCCTTACATGAAAAAAATTCATTCATTCCATTATAAACATTCGTTTTACTTATTTAAAGCCCAAGGTTTATAATTGTGCTAGCAACAAAATTGCTAGTCTGGTTTGGAAGGTGCAAGTGTTGGTAACTACAAAAGTTAAATCAACCTCCATAATTTTAGCCTTATTAGCGGTGTATGTTTTTTGGGGTGGAACATACCTAGCAATGAAAATCGCCATTGAAACGATTCCACCTTTTATCATGGGAGGAACTCGATTTCTCACAGCAGGCTTACTCGTCTATCTATGGGAAATTCACAGAGGACAAAAACAACCGGAATTATCACATTGGCTTTTTGCCTCCTTACTCGGAACTTTAATGCTCTTCGTTGGTCAAGGAGGTATTACTTGGGCACAACAATATGTCCCTTCCGGTGTAGCAGCAATAATTTTTGCTACAGTTCCACTATGGATGACCCTAATTTCTTGGGGTTGCCAAGGCGCACAACGGCCCAGTAACTTAGTAATATTTGGTTTATTTTTAGGGTTTTTCGGTATCGTTCTACAAGTAAAAAACTCACTCTTAGGGGTGGTTACAAATCAGACTCATTTGGTGGGCTATCTTATACTTATTTTGGCGGCAATTTCATGGTCGTGGGGATCAGTTTATTCCCGTGTTTTCCGTTT
>CAKMJS010000092.1 GCA_927405585.1 uncultured Desulfosporosinus sp.
TTTGCATGGCGATTGGCAGTTAAAGGAATCTGCCATAGACGAATTCATGAGGGAAGAATGGTTAGACAAACAAGTAGATCCAGCTCGAGCGGAGGAGCTGACCCGGCTTTTCGTCCGAAAGATACTAGCCGGTATTCCCAATCCCGCTGTAATCAAAGATCAACATAGTAATTTTGTCTACTGCAACTCGGCATTTTATCAAACGTTTGGATTTTCAGAAGAGGATGTTATTGGCAGACAGATGCTTAGCACTATCGATCAGGAGTTAACCGATAGAATAATCGATCAGGATTCGGACCTTCTAAATGGATTACCTGGGCTTGTTAAAGAGCTGAAAATTGACATAGGGTCAAGCGAAGATAGTTCCTTATTATTTAACAAGACGGTAATTCGAGATGGTCAGAACGAAGCAATTGCGATCATAGAGGTAATGACCGATACTTCGATGCACCAGTACATCAATCAAACATTGCAGCGCTATCATCTGATCTTAAATTTTTCTCGGGATGTCATCCTGCTAATCCGGCCTGATGATGGCCAGATATTAGAGTCGAATGTAATGGCATCTGAACTATACGGGTATTCACTGACCGAATTACGAGCTATGTCAATTTATGATTTACGAGAGAGTGGTACAGTTAAACCTATTCATGAGCAAATGAATAAAGCTATTGGCAAGGGCAATCAATTTACCTCGATGCATCGGAGTAAAGACGGAACCATTATTCCTGTGCTGATTCATTCAGGAGGAACAGAAATTGACGGGAAGTCAGTTTTGGTCAGCATTATCAGAGATATTCGCGATTGGGTGAAGGTGTCGGATGATCTTAAGCGACACAACGATTACCTAACGATTCTCCACGAGACGACGCTGTCACTTATTAACCATCTCGACTTACAAGATTTACTGACTAAGATTGTCGCAAGGGCAGCTGATCTCTTCAAGACGCCCCATGCATTTCTATTTTTGGTGGACGAAAACGGAGAACGAATGTCGATGAGGGTAGGCACCGGAATATGTGCAGCACATATAGGCATGGTGCGAATACCGAGTGAAGGCGTCGTGGGTATCGCTTGGCAGACCGGTCAACCTTTCTGTGTACAACAGTATAACATGTGGAATCAACATCTTGAGATACCTGGAGAAGAAGGTGAATATGCAGTTCTAGGGGTACCCCTTAAGTTAATGGAAAACGTTATCGGGGTATTCGGGATTCTAGGCAGTGATAGCGCCCAGCAGTTTTCACCGGAAGATATCCAGCTGGTACAGGGCTTTATCGAGTTAGCGTCGTTGGCGATTAATAATGCTTCGCTTTATGATACTATCCAACACGACGTAACCCAACGCAAACAGATGGAGGAAGAACTGCTCAGAAACAATTCGGCCTTAACACAGGCCTTGGATGTACTTAAGAGCACTCAATCCAACTTGATTCAGCATGAGAAATTTGCCGGAATTGGGCAACTGGCTGCCGGTGTTGCTCATGAGATCAACAACCCTCTAGGTTTTGTCCTAAGTAACTTTGAAACCTTGCAAAAATATACAGGCCGTCTGTCGGACATGGTGAAGACTTACCGTGAATTGCATAAACAGGTACTGGAAGAGCAGATACCCAGTTTACAGGATCGTGCTCAACAAATTTTTGTTTTGGAGAAACAGAAAAAACTAGATTATGTTTTAGACGACCTAGAGCCTATTTTTGGAGAAACGGCAGAGGGTCTTAGTCGTGTCAGTAATATCGTTAAAGCCTTACGTCTCTTCTCACGCGTAGACCAGCAAGGTAATTATGAAGAGTATGACATGAATGAAGGTATCCGAAACTCACTGACAGTTGCTCGAAATGAGATTAAATACGTCGCTGAAGTCACGGAAAACCTTACTAAATTACCCTCTATCAAGGCTATGAGCGGTCAGATTAACCAAGTGTTGCTCAATATCCTGATCAACGCCGCACACTCTATAAAAGCCAACGGTTCGCAAGTTCTCGGAATGATTACGGTTAGCACCTATGCGGATGACCGATTTGTCTATTGTTCGATTGCCGATAGTGGAATCGGTATACCGGAAAATATAAGGAATAACATTTTTGACCCCTTTTTCACAACAAAACCCATCGGACAAGGTACAGGCTTGGGTCTGAGTATTTCATACGACATTATTGTAAACAAACATCAAGGAGAAATCCTGCTCGAAAGCGAAGTGGGTAAAGGCAGTACCTTCATTATTAAACTGCCGGTCGACCGACTGGTAGTTTAATGGGTTGTCAAAGGGGGCATGATCGGGTAATCTGTGATAAAGGAGTGCAGACTGATGGGGCTACGGATTCTCTTTGTTGACGATGAATGTTCAATTTTAAAATCGCTGAAACGACTATTCTTTGACTCCGACTACGAGATTTTTACTGCTGAGAGTGGTGAAGGCGGCTTACAAATTCTCGCAGACTATCCTGTCGATGTCGTGATGTCGGATATGCGTATGCCGGGGATGGATGGACACCAGTTTCTAAAAACGGTTAAAGACCGTTACCCGAGTACGACTAGATTGATACTGAGCGGATATGCAGATGAGAAAGAAATTCTGAATAGCCTCATTGATGGTTCAAGCAACTTTTATATGTTAAAACCGTGGGATAGCAATGATCTTTTCGAAAAGATTGCCAAGGTGTATGAAGCAAGGAAGATTTTTGCTAATCCTGCCTTGTTGAACATCGCCAATGGCCTAGAAAATCTAGCGCTTATCATTGGCCTATATGAATCGGTCAGTCGGCTTATTGACCAAGATGCTGCAGCAAGTACGATCGCGAGGGTCATCGAAACCGATGGGGCTGTTACGGCGGCTGTTCTCCGGATTGTGAACTCGGCGTGTTATAATGTGAAGACGGGCTCAGTAGCGAAGGCAATAACCTTTCTGGGGTTACCAGCCATCAAATCGATCATCTTATCGTGCAGCGTATCAAAATCTGTCAATATACGAGTGCCTCCTCTCAGTATCAAATGCTTGAACAATCACGCTACTCTTACCAACTATTACATGGCACAGATTTACGGAGAGTTGCTACACAAGCAATTGCCAGATAATCTTGGCACAGCAGGGCTGCTTCATGATTTAGGGTTTGTTTTGTGCCTTCATTATTTCCCGGATCGATATAAGCTCATACTAGAAGAGTACTTGAAACAGCCACACGAAAGTCTGGCAACCATAGAAAAAGAATATGCGGGCTTCAGTCATGATGAATTAGGGGGTTATTTACTGAATTGGTGGGGTATCCCCTACCCAATTGCGGAATGTGCATTATTTCATGATACGCCACTACATAGTGCGATCATTAATAAAGAGGCAGTGGCCTCAGTTCATATCGCCAGTCATTACGCTTGGAAATCGGTAGCTCCAAGTTTAGCAAGAAGTTTGGATGAGGGAGTTTTCCCAGTGCTAGGGATTAGACGGCCGGATTGCGAAAGGCTCTTCATCAAAGAAATAACTAACGCAGGTGATTGAATTGGCTAAAAACACAGTCCTTTTTGTGGATGATGAACTTAATATTCTTGCTTCAATCCGCCGAGCGACCATAGATGAAGACTTCACAGCTTTTTTTGCTAGCAGTGGAGGAGAGGCGCTGAAGATCTTCGAAGAGCGCGAAATCAGCGTCATCGTAACCGATATGCGGATGCCCGAAATGAACGGACTAACATTGCTTAAAACTATTCGCGAGAAATATCCCAATACTGTCAGGATTGTTCTATCCGGTTACACTCAGCTATCCCAAGTCTTAGCGACGGTGAACCAAGGCGATATCTTTCACTTCATCCCGAAACCTTGGAACATGGAAGAGGAACTGCTGACAACTGTACGCCGCGGGATTGAGCACTATAATCTTGCGGCTGAACGTGACAGACTACAGGCCGGACTTGCTCAAAAAAATCAAGCTTATCAGAGTATATTCCGGGCAATGGAACAGAAGCTGGCAAACGAGAAGAAGGATTTGGCTAGCTTAAGGCGCATAAATCACTGGATAGGTGCATTTGGGCAAAAACACCTCGAAGCGGGTAGTGGGCATTCTAACGATATGACCGCGACCGTCAAAGGCTATTTCGATCTGTTCGGGGAATTGCAGCGCCTATACTTAGATATTCTGCCAACGGTAGTCGAAACCAAGTCAACGAAAACGATGCTTAGCGATGTAACCAAAGCAGGTCTAGGACACATGCAGATCCATATCAACAAAAAAAATTCAGATCTGGAGCTCTCGGGGTATCATGGATTTTTAATGATGATCTGCAGCGCGATTGTCTATCTATCTGGGGCTAATGCGAAGGAAAGTGCGTACTGCGTCATGACAGTCATTGCTGAGGATGCGGAGGCTGCGATCGTGGACCTTACTATTGGACTGCAATTAATTAAGCCTTCAGTAGATGAACAAATCAGGATAAAAATCGGATGCTCGCTTCTTAACGCAATGGGTGAAGCCTATGACATAAAAGTACTGCCCAAGCTAATTGGAGGAGACGTAGTGGCCGTCCAAGTGTTATGGAAGGCATTATAAGACGTGGGAAGAACAAAAAGCCGTGAGTCCACTTTGCAGACCTGTTTGTCAAAATGTTATCGGAAAGTCCGAGATTGGGGTCGGAATGCACGGAAAACGTAGGCAGACATGCTTCCTTAAAAAGGAAAGTCATGATAAACTAATTGGGAATTGTCTTCTGGGACAAAGAAAAAATAGTTTTTTAGGAGGAGGATACATTATGATTGCCGAAGTGAACCAAGAAGAGTGCATCGGGTGTGAATCATGCCCTGAATTCTGCCCGGAGGTGTTTAAGATGGGGGCTGACGGGTTAGCCATAGCTTATACAGACCCAGTTCCTCCTGAGTGTGAGGCAGCTGCCCAAGAGGCTGCCGAGGGCTGCCCAACACACTGTATCTCCATTAAATAGTGGTGGATTGACAGATAAAAAAGACTATTCGGCTGAATGTTTCCCATTGGTCTTCTAAGGACAGTATCGCCTGAATTTTCGGGCGTTTTTTTATACCACTGTAGGCACTGTTAAAACAATGTTGTGTTGGCATAGTAATTGCATCTTATGCATAGAGACAAGACGGAGGGCTAAGGGAGGTTGAAATAACAATATGACCAAAGTAATAGGTGTTGAAGACGCGATCCGTAAGATTGAGAATGGAATGACTATCATGGTCGGAGGGTTTATTGGGTGTGGAGCTCCAGGTCAATTGCTGGAAGAGGTCTATGGAAAGGAAGTCAAGGATCTTACCCTGATCGCTAATGATACAGGTATCCTCGGAGATGCATTGTCTCAACTCATCGTGCATCGCTGCGTTAGTAAGCTCATTGCAACCCACATAGGTACGAACAAAGAAACCGGAAGGCAAATGTCAGCCGGTGAGCTGGAAGTTAATTTAGTACCCCAAGGGACGTTAGTCGAGCAGATTCGGGCAGCAGGTGCGGGATTAGGAGGAATTTTGACTCCCACTGGGATTGGGACGATCGTGGAGGAAGGAAAGCAGAAGCTGGTCATCAATGGTACAGAGTATCTTCTCGAACTCCCTATTCGTGCTAATGTAGCCTTATTAAATGCCTACAAAGCAGATAAAGCAGGAAATCTTGTCTATCGTCGTGCCGCTCGCAATTTTAATCCAGTTATGGCAATGGCCGCAGACCTTGTAATTGCTCAAGTGGATCATATCGTGGAAGTTGGAGATATCGACCCGGATGAAGTGATGACCCCTGGAATATTCGTAGATTATTTGGTGCAGAAACAGCCGCGGGGGGTGACAAACCTTGGATAAGGAAGCAAGAATGGATTGGCTGGTTAAACGAGTGGCTCAAGAATTCAAATCTGGAGATGTCGTCAATTTAGGGATAGGAATCCCAACAAAGGTTGCTAACGCCCTCCCGGAAGGGATAGAAATTATCCTTCAGTCTGAAAACGGTTATATGGGTGTTGGTCCAGCACCGGAAGCAGGAAATGAAGACCCGGACACGGTGAATGCTGGTGGGCAATATGCGACCATCTTACCGGGTGGTTGCTGCTTTGATAGCGCTACATCCTTCGCTATCATTCGAGGAGGTCATGTGGATGCTACCGTGTTAGGAGCACTGCAGGTTGATGAAGAAGGAAATTTAGCTAGCTGGATGATTCCAGGCAAGATGGTGCCTGGGATGGGTGGAGCAATGGACCTGGTCGTCGGTGCGCGACGCGTGATTGTAGCCATGGAGCATGCTACCAAAAATGGTGGCCTGAAAATTCTAAAGAAGTGCGACTTACCGTTGACAGCTGCAAAACAGGTTAATCTGATTGTCACGGAGATGGGGGTTATCGAAGTGACCTCCAAGGGTTTGGTGCTTAAAGAAATCGCGCCGGGCTTAACTTTTGAGGAAGTACAAGCCTGTACAGAGCCAATACTGTACTTACCGGAATAAGTTTTAGTTTGATCGTTAGTTGACCGATTTAGCCGATTTAGCTTGATTTATCCGATTTAACCGAGTTCAATAAAAACTCCGTAACACATTGACGTGCTGCGGAGTTTTTGGTTTAAGTGATGATGATTGTGATTGTGATTAGAGCTGGGGCTGGGGCCTCAATCTCTTTAGATTAACCGAAAAATCAACAACCCAGCGCTAAAGACCACGCCTGACCAAATGAGGGCCATTACGCAATAACCCATAATATCTCGGACGTTGAGTTTGGCAATAGCGAGCAGAGGTAAAGCCCAAAACGGCTGGATCATGTTGGTCCATTGGTCGCCATAAGCTATACTCATCGCGACAGTAGCAGGATCAACACCAAGTTTTATCGCAGCAGGAATGTTAATTGGTCCTTGAACAATCCACTGGCCTCCACCGGACGGGACAAATATATTAATTATTCCGCCAGCTAGGAACGTAAATAAAGGGAAGGTAATCTCGTTGGAAAACGAAACAAAACCATTGGCTATGATGGCTGCCAAGCCGGATGTTACCATGATTCCTTGAATTCCTCCATAGAGAGGGAACTGCAACGCGATGCCTCCGGCACCTTTGATCGCTTCATTGACAGCACGGACATAATTAATGGGTCTAAGATGGAGTATCACGCCAAGAATTAAGAAAATGAAGATGACGATATTCAGATTAAGGTCAAAGCCTTTCATAGCAAAATGACGGACCAGATAAATCACACCGCCAAGGGCAAAGAGCATATTGACGATGATCGAGTTTTCTAGCCGGCTCGCAAAAGTTGGGCCTGTCGATGCGAGTTGAAGTTCTGTGGTGGCTGCCAATTGGGCTTTGGCCTCCTCGGCAGCCACGAGTTCAAGATCAAGCGAAATAATTTCGTCCTGTTTCTTAGATTTAGCTATTAAGTAGAAAAGTACAGGCATTGTAAGAATGACAAACCAAGTGATGACTAAATTTTCGACTGAGAAAACTGTGCGCGACATCGGTATGATCCCAGTCAGTTTTTCAACGATGTGTCCTTTAGTAGCCACAGCTAATGGTATGGAACCGGAAATTCCTCCGTGCCAAACGACAAAGCCGGCATACCCTCCGGCTACAAGCAAGGGGTAATCGCTCCCCTTAACCTTTTTGCCAAGTTCTCTGGCCAGCAAAGCAGCCACGACCAAGCCAAAACCCCAACTCACGAAGTTGGCCATCCCGGCGACGAGAACGACTAAGAACGCCGCACCTGCTCCGGTCTTAGGAATGGAGGCAACGGATGATAAAATCTTCTTAATCGGAGGACTGGAAGCTAACGAATGTCCTGTAACTAGGATCAGGATCATCTGCATAGCAAAGGTCAGAATACCCCAGATCCCATCACCCCACATTCCAATCAACTCCAACGGACCTTTGCCAGTTACGAGCAAAGCAAGAAGATAGGCTATAAAAGTAAGGACAATTGCAAACAAATAAGCATCCGGTAAGTACCTCTGAACAAGATTAACAAAAAACTTCGACATTCTATTTAACATTGAACAACCTCCTTTTTTCTGTTTTGTTAGGCTTTTTTCTATAAATTTAAACCCGCTTCACTATCCACCTCCTGACTAATAGTCAATATATTGGGAATATTCAGCCCATGCTATCTTATATGCAAGACTTATTCCATTAATCATCTCTGAGACTCGGTTGAGCATAATTAGCCATACAATCGTTGAGTTTCGCACTTCACCAGTGACAGAGGGAAACTATACTATGCTTTCGGAGTGGACAAAATAATACAAGTGTGAACAATTTTGCACCTGTGCTGCGCAATTTCATGCACTAAACTGGATACAAAAGTATATAAAATTGAAACTGTCTCTTTGTTAATGGGCAATTTTGAGGCGGGAAGTTATAAAACATAAAGCAATCCCCAGTGAAATTGCAGGTATTTTAACGTCGATATGAGCAAAAAAATAGACAGCCAATGCATTGCTGTCTATAATCCGTGTTCCTGAATCTTATAAATTAAACCACGTCGGGAGATTTGTAATAGCCTGGCGGCATGAGCCCGATTTTCATGGGTTAATTTGAGTGCTTCAGCGATATGCTTTTTTTCTGTTTCTGCTAAGGCCTCTCGTAGTGGAGTAAAGGATGTACATTCTGCGGCATTCAACGTAGCGGGCTTCCCGACATCTTCCTTGCTGATCTCAAAGGGAAGATGCTCCGCTAAAATGATTTTGGAATTACTCATGATCAAAGCATGTTCAATAGCATTTTCCAATTCACGCACATTGCCTGGCCAGGAATAACGGTTTAAAACGGTATATACCTCTGGAATAAAAACGACACCTTGTCTTCCTATCTCGGAAGCATAACGAGAAAGCAGATAATCGGCGAGGAGGGATATATCGTCCTCCCTCTCACGTAAGGGGGGGAGATGGATCGAGACTACATTTAAGCGATAGTATAAATCTGAACGAAAGCGTTTCTCCTCAACTTCTTTCGGCAAATCCCGGTTTGTGGCGGCAATGATGCGGACGTCTGTTTTAAACGTTTTTATTCCACCGACCCGTTCAAATTCCCGTTCCTGTAAAACTCGTAAGAGTTTGACTTCGAGAGAAGGGCCAAGTTCAGCTATCTCATCGAGAAATAGTGTGCCTCCTTCTGCCAGTTCAAACTTACCTGGCCGCTGTGTAATGGCCCCAGTAAAAGCACCTCGTTCATGACCAAATAATTCGCTTTCCAGCAGACCCTCCGGAATTGCTCCGCAGTTGACCTGGATGAAGGGTTTTTGCCAGCGATCGCTATTATAATGGATTGTCCTCGCTACCATCCCTTTGCCCGTACCACTTTCTCCTGTCAGTAAAACTGTGGCCTTGGAGGCAGCAACTCTACCGATGCTTTTATACACATCGTGCATCTTGGGGCTTCTGCCGATTAACTGACCCGGCCCGCCCGTTACCCGACTCAAGGTACGCACTTGTTCGGTTAAGTATTCAAGATCTTTAGTGAGTCTTCTAATATGGATCGCTCGTTCAACTAGAATCTTGACTTCATTAAGGTTAAAGGGTTTGGTTAAGTAGTCGAACGCGCCCCGTTTCATGGCTTCAACGGTGATTTCGGCACTGCCAAAGGCTGTCATCAAGATTACCGGTAAATCAGGAAATAATGTATGTATTTCGCGGAAAGCGATAAGCCCATCCATTTTAGGCATGCGCACATCCAAAATGACGACATCATATTCGACTTCCTGTACTTGCTTGACTGCCGCTAAGCCGTCATTCACTGTATCGACAAGATAGCCTGCCTTAGTAAGTGCTGTTCGCAGGACTAGACGAAGGCTTTCTTCGTCATCCCCGACTAAAATTCTTGATGGTCCGGACATTCTTTCACCTCCCAACACCGTATTAACTAGGTAATAAGGTGTCTTCCTCATTTCCATAGGGTAGAAAGACATAAAAGGTGCTGCCTTCGCCCACTTTACTCTCTACCCAAATATGTCCGTGATGAATTTCTATGATTTTAGAACTTACAGCCAATCCAAGGCCAGTGCCTCGATCCTTCGTTGTGAAAAATGGATCGAAAATCCGAGGTAGGTTTTCCGACAGGATTCCGGTTCCAGTATCTTGGATGTTTATCTTCACACCCTCCGAAGTTGATTCAGAGGATACGATGACTTTTCCAATTTGATTCAGTTTGTTGGGAAGAGCCTGAACAGCGTTCAAAAGCAGGTTAACCAACACTTGTTTGATATGTTCACTATCTACATAAACCCAACTCACTGAGGGGTCTAGATCTTTCTGTAATAACACGGAATTTTTTTTCATGATCGGCGCCAATAACGTAAGGGTTTCCTGTAACAGTTCATTAGGATTAACCATTGTCACATTGTTTTTTGAGGGCTTGGCAAAGTATAGAAGGTCTTCCACAATGGAATTAAGGCGATTTATCTCTTTGATAATCACATCTCCGAAAACTCGGGAAGAATTATCGGGGGGTAATTCATCTAAGATTAATTGAACGCTTCCGGAGATCGCGGCAAGTGGATTTCGAATTTCATGAGCGACACCGGCTGCCAATTCTCCGACGGCCGCCAAATGAGAAATTTTGCTGACCCGTTCTTCAAGCTTTTTGCGTTCTGTCAGATCTTTAAATACGACCACTGCACCCAAAATATCCTTTCCATTCTGCAAGGGGGACGTGCTTACACTGATGAGGACAGTAGCCCCATCGGGACAGGACAGCTCTACTTGGTAGCCAATAAAGGTTTTGCCGTTATTTAAGGTTTCAAGTAAAGGGTCACTAAATGAAGCGTTCTGCTCAAAAAAACTAATTAATTTCCCACCAAGGGAATCGTTGGATAATCCGGTGATTGTGAAGGCTGCATCATTAAGGGCAGTAATCCTGCCTTCAACATCGACGGTAATTATACCATCAGCCATACTTTGCATGATGATTTCGGTATGGGAACGGGTATTCAGGATACTTTCGGCCATTTTGTTAATAGCTAGAGTAATTTCACCAAATTCGGCGGCAGTTTCTGGCAACCGATAAGCTAAGTCATCACGAAGTCTTCTAAGACCCGTGATAATACCTTGAATGGAATTGGAAATCTGATTGGCGAGAGGTAAAGCGATACCCAACCCTACGGTTAAGGCGATACCCAAAGCGAGATACATTACAGTGGTCATGGTCCGGATTTGTTTCCAGATACTCACGGTCAGTTCATTAGCCCAAGTATAACCAATCACTTGGCTGTCACGGATCAGGGGAACCATTGCATTCAGAATATTCCCCCGTACCATCGCTCCTGTGACAGCTAAGGAGGTCCCCTTAGCCATGACCTCCCGGCCCCTATGTTCGGGCCCGATACTCTGGCCGATGGTATAGCTGTACTCGTGACTCGGACCATAGGTGATAATTGCATCCAGTTCTTTAGAGTAGTAGCCAGCACCTACCCCAGGATTAGCCAGAACTATTTCGTCCGTTACTTTTGCCAACCGGATGTTAAGTAGATGAATTTGTTCCTCACGGCTGAAACTCTGCTCCTCTGGTCTAAGGAGGACATCAAAATCTTGAGACAGAGAATTATCCAAGGCCTGGGCAATACCAAAGAGCTTAGACTCCTTTTCAAGCATTAAGGCCTTTTCAGCTTGGTTAATGAGGAAATAACTACTCCCTATAAGAGGAAGCGTTACGGCTAGAGCCAAAATAATCATTAATTTTATGCGCAAATTCAGTTTAATAATCATAATACCTCGTTGTTTAAAGAATTTTCAAAATAATAGTATTCTTTATGCAGATTGACATTTCCTCCTTTTACCGATATATACGAAACTTCTTTGATGTTGTGGGTTCTGCGCAACGTAATTATTCACTCACATCAGAGGTACTAGTTTGCAAACTGGTGCCTCTGATGTGCATTTTAGTAAGGTGGCTAAACTTAGGCTACATAAATTATAGTTAGTGATAAATATTGGCAGGGTTTAACAAAACGATGCAGAATGATTCAAGGGTGAACTGCTACAGAGTACGAAGCCACTCCCACTTGTAGAAGTGAAGTTCCATGATTGGATCAATAACGGGAGGCGACTAGTCAAATGGCTATACCCACTTCAAGGACCAATGAATCAGCGGAAATAATAATCGATGAGAATCGGTGCATAGGTTGTGGTTTATGCATCGAAGTATGCAAGGGTTTTAACCTCACGCTAGAAAACGAAAAAGTGATCACTATGGACTCAACTTATGGTTGTATAGGATGTGGACATTGCATGGCGATTTGTCCTCAAGAAGCGATTGAAATTAGAGGTCGATGTCTGACCTCAGAAGATTTATTGACTTTGGCCGCACCTCAAGACAACGCCTCGTACGAGGGAATGCTTAACCTCTTGCTTCACCGCCGAAGTATTCGCGAGTTCAAAGAGATACCAGTAGAGAATGAGGTGCTCAAAAAAGTCATCGAAGCTGCCAAAACAGCTCCGATGGGTTTACCACCTTCCGATGTCAACGTACTGGTTTTTGATACTCAAGCAAAGGTGCGCCTGTTTGCAGAGGACTTTTGCGACTATCTAGCAGGAATAAGATGGCTTGTTTCCGGATGGTTCTTGACACTTATGCGTCCATTCTGGAGTAAGACGAACGATGAGCTCTTTAGAGGATTTGTGCGACCGACAATTGACTTGTACCTCGACAATATGAAAGAAGGCATGAACCTAGTAAATTACGATGCTCCTGTAGCATTATACTTCTATGGGTCTCCTTATGCCGATCCTGCAGACCCGATTATTGCTGCTACCTATGCCATGATCGCTGCCGAGTCGCTTGGATTGGGGACCTGCATGCTTGGCTCAGTCCATCCGTTAATACAATACGGAAAAGGTGCTAAAAAATTAAGGCAGAAGTATGGTATCCGCTACAAAAGTCGAGAAGGGCTATTTGTGATTATGGGCTATCCCAAGGTGGAGTATCGAAAAGGGATTCGCAGAACCTTCGCTGCTATTGATAGTGCGTGAAAACATGGTTAAAATATGGTGAGAACATTGAAGGGGAAAGCGATAGCAACTAGATTTTTATAGAGAATTATGGTATTTTAAGAGAAGAATTCATATAATAATTTGCGAGTAGTATTTAGTAGCCTGGTTTTGAGTAGGTCAATGCAAGTAGTAGTAACCGTAGGGTATAACAGTCGGGTAGAAGAAACAGTAAGGTAGAAATAACAGAAGGGTGTTTAGTAGGATAGTAGTTGCTGTAGGGTACTGGTTTATTCCGTAGAATTCTGGGTTAAACAGTAGGGACAGGTTTTAAACATTGTAGGACAGTTTTAGGATGGTAGGAAATAAGGATGTGGTTAACACCTCGTATCCGTTTCTTTGTGACGGGTTGGGGCAACTGCACAATTTTTCGAACTCCTATTTGGGGTTTTTTTATTTCCCCAATATTATCAAAAAGGAGAGATGATTGTGAAAAAAGGGTTATGTAAGTCAATTAAGTTAAAGTTATTTGCGAGAGGGATTTTACTTGGGTTATTGGCACTGAATTTAGTTTTTGTGACGGGATGCGGTCAGACAACGTCTGCCCCAGAAGCATCGTCTGGCACGAAGGCGCAAACCGTCGAGCTGAAATTAGCTCATTTCTTTCCGGCGACACACCCGGCTGAGAAAGCGCTAATTCAGCCTTGGGCCAAGGCAATCGAGACGGCAACTCAAGGCAGAGTAAAGATTACCAGCTACCCAGGACAGACACTATTGCAGGCGGACGCGGTTTATGATGGGGTGGTCAATGGAATAGCTGATCTAGGTCTTTCTTGTTTTTCTTATACCCGAGGCAGTTTCCCGGTGTTGGAGGTTTTTGAACTGCCGGGTATCAAGTACTCTAATTCCAAGGCTGCTAGTCAAGTTGCCTGGGAAGGGATCAAACAATTAAATCCCAAGGAGGTTCAGGATACAAAGATGATGATGGTCTTTGCAACAGGCCCTGGGGATTTATATACCAAAGCACCTGTGCGTACTCTCAAAGATTTAAAAGGCTTAGAAATCAGAGCAACCGGTCTTAGTGCTAAAAGTCTTACAGCTTTAGGAGCCACCCCAGTTGCTATGGCCCAATCGGAAGCTTACGAATCCTTATCGAAGGGGGTTGTCAAGGGGAATTTAGGTCCAGTTGAAGTGCTACAGGGGTGGAAACAGGCAGAAGTCACTAAATATCTGACTTTGACGCCTTTCTTATACAATAATTTATTTTATATAACTATGAACTCTAAAAAATGGGACTCCTTAGATCCTAACGATCAGAAAGCGATCGAAGCGGTAAATCAGAAGTTCTTCGAAGACGTTGCGATGGGTTTATGGGATCAACAAAATGAGTCCGCTTTAAAGTATGCAGTCTCTGAAAAAGGAATGGAGGTCATTACCCTTTCTCAAGCAGAACAGGATCAATGGATTAGTTTAATTAAGCCAATTCAGGACGATTATGTCGCCCAAATGAAGCAAAAGGGACAGCAGGGAGAAGAAATCTTAGCTAAGGTGAAAAGTCTTGCTGATCAATATAACAAATAGTATCACTAAATCCTGAGGGGGACCTGGAATTGAAGCAATTAAATGATGTAGTAAAACGAGTAAGCAGTAGCATGGACAAATTGGCGGGACTATGTATTTTTGCCGTGATGCTGTTGATTGTTGCTAATATTATTTTACGGACGGTTTTTAATCAACCTATTTTAGGAACGTATGAGCTGGTCGGCTTCTTAACAGCCATGGGAGTGGCCTTGGCCCTAGCGCACTGTGCTTTTCAGGAGGGTCATATCGCCGTTGGTATTATTATGGAGCGTTTTCCACAGAAAATACGAGCCTTGATGGCTGTGTTAGTGAATTTCACTTCGTTAATTTTATGGGCAGCGGCTGTCTGGTCTCTTGGAAAATTCGGTCATGCGATGAAGATGAAAGGGCTTGTCTCACCCTCTGCAGAAATTCCTGTTTACCCCTTTATTTATTTGGTAGCTTTTGGCTTGATGGGGCTTTGTTTGGTGCTAGTGCTTAAGCTGCTTGTTTCTTGCAGGGAGGTTCTTGGGAACGATAAGGCTAAGAAGGTGGCAGGATGAGTCTATTTTTAGTTGGGCTAATAGGGATTGCTTGTTTCTTTGGCTTGGTAATGGTCCGTATGCCAATCGCCTATGCCATGGCAATGGTGGGGTTGGTTGGATTCAGCTACCTTACTTCAGTCCCGGCGTCTTTAGACATGGTAGCCAAAGAACTATATAATACCTTTACTTCTTACTCCTTAAGTGTGATTGCGATGTTTGTTTGGATGGGGTTTTTGGCTTATTACTCAGGTATTGGCACGAGTCTCTATGGATTTGCTTATAAAATGGTTGGACATTTGCCGGGTGGTCTGGCAATTGCTACCCAAGGGGCCTGTGCCGTTTTCGGAGCGATTTGCGGCTCGAATACCGCGACTGCGGCGACCATGGCAGCCATCGCACTGCCTGAGATGGATAAATATAAGTACGACCGGTCACTATCCACAGCCAGTATTGCGGCAGGGGGCGTTTTAGGGGTCATGATCCCCCCCAGTGTTATTTTTATCTTGTATGGTACGGCCACAGAACAGTCGGTAGGAACTCTTTTTATGGCAGGGATTCTACCAGGAATTCTATTGATGCTCTTAAATATGGGCGTGATTTACTTGTTGACTTCGCGTAACCCGAGCTTAGGCCCAGCTGGTAGTAAGGCAAGTTGGCAAGAGAGAATTCGTGCACTTCGGGGAGGGCTGGGGGAAGCCCTAGCAGTCTTTATTCTTTCAGTAGGTGGCCTTTTTGCCGGTTGGTTTACGCCTACTGAGGCGGGTGCTGTAGGGGCAGGTGGCATCCTATTGGTCAGTCTATTAGAGAGGCGACTGAGTTGGGTGAAACTGAAAAAGTCGTTAGTTGATACGACTCGAACGACTGCTATGATTATGCTCATGCTGGCTGGAGCTGTCATTTTTGGACGGTTTATGGCGGTAAGCAGGGTGCCCTTTGAACTGGCCAATTGGGTCGGATCGCTGCCACTGCCACCCTTTGCCATTATGGGTATGATTCTCTTTATCTACCTCATACTCGGCTGCTTTATTGATGCATTAGCCTTGATTTTATTGACCATTCCGATATTTTTCCCTGTGGTTGTTGATACCTTAGGATATGATCCAATTTGGTTTGGGGTTGTTGTAGTTTTAGTTGTCGCCATGGGGGTGATTACCCCTCCGGTAGGGATGAATGTCTATATTATTAAAGGAGTTGCCCCAGATATCCCATTAGAAACCATCTTTAAAGGGGTATGGCCATTTCTAGGCTCCATCATACTCTGTTTAATTTTGCTTATGATTTTCCCTGGAATTGCGACCTTTTTACCAGAGCTGCTGCAGGGAAAGTAGGAATCGTGGGGGTAGTTGCAAATTCGGTGAGTTGACCCCAATATCGTTTCGGCATCAGATTCATTCGACAGCGTGGATTAGTTCGACCTTCGATGGCAATAGTATTATAGAATTGCTTCCATAACTGACGGTACTCAACTTCAGTACGGTCAACGTCTGGCAAGGTTAACTCGTCCACAAATATCAACTCCGCTTTTTGGGATTGATAGATTAAGGCCATACTATGAGTTTTATCATAAATCATAAACTCTTCGTTCTGGAATCGGTTGCAAAAATGCTGTGATAGAAGGGGCAAGACAAAGTTTTTGGGTTCGATCACCGCTACGAGTACCTCTCCATAAACGGAAAAACGGACAAAGCCCTTATACTTATGGCTTTCTGAGGTTAAGTGGCGGACTGCTTTTAGGAGCGTATGAACCGTATCGTCCGTGAGCATCGTCATAACCTTGTTTCCAACCTTAAAGCCTAAACGCAGGAAGTGATAGATTAACAATTCTTTGTGCGGAACACAGGTTAAAAAACCGAGCTTAACTAACTCCTGTGCTTGGCAAGAAATCTTCAATGGAATTGAGTTAAAAACTCGTTCTGCCTTATGTTCGTCTGTCTCAATCCATTTCGCCGTATCAAAAAGGCTTTGCGGTACTCCGGGGTGACGGATGACGATGGGAATCTCCCTAAGCTCGTAGCTTTCAAAAACGCAACACATCAGACCTTCAAAACTACCATCATAAGCATAAACTAGATCGGCACTGTCAGGCATTGCTGCACATCCTTTCTCGTAATGAAAGGCTCGTTAAACAGCGACAGCTGTTCTGGATAAGGTGACGGGAGTTTGTATTGATCGGCCATAAGTGCCCTAATGGCTCCATCGGACGTTATGTTTAAACCCTGCATGATTTTACCCTTACAAGTGATAAAATACTGAGCGCGTTTCAGGACGATACCCATTTTTTTGAGTCCGGAAAAATCAATTTGGCCGCTTCTTCTTGCGGTAAGAATTCGCTGGGCACTGGTCACGCCAATACCCGGAACTCTTAAAAGCATCTCATAGGGTGCTTTATTAATCTCTAGAGGAAACTGCTCTAAATGGTTGAGTGCCCAATTGCATTTGGGATCCACCTGTAAATTGAAATTAGGATTTTGTTCATCAAGCAGTTCTTTGGCTTCAAAGCCGTAAAACCGTAAAAGCCAGTCGGCCTGATACAGCCGATGCTCTCGTAAGAGAGGTGGTTTGATATCGATCGAAGGGAGCAGTGAATGCTCAGCCACCGGCATATAGGCCGAGAAGAAGACTCTTTTGAGATGGTATTTTCGATAAAGACCTTCGGTTAGGGTCAATATCGTATGGTCTGTGTCAGGAGTGGCCCCCACAATAAGCTGTGTACTTTGTCCGGCGGGTACGAATTTCGAAGCATGACGATACTGTGCAAGGTCGGTACTGTGTTCCTGGATCTGAGTACTAATCAGTCCCATGGGACGTAGGATGGACTCCTTCGTCTTATCGGGGGCTAAGAGCTTTAGACTCTCCTGAGACGGTAGCTCAATGTTAATACTCATGCGATCGGCCAAAAGTCCTAAGCGGGTAATCAGCTCACTCTCTGCTCCTGGTATTGCCTTGACATGGATGTATCCGCTAAAGTGGTAAACGTTGCGCAATAACTCAAGTGCCTTTATCATTTGTTCTGTGGTATTGTTTGGGTTTTTAATGACTCCGGAACTAAGGAATAAACCCTCTATGTAGTTGCGTCGATAGAAGTTGATCGTTAGTTCTGCAAGCTCTATAGGCGTAAATCCAACTCTTGTGATATCATTTGATACACGATTGATACAGTACTTGCAATCATAGACGCAGACATTCGTCATCAACACTTTTAGTAACGATATGCATCGCCCATCTGCCGAAAAGCTATGACAAATCCCCGCCTTTGCTGCACTACCGATACTGCCTGGCTTGCCACTTCGTTCAACCCCGCTCGAGGTGCAAGCCACATCATATTTAGCCGAGTCTGACAAAATCGTCAATTTATCAAAAATGTCAATCTTCCAACACCCCAAACTTTCATCCAATCCTGAGACTATCCCACCGTAGTCTCGAACTTCATCTGTTTGTGGACGAGTTCAAAGAACGTTTACATATCATACTATAATATGAAACATATGTTCCTGTCAAAGGGGGAAATACCAAACGTTTGTAAGACATGTGCTCGAGCGGGAGGGCAAGGTGAGTGACACACAACGAGGGGAAAGCGTTGAGGGATAGCAAACGAGAGGAGAATCGTCGACTTGGCTAGAGTATTAGTGACTGGAATCACAGGAAATGTCGGAACCTATGTCTATGAAGATTTATTGGCAAGGCATCAAAAGGTTAAAGGGGCTGTTTCCTCCGTCCTCAAGGCAAAAAGAAAGTATAACTATGCCGAGTTAGTTGACTTTGATTTTTTGGACAAAAACACGTTTGAAAAGGCCTTAGATGAGGTTGACAGAGTTTTTTTAATGAGACCGCCACAGATCGGAAATCCGGAAGAGTTGTATCCTTTTATTGAAGCAATGAAAGAGAAAAATGTGAAATTGTGTGTGTTCTTATCATTAATGGGTATCGAGAAAAATCCCATTCCGCCTCACTATAAAATCGAAAAGTACATCGAGAAGATGGGTCTGCCTTATTGTCACATTCGACCGGGCTTTTTTATGCAAAATTTATCTGGCGTTCATGCCGAGGAGATTAAAGAAAGCCAGAAGATCTTGATCCCGGCGGGGAGGAGTAAGTGTAGTTTCATTGATGCTAAAGATATCGGACAGGTAATCGCCAAGGTGCTGTCGGACTATGCAATGTATCAGAATACCACGTTCACAGTTACGGGAAGAGAGGCCTTGGACTATTATCAAGTCGCGGATATTCTTTCGGAGGTTTTAAATAAGAAGGTAACATATGCTAAACCCTCCTGGATTCGCTTCAGAAGGCAGATGATTAATGAACGTAAGTTGGACAAAAAACTGGTCAACGTCATGGTGATGCTGTATTTTATGACACGCTTAGGTACCGCCAGTGCGATACATTCTGATTTTGAGAAGATTATGGGTTATAAGCCTAGAACGCTCAAGCAATTCGCAGAGGAGAACAAGCTTGCCTGGATGGCAGAACCTTTGGTCGACTGAATCTCTGGAGATATTCTGTGATAAAAAGGTGATTGGAACATTAGTTATACCTCTATAAACCCGCACGTGCGGGGTTATAGAGGTAGGCGCTTGTCTCATTTTTCTTACAATGGAATATATTACTTATAAGAGATTTAGTATTTATTATCGAGCTAGGGAGGATATATGATTCCTTTGGAGAATATGTCTGAATATAAGTTACAGAGATAAGGACGTCTGTCGACGGATTATTAAAGAAAGTGGGGAAAGTATATTGATGAAAAAGAGATTATTATCCATATTGATTTCAGTGACTATGTTAGCCTTCACTACTAGCGCTTATGCTTCCACCACGAATAGACTAGCAGGGGCGACCCGCTACGATACTGCAGTCGACATTGCTCAGGACGGTTGGTATCAATCCGATTTCGCAATTTTGGCTTATGGTGAAAACTACCCCGACGCCCTAAGTGCTGCGCCGCTTGCTAAGAAATATAATGCTCCAATACTCTTGACAAGTACCAATAATTTACCAAGTGTAACAAAGCAAAGCCTGGCAAACTTGAAGGTTAAGACGGTATTTATTATAGGTGGAACAGGAGTCATACCAACTTCAATTGATGATGAATTAGTTTTGATGGGGATAACACCGACTCGTATTGCAGGGCTGGACAGGTATGAAACATCCATTAAGATTGCCGAACGATTAAGTTCACCCTCAGAATTAATCGTAACGACAGGAGAAGATTATCCGGATGCCTTATCAATAGCTCCCATTGCAGGCGCAAAACAGATTCCGATTATTTTAGTACCCAAAGGTTCTTTACCGCAAGCCGTAAAGAGTTATATTGCGGCTCAAGGGATAAATAAAACTTATATCGTCGGCGATGCCAGTATTATTGAAGATAGTGTATATAACCAATTCCCTAATCCTGAACGAATAGTTGGAGCTGACAAATATCAACGGAATGTAGCGATAAACAAGAAATTTGAAAGTTATTTCACTGAAAATAGCCTTTGCTTAGCTAATGGAGAAGGATTTGCAGATGCGCTGACTGGAGCAGCCTATGCTACGAAAATTAACGCACCCATACTTCTTGTTAAAAGCATTTCACCACAGGATACCAAGAATTATTATCGACAACGAATAAAAAGTGCAAATACAATGTATGTGTTTGGTGGAGCAGGCGTTGTTCCTGATAGCCTTATTCAAGATTTATTAATTGACACACCGATACCGCCCCCAATACCGGTTTCTCGATCAGTCAGTACTAAACTTGTCGAGAATGCCCTAAGCTTACAGGGCGTTCCTTACGTCTTTGGAGGAACTAGTCGCAGCGGATTTGATTGCTCAGGTTATGTCCAATACGTATTTAAGGGTTCAGGCATATCCTTACCAAGAACTTCTCAGTCTCAATTCAAGGTAGGGACCTCTGTAAGTCGAGATCAAATTCAATCCGGTGATTTAGTATTCTTTACAACGTATACATCGGGTGCATCGCATGTGGGCATTTCTATTGGCGGAGGAAAGTTTGTTCATGCGTCGAATAGTGGCGTTCGCATTACGAATCTCAGTGACAGCTATTATGTTAGTCGATACTATGGTGCTCGCCGCGTACTCTAGAAGGTTTCAAGGACTCTTCCTTTATAGATAAGTAACTCGTTCAACTAAAGTTGAACATCGAGATTTCTAGGGCGAAGCGAAGTACGAGGTACCACTCTCACTTGAGAAGTGGGAGTCTCATGATTCGGGATGAACAAGGTGTTTCGCGTTAGCGCGGAGCGCCTTGTTTTGTTATACCACAATAGTAAGTGGAGGAATTGTCTTCTTAATTAAGATTGGAATTGGAGGGATAGGTAATGTCAAGTGAATTATTTGATCAAGTGACTGGGTGAAGAGTGAGTATTAAAGAATAACTATGGAAAGAATTAACTATGGAAAGAATATTTTTGATTAGAAGTCTTTTACTTATTAAGTGTTAGAAAGGAGAGAGTATGCGTAAGAGTGGAAAAACCCCGTTATTTAGAGCGAGAAGACTGGAAAAGGCCTTAAATAGTGGAGAGATATTTTTAAAGCTTGAAGGAGCTAATCCATCAGGGCATATTTATGACCGTATTGCCGAGGTTATCATAAAAGATGCTGTTGCTAATGGTTTTGAACAAATTTTGGTCGATGGGTCTGAATCCTACATACATTCAGTTATGTTCTTTGCTAAGATGACCCAACTCGAGGTCAAGGTGCCATTATTCAAGCAAGAAAAATGGAAACTTGGGCATTTAACCGGTGCCAATTTATTGGATTTGAGGGATAAAAAAGACACATTTTCACGCCTACAATTAAGAGAAATTGCAGAAAAAGACAATATGTACTTGACGTGCGAATGGGATATAAACTCTATGATCAGTCATCTCGTCTTAGAGGAAATGACGAAAGAGTGTTTAGATCGTATGAAGTTTGAAGTGGATACCATAACGGTTCAATTAGGATATGGCTACGCACTCTCAAGCATTTATAGTGGCTTAATCAAGAGTTGGATCAAGGAAGAATTGACTCAGTTACCTCAAATATTGTGTAATTCTAGCCCATTAGGTCAAGATATGCATCATCAAACTGTTAAGGAGACGCAGACCGGCGAAATGGAAAGCCACGATAAACGTGCTGAACTCGCTAATAATATTATGAAAATTATTTTGGAGACTCGCGTTGAAACGATTGACATTGAAGAAGCAGATCTCAAGCAGGCAGCTAGTATGTTGCGTGAATTTGAGCATGTTATCGTTTCCCGAGCAGAAGCCTATTCAATGGCAGTGTTCATCAAGAAATCTCAGCAAGGACTGCTGAAAAGCGGGAAGCATTTAATCATTTTGAACGATGCACGAAGTGCCGTAGAAGTGAGTGAAATTACAAGTTTTAAAGAGAAAAGCAAAGAGGACTTTGTTTCTATGATTGGAACTTGGTTAGCACCGTATAATGATTCAGTAGGTGAGACATTAGATGCCATTGAAAAAGCGATGAAAGAAGGGTTTTTGTTAATAGCTAAGCGAAATGGAGAAGAACAAGGGATTTGTATCATTGTAAATATGGGCTTTGAACGGTTTATCCCCACATATCATCTAGCGTATATTGGTGTTAAGACCGGTAATCAAGGTCGTGGTGTAGCTTCAGAATTGATAAAACGTGCGATTGAAGTGACAGAGGGTAATCTATCCCTTCATGTAGATCTAGATAATAAACGCGCGAAAAAGCTTTACAGTAAGATGGGATTTAAACACACCTATGATCGTATGCTCTTTAAAGGTACAATCGAATAAAGCGTAAGTTGCCTGGAGCGTCATTTTCAGTGGCGAGGCTGGAAAAAGAAGAAGGTTTGAACACGAAAGGGTAGCGCTCAGAAATTTTTGATGGCCGAAATTCTTAAGACGGAGGGGGAATAAGCTTAAGTGAAGCATATACCCCCCTTTTTATTGTACTAAAGTGGTTTGATCTTCAGTTGAACGAGTTCACTTCCTGTAAAAGACTTATTACTCGTTCAACAAACATGAAGCTGAAAGCGTTTATTGACATATTTAGAATTCATGGAAGGAATAACGTTAATTGTCGGCGAAAAAGAGAGATATGGGTCAGTGAATACGTTCGACTAATCATGAACATTTGAGGGTAACCACTCACTTCTAGAAATTCGAGTCAACGATTGGATAAATGGATTGGGCGAGGATTGACTCAGGGCAAAAGGAGGTCGTTTTCATGAAAAACTCGAGACAAAAATATTTATATTTTTTGGTTCTGGGTTTGGTGTTTCTGCTTTTTCATACGACCCAAGTCCTGGCTGTAGCCACCTCGGAAATTAAAACGATTAACGTGGTGATGGATGACAACTATCCTCCATACTCATTTCGAGATAGTCAGGGTGATTTGCAAGGAATCACGCATGATCAGTGGAAGCTTTTTGAGCAAAAAACAGGGATAACTGTGAATATAACCGGGATGACTTGGAATAAAGCCTATGAGAGTATGACACATGGCGAGTTTGATGTCATAGATACGATATCCTATCGTGAAGAGCGAGCTAAGATTTTTGATTATACAGAGCCCTATGCGACCATCGATGTCCCAATATATTTCCATAAGAATATTGCAGGAATTACGGATGTCAAATCCTTAAAGGGGTTTACAGTGGCAGCGAAAAAAGGGGACAGCAGTATCGATGTTCTTAAAGACAATGGGGTTACCAACATTCAAGAGTATGATACGGCCGAAACTGTCGTTCAAGCAGCCAAGGATCATAAACTCGTCGTCTTTGTGATGGGAAAACCTCCAGCCCAATACTACCTTTATAAGATGGAGATTCAAGATGAATTTAATTATACGAGTACGTCTCTATATACCAGTCAATTCTTCAGAGCTGTTGAAAAAGGGAATACGGAGCTTCTGACCACCATTAACGATGGATTTGCGAAGATTTCTGAAGGTGAATATCAGGTCATTGATCAAAAATGGTTTGGCTCAAAGAGTATACCCCTCCATGAACATCCCTTATTCAGGAGGATGGTTATCATTGGAGGCGCAGTCTTTCTGTTGGCATTGTTGCTATTCATCTGGAACAGAACCCTTCAGAAAATGGTCAACCAGAAAACCGGTGAGTTGACAAAGGCTCTTAGAACTACAAAAATTGTTGAAGAAGAAATTAGACTATTAAATACTGAACTCGAACTTCGAGTAGTCGAACGGACAGCGCAGTTGGAGGATATAAATAGTGAGCTTGAAGAAAGCAATGCGATGCTCGAGGAAGAGATTGTCAAACGTGAAAAGGTTGAAGAGGAAATCAATCGATTTAATGAGGCCTTAGAAGATAAGATTAAATTGCGAACGTGTCAGTTAGATGACCTCAATACCGTATTAGAGGAACAGAACGCTTTATTACGTGAGTCACAGAGAGTGGCGCGTTTGGGGAGTTATGTAACGGATCTTAAAACAAGAGAATGGAAGTGTACAGCAGAGCTTCATGAGATTTGTGGTATTGATGAAACCTACCCTCACACCAAGGAAGGTTGGCTGAGGATTGCACATCCGGATTGGAGAGACCAACTATCCAAATATTTTAGGCACGTGACAAAGACGGAGAAGCGCTTCGATTTTGAATATAAAATCCTCAGAATTAATGATGGAGAGGAACGTTGGTTACATGAACTTGGGAAAATTGAGTTCGACCACCAAGACCATGCCGTTCGCTTGATTGGCATAATTCAGGATATCACCGATCGAAAGCGTGCTGAGGAGAAAATAATTTATTTAAGCTTTCATGACCAATTGACGGGTCTTTACAATCGGCGCTTTTTCGATGAAGAGTTAACACGACTCGATGTCGAAAGAAATTATCCCTTGACTCTGGTAATGGGCGATGTCAATGGCCTTAAGCTGGTTAATGATTCCTTTGGTCATGCGGTTGGAGATGAACTTCTAAAAAGCGTTGCCGAAGTGTTACGTAAAGGCTGCCGAAGAGATGATATTATTGCCCGACTTGGAGGGGATGAATTTGTCATTCTGTTGGCTAACACAGATACGGCTGAAACGGAGCAAATTCTCAAACGAATTAATGCGTTAGCTTTACAGGAAAAAGTGGGTTCGCTTGAATTATCGATTTCTTTTGGCTATGAAACAAAGCGTCATGTAGCAAAGGATATTCGAGATCTTTTTAAAAAAGCCGAAGATAGTATGTACAAGAAAAAACTCTTCGAAGGCCCAAGTATGCGTGGAAAAACCATCAATACGATTATTAGAACTCTTCACGAAAAGAACAGTCGGGAAGAACAGCACTCTTATCGCGTATCAGAACTTTGTCATAGGATGGGGGAGGCACTTGGTCTACCGGAGGGAGAAATTCAGGAGCTAAAAAGTGTTGGCTTACTTCATGATATCGGCAAAATAGCGATTGACGAAAAAATACTCAATAAGCCAGGAAAATTGACACTGGATGAGTGGGAAGAAATCAAACGTCACCCGGAAATCGGCTATCGTATTCTGAGTACGGCCACCGATATGGGAGAAATGGCGGAATACGTGTTGGCCCATCATGAAAGATGGGATGGCTTAGGCTATCCGAAGGGCTTAAAGGGAGAGAGCCTACCCCTTCAACCTAGGATTATAGCCATTGCTGATGCCTATGATGCCATGACGAGCTCCAGAAGCTATCGAGGAGCTTTGTCTCATGAAATGGCTATTAAGGAACTCCGGAAAAATGCCGGGACTCAATTTGATCCGGAGCTGGTTAAGTTGTTTATTGACAAGGTGCTACAAACAAAAACTGTTGCGCAAAGGGAGTAAGCAATGATTACTATTCCCCATATAATAGAAACAAATATTTATGTGAGGGGAGGGGATAGCAGTATGCAGGATATTTTCAGTATTCTGACTGAACGGAGGATACAGGAAGCTATAGCTAGAGGTGATTGCAAAAATCTTCCTGGGGCAGGGAAACCTCTAAAAATTGAGGGTTATTACTTTTTACCTCAAAAGCTCAGAGCAGCATGCACTGTCCTAAAAAATTCAGGCTATCTGGATCAAACCAGCAAAGTTGACGATTATGCTCCGTCTTCCCCTACACTCAAGTAAACAAGAGAAAGGACTATCGAAATGAGGTAGTCCTTCGCTTGTTTATTTGCATAGTATTCAATACCTTCCAGCGATTTACCAAATTCTGATGCTGCCACTCGGCACTTAAGTATGATCCTTATCAATTAGCCGAAAAAGTTTGGTTAGAAATGATAAAAAGATGAAGGTAAGGATGACTAACGTATCGAATTGCTTCTCAAGCCAAAAAGGGATAGGATGCTAGATTGAAAGGGGAGCTTAGATATGCAGGATGGATCCGTAAATGAACCTACTATTGCAGTATTAAGCTATCACGCTTTATCTTCGTTGATCAACCAACTTCAATATAAAGCACCTCATCCGGTCCGTATTCTTGTTATTGACTGTATGTTAAAAGATGTCCTGGAAAAGGCAAAAGATATGGAAAAAGACGGGAAAGTTGATGTTTTCCTTTCTGCGGGAGGAACCGCTAAACTTCTCTCAGGCAAGTTATCGAACCCTTTAGTAGAAATTAAAGTAACTGGCTTCGACATTCTAGCGGCACTTAAAGAGGCCAAATTATATTCAGATATCGTAGCTCTTATTTCGTATGAAAGCAAAATTCCTAATCTAGAAAACCTATCTGGATTGCTGAATATTACAATTAAGCAATATACTTATCAACATATTACTGATATTGAAGAGATCCTAAACCAACTTCAATACGAAGGTGTGAAAGTTGTCATTGGGGGAAGCTTTCTCCAAGAAGTAATTAGCAACAAAGAAATCAAAGGAATCAAGGGAATCTTTATTTACTCATCAGACGGCGTGACTCGGGCCCTGGATACTGCGGTCCAAATTGCTTTTTCTAAGAAAGTTGAGGCTAGAAAAGCGGAGGAATTACGGGCAATTTTAGCCTTTTCGTATGAAGGTATCATAGCTGTTGACAGGAACGGGCTCATCACGGTCATTAACTCAAGTGCCGAAAAAATGATTGGTACATCTCAATACAAAGTCCTAGGTCAATCTATTACTAATATTTTTCCCTCTGCGAAGCTTACTAAAGTTATTCAAAGTCGCATACCAGAGCTCAACCAGATTGAGTCAGTAGGAAATAGCCAAATTGTTATTAACCGTATACCAATCTTGGTAAATACTGAGGTAATGGGAGCTGTGGCAACGTTTCAAAATATTGGAATCATCCAAGAAGCTGAGGAAAACATTCGCAAAAGTTTATATAAGAAAGGTTTTGTGGCTAAAACATTTATTAAAGATATTATTGGTACCAGTGACCAGATACAAAAAGCTAAACGTGAGGCTTTTCTCTATGCGAAAAACCCCTCCTCGGTTTTAATCACGGGTGAGTCTGGAACTGGGAAGGAACTTTTTGCCCAAGGTATTCATAATGCTGGTTTACGTTTTCGCCATCCTTTTGTCACTATAAACTGTGCAGCCATTCCTGATAACTTATTGGAGAGCGAGCTTTTTGGGTACGAAGAAGGTGCTTTCACGGGAGCTAAAAAGGGTGGAAAACCCGGATTATTTGAACTTGCACATGAGGGAACCGTATTTTTAGACGAAATTGGGGAATTGTCCATGTCATTACAATCTCGTCTGTTACGGGTCTTAGAAGAACATGAGGTTCTACGTATTGGAGGAGACCATATTCGTTCAGTAAACATCCAGGTTATATCCGCTACAAATAAAGATCTGTGGGAAATGACCTTAAAAGGTGACTTTCGAAAGGATTTGTATTATAGGCTAAACGTCTTAGAACTTCGTCTTCCACCTCTTCGAGTTCGCAAAACAGACATTCCTTTACTCGTGAAAAAGTTTCTTTTGGAAAAGTGTCATGATCTTACAGAAATAGATATTGAAGCGATTTCTCAACAAACAGTATTTAAAGACTATAACTGGCCGGGTAATATCCGGGAGCTAAGAAATATTATCGAACGATTCGCGGCGCTCTATAGAGAAGAGGAGTATGAGCAGTTACTTTTATCATTATTCGAACGCCTTACACCTTCTGCGCGATGTTCGAGTGAACAAGAAGAACTTAACCATGTTATAAATAGCGTCCAAGGTAACAAAACAGAGGCGGCAAAAAAACTTGGTATTAGTCGAACGACGCTCTGGAGAAAAATGAAAGGATACGATACTATCTAGTTCTACAGGCGGGATGGTGAGTGAAACACCTGGAATACACGAAACGCTTGAAACGACCTGCAACGCCATTGTAACGATATGTTTCGATGAGACAAATTAAGACTAACACAAAAAGAGGCGGAATGTGGCTATTCCGCCTCTTTTTTGTCATGCCAAAAATTGGCATGAATCTTGCAATATATAGAAATCAGATAATTGTGAATAGATAGAGAAAGGAGCTTTTGGCTTGAAAATTTACGAATACATGGCGAAAGAGATTCTTCAACGTAATGGAATTCCTGTCCCAATGTGGGCGGTTTCAGTCAAAAGAATGGGGCATGCTGGAGCAATTATTGAACGAGGTAATGGGACCTTTGAGAGTAAAGTTGAAGCATTAACTGCTGCGTTGTAAGAGTGGCTAACCTGCCATGGGAGGTTGGCCCTCTCGTCAAGCAAGCATTAGCACAGGGGAGTGAGAAAATCTATGGATAAAGGTAAGGAATTAGAAAAAATTACCCAAGCAAGAGCTCTTTGGGAGAGTAAAAAGAAGCCTTCTGAATTAACTAATAAACGGGTGTCAACCGTAGAGTCCGAGATCGACTTTCAGCCGCTTTATGCACCAGATAGTCTAGATATGGACTATTTAAGAGATTTGAGCTTTCCGGGAGAATTTCCGTATACTCGTGGTGTTCAACCGGACATGTACCGGGGTAGGTTCTGGACAATGCGTCAATATGCCGGCTTTGGAAGCGCGCAAGAAACTAACACCAGATTTCTCTATCTTCTGAAACAAGGGCAGACGGGCTTGAGCGTTGCCTTCGATCTGGTGACCCAAATTGGTTATAACTCTGACGACCCTCTGGCCCAAGGAGAAGTGGGTAAAGTTGGCGTTGCAATCGATTCCTTGGCTGACATGGAAGCACTCTTCAAGGATATCCCACTAGATAAGGTTAGCACATCTATGACGATTAATGCTCCCGCTGCCATACTGCTGGCAATGTATATTGTGGTTGCCGAAAAGCAGGGTATAGAACCCTCCAAGTTATCAGGAACCATTCAAAATGACATTTTAAAGGAATATATGGCCAGAGGAACCTATATTTTCCCTCCGGTACCCTCAATGCGTCTCATCACGGATACCTTTAAATATTGTGCCGTGCATCTTCCGAACTGGAACACGATTAGTATCAGTGGCTATCATATTCGCGAAGCCGGCTCGAATGCGGTTCAAGAGGTGGCTTTTACCCTGGCGGACGGAATTGCCTATGTACAAGCTGCCCTAGACGTTGGATTAGAAATTGATCATTTTGCACCCCGTCTCTCCTTTTTCTTCAATGCCCACTCCAACTTTTTTGAAGAAATCGCCAAGTTTAGAGCTGCTCGTAGAGTGTGGGCTCAGATTATGAAAAACAGGTTTAAGGCTCAGAATCCCAAATCACTAATGCTGCGTTTTCATACTCAGACTGCAGGGTGCACCTTGACGGCCCAACAACCCGAGGTGAATATCATGCGGGTGGCCTTTCAGGCACTGAGTGCTGTACTTGGAGGCACCCAATCCTTGCATACAAATGCTTGGGATGAGGCACTCGCGCTGCCAAGCGAAGAATCGGCACTTCTCGCTTTACGAACCCAACAGACCATTGCCTACGAAACTGGCGTCACGGATACGGTGGATCCCTTGGGCGGTTCTTATGCCGTAGAAAAATTGACGGAGGACCTAGAAAAGGCCGTCTGGGACTATATTGATCAGATTGATGAATTAGGAGGCGCCGTCCGGGCCATCGAACTTGGTTTTCAACAACGGGAAATCCAGGCGAGTGCCTATCGTTATCAAATGGAGATCGAGCATCAACAACGAATTATTGTTGGCATTAATAAATTTCAGATAAAGCAAGATCCACCGCAAGGATTACTGAGGATAAATCCTCAAGTTGAGCAAGAGCAAAAGAAAAAATTAGCTGCAGTCTATCGGAAAAGAAATCAAGCTGTGGTGGAAAAGAGTCTAATTGAGTTAGAGAAAGCAGCACAGAGTACGGAAAACTTAATGCCCTATCTTCTGGATTGTGTCCGGGAGTACACCACATTGGGTGAAATCTGCGATGTATTACGAAAAGTATTTGGAGAATACAGGCAAGAGAACACCTTTTAGATAGGAGGAGTAGTCATGGAAAAAGGACAACGCATACGGGTATTAATCGGCAAGGTCGGTTTGGATGGTCACGATCGCGGGGCTAAGGTTATTGCTCAGGCGCTGCGCGATGCTGGTATGGAAGTTATTTATACCGGGTTACGACAAACACCGGAACAAATCGTTGAGGCAGCGATTCAAGAGGATGTACAAATCATTGGAATCAGCATCTTATCCGGTGCCCACAGTTATCTGCTTCCGAGAATTATCGAACTCCTAGCTAGAGAGGGAGCGCAAGATATCTTGGTGATTGCCGGAGGGGTTATTCCTGAAGATGACAAAACGTCACTAAAAGAAGCGGGTGTAGCCGAAATTTTCGGAACTGGAACCTCCACGGTAGATATAATCGATTTTATCAAACAAAGGAATTTCGAAGAGTCTACCTTTGGTTAAAGAGACTTTGAGAGGAGAGTTTATAAACTATGGGCATTCAATTACAACTTGATCATCTAGGGATCGCCGTCGCAAACTTAGACGAGGCCATAGGGGTCTATGAAGCGTTAGGGCTAAGGTGTAGCCATATAGAAACGGTCCAAGAACAAAATGTTAGGACCGCGACCTTACCTTTAGGCGACACTAATCTGGAACTATTAGAGCCTACAGTAGCCGACAGTTCCATCGGGAAATTTCTCGCCACCCGAGGGGGCGGCCTACATCATATTGCACTTCAGGTCGAGAACATTGAAGAAAAATTACTAGAATTAAAAACTTTAGGATTTCGTTTAATCGATGAGACGCCTAGAATCGGTCTAGGGGGTAGCCGTATCGCGTTTATACATCCCAAAAGTACTTTCAATACACTCATAGAACTCGTACAACGCGGCAGTTAAGCTAAAGGAGATGGAAACCTTGGATATCTACGATAAACTTAGGGAACTAACAGCCCTCCAGGAGGCAACAAAACTAGGGGGCGGGATTCAGCGTATCACTAGGCAACATGAAAATGGCAAAATGACTGCTCGGGAGCGTATTGATGTACTCCTTGACGAAGATAGTTTTGTTGAGACGGATACGTTTATTAAAGGAGAAATGACCGATTTTACAAAAGCTGATGTTGTCAATCTTGGGGAAGGTGTCGTTACGGGCTATGGTACAATTCATGGACGTCTTGTATATTTGTTTTCCCAAGACTTTACTGTTTTCGGCGGAGCGTTAGGGGAGCTACATTCTCGGAAAATTTGCAAAATAATGGACCTCGCTCTAAAGAACGGAGCTCCAGTGATCGGGCTTAATGACTCGGGCGGCGCGCGTATCCAAGAGGGTGTTAGCGCCCTATCCGCTTACGGGGACATATTTTATCGGAATACCTTAGCCTCTGGGGTTATTCCGCAAATCTCGGTGATCATGGGGCCTTGTGCCGGCGGCGCTGTTTATTCTCCAGCGATTACCGATTTTATCTTTATGGTTGATAAGACCAGCCAAATGTTTATTACGGGTCCCCAAGTCATTAAGTCAGTGACAGGGGAGGAAGTGACCACCGAGGAATTAGGAGGGGCGATGGCCCATAATCAGACGAGCGGCGTAGCTCAGTTCCTTGGCGAATCGGAAACAGAAACCTTGGCAATGGTAAGACATTTATTAACCTTCTTGCCTCAAAACAACCTTGATAAGCCTCCTGTGTTTGAGGACGCGCCACCTGAAATAGAAGAGAACGAACTGTTGCACGTGGTACCGATCGAACCCAATAAACAATACGATGTCCGGAATGTCCTCAATCTTCTTGTCGACGATGGTGACTTCTTTGAAGTGCATCAACATTTTGCTCGAAATATCGTAACCTGTTTTGCTCGTTTCGAGGGAATGTCTGTCGGAATTATTGCGAATCAGCCTGCCTATCTGGCTGGGTGCCTGGACATTAATGCATCGGATAAACTATCCCGTTTTGTACGTTTTTGTGATTGCTTTAATATACCCCTGGTAACGTTCGTCGATGTTCCTGGCTTTATGCCTGGAGTTGATCAAGAACACAACGGAATTATCCGTCATGGCGCTAAAATCCTGTACGCATATTCAGAGGCCACTGTCCCTAAAATCACGATTATTCTTCGTAAGGCTTACGGTGGGGCTTACGTCGCTATGTGTAGTCGTTCATTAGGTGCAGATGTTGCGGTAGCCTGGCCGACGGCAGAAATCGCAGTTATGGGACCGGACGGTGCCGCCAATATTATCTTCCGTGATGAAATTATGAAGTCCGAAGACCCTAAGTCTACCATGAAACAAAGAACCGAAGAATATCGAGAAAAATTTGCAAACCCTTATATTGCTAGTGCTAAGGGTTTGATCGACAATGTTATTGACCCGCGTGATACTCGAAAAACAATCATTCAAAGTCTAAAAATGCTGAGCTCCAAGCGAGAATCGCATCCACAAAATAAGCATGGCAATATTCCCTTTTAGTGGGTGGGTGTCATAGCTTTATTGAAACAATTGGAGGAGGAAGAATGACAATTGCAGACAAACTGCTTCTGGGTATAGACACTACAATAAGTGGAATGGGGATTGTGTTTATCGTCCTTATTGTCTTATGGGCGGTTATCGTAGCACAATCAAAGTTGATAAGCTTTTTCACTGAGCGATTTAAAAAACCTGAAAAAAACGACAATTTAGTCAGTGTAGACAAAGTTGTAGCAGGAACAATTGATGATGAGACGCGGGCCATCATTATGGCAGTTGTCAGCCATTACGAGGGTATTCCGTTAAGTAGGCTAGAATTTAAGTCAATTAAGGCGCTATAGATATACTGCAATACTATGGAGGGTGTAAATAATGAAATATAAAGTAACAATCAACGGCAAGATATTTGAAGTAGAGGTAGAAAAGGCAGTTGAATCGAAAGATTGGGCTAGGAGCGCTAGTAAGCAGGTCATGCAAGCGTCGATAAATCCAGTTAAGAAATACAAGGATGCATCCTCATCCTCTTCTGAAGCAACCAGTGCAGAAGAAACGATAATGTCGCCCATGCCGGGAACAATTACAAGTATCAAAGTAACTGAGGGACAAAAGGTTGAAAAAGGTCAAGTTTTATGTATTCTGGAAGCTATGAAAATGGAAAATGAAATTATGGCTCCTCGTGATGCCGTTATCTCTAAAATTATGGTCACCATTGGTACATCTGTTAAAGCGGGAGATAGGCTATTTTTACTCTAATGGTCAAGAAGAGGAGGTGTTAAGATGGCATTTTTAAAGAAATACACAGAAGCAATCACTGAAGTTTGGTTAACCTCCGGATTCACAGCAATCTCCTTAGGGAACGTTGTAATGGTCGGTATTTCCTTTGTTCTGATTTACCTTGCCATAAAGAAAAAATTTGAGCCATTACTGCTTCTTCCGATCGCTTTTGGTATGTTTCTAGTAAACCTTCCACTTTCAGGGCTTATGAATGCTCCGCAGGGTGAAGTAGCAGGAGGGCTATTGTATTATTTGTTTCAGGGGGTACAGTTGGAAATTTTCCCACCCCTCATTTTCTTAGGCGTTGGGGCCATGACTGATTTTGGGCCGTTGATTGCAAGGCCTTCCAGCTTATTGCTTGGTGCAGGTGCGCAATTCGGGGTGTATTTTGCCTTTATTTGTGCTCTATTGCTTGGCTTCACTCCTCAAGAAGCAGCAGCCATTGGAATTATCGGAGGAGCTGACGGTCCTACATCAATATTTCTGGCGTCCAAGTTGGCACCCCATTTGATTGGGCCGATAGCAGTTGCGGCCTATTCATATATGGCCTTAGTACCACTTATTCAACCTCCAATCATGAAGTTAATGACCACAAAAGAGGAAAGAATGATAAAAATGGACCAGCTGAGACAAGTTTCAAAGCTCGAGAGAATTATGTTTGCGTTGACTGTAACAATCATCGTAGTACTACTTCTTCCTCCGATTGCATCGCTGGTCGGGATGTTGATGCTTGGCAATATTTTTAAGGAGAGCGGGGTCGTCGAGAGACTTTCTAAGACCGCTCAGAATGAGCTAATAAATATTGTAACAATTTTTCTCGGTCTTACCGTGGGTGCAACTGCCAATGCAGATGTTTTCTTAAAGCCAGAAACGCTCAAACTGATAGCGCTAGGTCTGATTGCCTTTGCATTTAGCACTTTTGGCGGCTTACTGATTGCGAAAATAATGTGTAGGGTGACGGGCGGGAAAATAAATCCCCTGATTGGTTCTGCAGGAGTTTCTGCTGTGCCTATGGCTGCAAGAGTCAGCCAGGTGGTTGGTCAAAAGGAAAATCCTTCAAATTTCCTGCTTATGCATGCCATGGGTCCTAATGTCGCAGGAGTTATTGGGACTGCCTGTGCAGCTGGTGTGCTTTTGACTCTTTTTGGTCATTAGAACTAGTTTAGGTGAGAGTTACCTATCTTACAATTCTGCAAGATCAGATATTTTAACTGTTGATATGGGGGGGAGAGTCATGCGAAGCGATTTTCGCTTTTTCCACCGGTTAAGGGTTCGGTATTCGGAAGTTGATTGGCAAGGAATTGTATTTAATGCGCACTACCTAACCTATCTGGATGTTGCCATAACAGAATATTTCCGAAAGATTGGTCTTGATTATATGCAACTTGTTCAAGAAGGCAAAATGGATATGGCTCTAGTCAAAACTACCCTGGAGTTCAAAAGCTCAGCGATGTTCGATGAAGAGTTAGAAATCGGGACGCGCATTTTCCACATAGGAAATACAAGTTATAGTGTAGAGTTTGAGATTTATAAAACTGGTTCAGAGGATTTAGTACTTAGAGCCCAAACCATCTATGTAAACTACAACTCTGTAAAACGCAAAGCTGAACAAGTGCCGGTATTCTTCCGATCTTCGGTCCAAACCTTTGAACAATAAATTCAAACCAATAACTACATTTGTAATTAGAAGGTTTATATTGAAAAAAGGTATCAGTTTTGATAACTGGTACCTTTTTTCGATAATTCCAAGCTGAAAGACTTTGCGAAAAATTCTAGTTCAGCTGATAGTAGGCAAATATGGCGAACTTGAAGCTCAAGCTATGGCCAGTACCTCTTTTACAAAAGAAAGGTACTCTGGTGCTTTTTTAATGTCCGGCTCACCGATGGTTTGAGCTAATCCATGCCGTATAGCTCGTTTGATCACAGTGTCAAACACCTTGATGTCAGGGGTCTCGGCGAATTCTTTCCGTAGTTCTTGAAGCTTCACATGATGAAGGTTGGTGTGGTCTTGGACCATCGTAGGCAATATCCCTAAAATGTTTAGCTTAGAACCTTCTCCTTGTTCCTGTATCCCTTTGATGAGCACAATTGTCTCGTAGATGCCATCAATAGAAAGACCCTCTGGAAGGACAGGGATGATAATATCAGTAGAAGCTAACAGTGAATTCATCGTTTGCATATCATTGCTTGGAGAAGTGTCGATTAAGATGTAATCGTACTGAGTATTAATCTGAGCAATTGCTTTTCTCAAAAGGTATTTGGGGGCTGGGAATAGCTTGGCATTAAGGTGAGCCATGACTTTTGTACTGAGATTAGCAAGAGAATTGTTGGATAGGTACAAATCCACGCCAAATGCATGCTGCTTGATGTCTCTCATTTTCGCTTCACCAATTAATACATCATAAATAGTTTTGGTTAAGTTCGTTTTTTTGATTCCAAACGATAAGGCAATGTGTCCTTGAGCATCCATGTCGATGATTGCTGTCTTATAGCCAAGACTCACTAACCCAACAGCCATGTTTGTGACAGTTGCTGTCTTGCCAACCCCACCTTTTTGCGAGGCAATAGCTATGATTCGTGCAGATTTAACAGTATTAGGACTATTAGTAAATTTCGAATGTCTAGCCATGTGACACAACCCCTTTATTAAATATGTATTGTTACCATATATTAACATATTTTGCAAAAGGAGTATATACTCCAGTTGAATTACATAGAGCAGATTATTCAACTTTAATATCTATAGTATAGACGGCATTGTAGCCGTACCCTTTTCTATTCCACATGGCATTAAATGGTTGGGCCCAAAAGAACCCTGGCTCTCGATTTGTTTGAAAAGTCGAATTCAGAATAATATCTTTAATTTCCATATTATACGACATATAAATCGTAAAATTTATGATATTATGAAGAAAATAAAATAGTTATACAAATGATGGTAGTAAAATTTTAGTAAAGAAAGAAGGCCATTGTATGAAGGTGAGAAATAAAATAACTTTCATCATAATAGCTATAACATTTGCTTTTGTTTTCTTAAGTAACATGGTCTTTTCGGAATTTTTTTCAAACTACCTCGAAAATCAGGAGGAAGTTCAAATTAATTCGATTAGTAAAAGTGCGGAATCCTTTCTGAATGAAAAGAAGACGAAGTATCAAGGGACCGTTTATGATTATAGTAAATGGGATGATTCGTATGATTTTATTAATGACAAAGATACGCAGGAGTACATCGATAGTAATTTAATTGAGGACACTTTCTCAAATCTTGAAGTTAACTTTATTCTTTTTGTTGATGACTATAATTCGATTCGGTATAAACAATATTATAATGATACAGAGAATCAATTCACACAATTTCCGCAGACCCTTGATGAAAATATGGAAAGATTTATAGGGACTTCTAAGTCAGAAGCTGAGTCGTCTAAGATCTTAAAATTCGGGGATCAATTCTATTTTATTGCGACATCCGAAATAACCGATTCAATGAAAGTAAGAAAATCGGGTAGAATGCTAATTGGCAGGCTTATTGATCAAACTATGATTGATAAGTTAAATGAAATTACAGATAGCAATATTATTTTCACAACAATAGCTAATGATAGCAGTGATTCAGAACCTTCTTTGGAGGAGAGTGAAAGTGTTTCATTGCACCAAGTCATGCTCGTTAAGGGGAAGGACATAATGCAAGCGGACTTTATAATCTCAAACACTGTCTACGAAGGGTCTTCAATACGGATGACCATAACCAAGACAAGAGATTTATTCATAGGCGGGATGAATCAAATCAATAATTTTATGCTTCTTTATACTACTATTATGGTGGCGATTCTGTTCCTTATTTTCTACCTATTAGGAAGATACATCTCGCGACCCTTTATGAAATTGACGAATGAAGTGATAGGTTTAGACTTATCCAAAAATAATATTGAAAAATTAAAAGTCAATGGAAAAGATGAATTTTCATTACTAAGAAATTCCGTCAACACCATGCTCAGACGAATTGAGACAGAACAATATAAGGTAAGGGAAAATGAAGAAAAATTACAGGCCACATTAACCTCTGTAGGTGATGGAGTAATAGCTGTTAATAAGAATGGTATCGTTGAATTTATGAATCCGGTTGCCCAGTGGTTAACTGGCTGGAGCCAAGAAGAAGGCTATGGGAAGTCCTTTGAAACGGTATTTGAAATTATTAATGAATACTCACGAGAGACGGTAGAAAGTCCTGTCCAGAAAGTGTTTGAAACCGAAGAAACGATTGAGCTAGCCAATCACACAATTTTGATATCAAAAGATGGATCGGAAAGAGCTATTGAGGATACAGCTGCACCCATTAAGGACTCGTTGGGTAAGGTTATTGGCGTTGTGTTGGTATTTAGGGATTTCAGTGAGAAGAAAGAAAAACGCAAGGAAATCGAGTATTTAAGTTACCACGATCAGTTGACAGGTTTATATAATCGAAGATTCTTTGAAGAAGAATTGAAACGGTTAGATACAAAAAGGAATTTGCCGCTGTCCTTTGTATTTTCTGATGTTAATGGTCTAAAAACTTTCAATGATGCCTTTGGTCATCAATATGGCGATCAACTTATTCGGCAGGTAGCAGAAGTGTTTAAAATGGAATGCCGTGCGGATGATATCATATCAAGGACTGGCGGAGACGAATTCGTAATATTACTCCCTAAAACTGAAGCGGTTTTCGTACAGGAGTTGGTTAAGCGGATAAACGAAAAAGTTGAACAGAAAAAGATAATGGATATTAATATATCTGTTTCATTTGGATGGGATACGAAAATTAGAGAAAACCAGTCGGCCTTAAATGTTTTAAAAAATGCAGAAGATCACATGTATCATAAGAAAATCTTAGATAGTTCCAGCAAACGAAGCGAGATTATTAAATCAATCCTCAACACAATACATTCCAAAAGCTTTTGGGAAGGTGCTCATTCCAAAAGAGTCAGTAGTCTTTGTGAAGAGATCGGGAGAGCCTACAACTTAAATGATGATGAGCTTAAAGAACTAAGGCTTGCAGGAGAATTACACGATATCGGAAAGATCGCCATTAATGAAGGGATATTGAACAAATCAAGCAAATTATCTGAGGAGGAATGGGCGCAAATACAGCACCATCCCGAAACAGGGTATCGATTGTTAGGCACTTCGAGCGAGTATCACAATACTGCAGAATATGTCCTCGCTCACCATGAGAGGTGGGATGGGTCGGGTTACCCAAAAGGATTACAAGGTGAGGCGATTCACTGGAAAGCAAGGATCATAGCCCTTGCTGACGCCTACGATGCCATGACCTGTGAGCGACCTTACCGGAACGCCTTAAGTGAAGAGCAGGCCACTGAGGAGATCAAGAAAAACGCGGGTACACAATTTGATCCAGATATGGCTAGGGTATTCGTAGAAAAGATCCTTAGATCTGCGTGGTGATGAGAAGGATAAGGGCAGTCAAGACCATTAGAAGGGGCTGACTGCCTTTGTTATATCCTTACTTAGAGGTATTGGTTAGTTATGTGTAGAATACCGAATTATGAAATAGAGTACAAAGGCTCTTGCTTTAACTAAGGAGGAGGTAACAAAAATGATAAGCAAACTTATGACTATGCCTGACGCAGTCCGATTAGTGCTAAACGGGCAAATGCTAGCGGTCGGTGGCAATGCTTTACATCGAACCCCTGCTGCATTCTGTCAGGAATTAGCGATGTTGAAACGAACCCATCTCAAAGGGGTGGGTGCTGCGCCTGGTTTTGCGATGGACGTTCTCTGCGCAGCGGAAAGTATGAATGAAGTATACTTTGGTTTCTTTGGCTTCGAAAATGAGTATGGCTTGGCTCCAGGCATGAGAAAAGGAATACAATCAGGAAAAATCAAAGCCATAGAGGGTTCGTGAACGGCAATTATTAATGCTCTCCGTGCGGGAGCGTATGGGATTCCGTTCATGGGCGTAGGAGGTATGTGGGGGAGTGATTTAATCGCTCAGCGCCCTGAATTCTTTCAAATCATGAAGAGTCCGTTCTCGGATGAAGAGGTTGTAACAGTAAAGGCTTTGCAGCCTGATTGGGCGATTATCCATGTTCAAGAAGCAGATCAGTACGGTAATGCCCGGATCATAGGCTCGGATTTCCAGGATATCTTACTTAGCCGCGCAGCAAAGAAAACTATTATTACCACTGAAAAACTGATTGAGACTGAAAGCTTTAGGCAAGAACCAAAACTAACCTCCATTCCCTATTTCTTGGTCGAAGCGGTCGTCTTAGCACCGGAAGGAGCTAAGCCAGGTATTTGTTACCCTACCTACAATAGTGTGGATGCTTCGGGAATGGCTGCGTATGGTCAAGCAATCAAAGAAGGTAAGTTGGACGATTACCTAGCACGCGTGACGGGATGGGAGGGTGTAAAATGAATTATGGACCAGCCGAAATAATGGTTACTGCTCTTGCTCGAGAAATTATGAGTAGAGATATTGTCTTCCACGGTCTAGCTTCGCCAGTACCCATGACTGCCATGAAGCTGGCAAAAGCCTTGGGCATAGAGTTTACATTCATCAATATTGCGGGTGGAGTCGATCCCAACTGGGGGAACCCTGCAGTCATAGGGTCTACACTTTCTTCAAACTTGTATGAGGGCGGAGTGGCAGACTATGGTTTGGATGAAATTTTTGATCTGGCTTGTACAGGCCGAGTAGATATTTCAATGTTGAGCTTGGTGCAAATAAGCCCGAGGGGCGAGATAAATATGTCCTTTGTAGGAGGGGAATACGATAAGCCAAAGGTGAGATTGCCTGGAGGTGCAGGGAGTGCTACTTTAACACCCGTGACTAAGAAAACCTTGATTTGGAAGACGAAGCAGGATATTAAGTCATTCGTTCCGGAAGTGGCTTTTTGCACGGCTAAAGCTGATCCTTTCAAACAATTTAAAGTGATCACTAATTTATGTACGTTCGTCATGGAAAACGGGCTGTTAGTTCTTGAAAGCATTCACCCCTACTCTAATTTGGCTGAAGTGCAAGCTAATACAGGCTGGGAAATTACTCAGACGGATTTACCCTTAACTTTGGCGCCAAGCGAAGAAGAACTGGCTCTGATCGAAAAAGTTGATCCCAATCGAATTCGATATATTGAATTTTAACACGAGTAGGCCGGTTAACATTTTAATGGTAGTGGTTTTACCTGAACCATTCGGTCCTAGAAAGCCGAAGATTTCTCCACTCTTTACTTCAAGGTTAAGACCTTTGACCACAGAAACCGGTCCATACCGTTTTGTTAATTGATGGGTCTTAATTAAGACTTGTTCCATTGATACTCCCCTCCCTGTCACAGTTTATCCCTAATTCTTTACAATGACAAGTCATGTAAAATCCAAAGAATTGGCTTCCATAGAACACTTGAGAGTTTTTTGTAGTACATAAAAATGCCGGACTGACTTATTAAAAGTCTGTCCGGCATTGATCAATTTAGTTAGATCTATAAATTGAATTCCTTATTTAACGATTGCATCGGGATAGGTTGCACTCCAACCCTTTTTGTTATCACCCTCTTTGCCAAACCCGAAGGCTAGGCTGCGGGTTTTTACACCCATCATATTTAACAGAGAATCCACGTGACCAGCAGTTTGGCCGGTATAGCAGTAGACAACAACGGTTTTGCCTTTACCTTTTTCTTTAATCATGTCAAGGTTAGTTGAAACATCCGGACCATAAGGAACATTTATCGCTCCTTGAATATGTCCTTTGGCAAAGTCTTCGGCTTTGCGTAAATCGACAATAAAGTAGTCAAGGTCAGCTGTTTTTTTGTCTAAGGCTTCTTTAAGAATTTGTTGCGTAATTTGATAGATGTCAGCTGGCAAATTAGTGAAGAAATCTTTAAAGGCTTGGTCGAGGACTTTGTTTGGACTAGGCACAGCAGGTGCATCCGGCATAGGAGTGGCATCTGTGACCATAGGATATTTTTTGGCCATCCAGCCTTGAAGGAAACCATCTTTGCCCATACCGAATTGAAGTGAAATTGCTTTGACTCCTGCAATATTGAGAGCAGAAACGGTTTGACCGGCTGTTTGACCGGAGTAGCAAGTGACAACGAAGGTTTTTCCTTGGGCTGCAGCGCGAATCTTGTCTAGATTGTTAGCAAGCTCCGGACCGAAGGGAACGTTGACGGCACCTTTGATGTGTCCTTTGGCATAATCGTCGGCTTTTCGGATATCAAGCACGAAATAGGCGTCAGGGGTTGCTTCAAGTTCACTTTTAAGCTTGTCATTAAGAATAGCAGCAGCGGGAGCCTTCATATAGGTAGCAACCGCATCTTGGATCAACTTAGCGGAATCAACGGGAGCTTCAACCGGTGCAACCACTGGAGCTGGCGGAGGAGCTGCGACAGGCACCGCTTGACCACAACCAGTAACAATAAGACCGGTAATTACGAGTGAGGACAAGAATAGAGATAGTTTTCTTGTTAGCATTCATAAACATCCTTTCAAACTTTCATTTTTCTTGCTCCAAATAAATAGAGTAAGAATTTATAGGATTAGCATATGTGAATAAGACTTTATTCACAATGGGGGAAGCTATTGCGATTTTGAATGTGCTTATAATAACAAGCAATAGGTAAACTGAAGGAGAAAAAGTACAGATTGACGAAGGATAACCTATCAGCGTCTCAGTTGCAGTTGTGCTTGTGAAGCAATGCATTAGATAAATAGTGCGATTGGAGGCTTGACGCTGATTGCAGAATATTCTTTTTGTTCATGTATGAATTAATTTACTAAGGAGGGCGAAAAATTTGAAAGCTAAGTCGATGTCAAGACGATCCATGGGTTTGACATTAATCTATCTATTAGTACTAGGGTTTGGCATGACTTTTTTATCTGGCTGTGGCACACCGGTAGGGGCTGGCGAGAAAGGACAGGATCCCCCGGTGATTAACAGTAGTCAGAATACCCCACCCGCCCAAGCCGCGCTTCCGGATACTGCCAACATATCGGTGGATGATTTGGACGCTGCCTTAACGGCCAATCAAGGGTGGCAGTTAGTTGATATTCGGGAAGCGAGAGAGTATGCCACTGGGCATATCAAGATGGCGCTGAACAGACCTTTGGGTACACTGGAAAACAACCTTACCCAGATTAGTAAGGACAAGGAGATTGTCTTAATCGATCTTAACGGTACTCGTGCTCAGGCCGCATGGCAGGTTCTAGTCGAGAAAGGCTATGACCCAACTAAAGTCAAAGTCTTAACTGGGGGCATGTTGCAGTGGAGAGGAATCGTTAGCTCAGCTGGTAGCGCTGGAAGCGGTGATACTAATAGCGCTGTCAGTGCTGATACCCCGAAAACCGAGGCCAAGCCTGAAGTCCAGGAAATGGTCGGCGGTTGTTAGGATTGATCTTACGTTTTGTGCCTTGAGTGCAGCGAAAGGAATGGTTATAAATATGAAACGAAGAAATTTTTTAAAGGGCATTCTTTATGGGACGGGGGGTACTATAGCAGTCGTGGGTGGGTTTGGTACCTTTAATAAGCTGAACCCTCTCAAAGCTGAGGCTACCGGTGAGGCAGCTGAAACGGTTGTTTTCTCTTCCTGTGAAATGTGTAGGAACCAATGCCCAATCTCCGTTAAAGTCAAAGACGGTAAAGTCTTTAAGATTGACGGTCATCCCAGTGATGAGGCTTTCGGTGGCGTAATCTGTGCGAGAGGAAATGCTGGCCCGTCACTGCTTTATGATCCCCAACGGATTAAGAAACCGATGATTCGTACCGGCGAACGGGGTGAAGGCAAATTCAAAGAAGTAAGTTGGGACGAAGCATACACTTATATATCCGATAAACTATATAACGTAAAGGATCAATACGGCGGAGAAGCGATCGCCTTAGCGAGCCGTAAAGGCCCCCATGATTGGTTTTTCCGAACGATTGGTAAGGCTCTGGGTACGCCTAATGTGTTTTCACATGAGGCAACCTGTCCTATGACTCGTTCCGTAGCTTTAGACACGACCTTTGGAAATGAAGCGATACAAGCTGATTACGCCAATACCAAATATCTTATCTCCATTGGTCGAAACTGGTTTGAAGGAATTCATGTCGCTCAGACGACTGCTGTTTCCAAAGCGCTCAGCAATGGGGCTAAACTTGTAGTCCTCGATCCGCGTTTTAGCGTAACGGCCTCAAAAGGAGAATGGCTTCCGATCAAAGCCACGACGGATTTGGCCTTTGTGATGACCATGGCCAATATCATGATTCAGGAAAAACTCTATGATGCGCCGTTTATCTCCCAATATACGGAGGGCTTCGAGCAATGGGCAGACGAGGTTAAGGATAAAACCCCGGAGTGGGCAGAGCAGGAGACTGGCATTTCCAAAGACAAAATCCTTCAGATCACCAGAGAGTTTGCAGCTGCAGCACCTAAGGCGATCTTAGACTTTGGCTGGCGAACGGCTTATACACCGAATGACTATCAACTACGTCGTGCGATTCTGATCGTAAATATGATGATTGGAAACTTAGAAGTTCCGGGGGGTTACTATAGAACCAAACCGGCCAATTTCTTAAAAGATTTCCCGGATCAAGCCGCTTACGCTAAAGGCTTAGGGGGTATAGCTCAACCGGGTTTCCCCAGGCCAACTAGGAGACGAATTGATGGCACAGGCGTTAAAGGCACACCAGGTCAAATCATTCCTGCTTATGATGGGGCGGTCGGGCAAATAGTTGAGAGCATCCTAACTGAAGATCCCTACCCGATCAAAGCCTGGCTTATTCATCGCTTTAATCCCTATATATCGATGTCTGAAAGTGCGAGGA